>JAADHK010000100.1 GCA_013151835.1 Deltaproteobacteria bacterium
CGTCGTAAAAAGTCCCATCTACTGCGTTGTAGCGGGTCGCGAAATGCTCGGAATACTATATGTATGCCTCCGCTTTCGCGACAACACTACGTTTTGTATATGGAACTTTCTACTTAGCCATCTTTACCGGGGTGCCTGACTTTTTACGAGATCATCATTTGTTGAATGTTTCGTCAAACCGGACTGTAAATGGATGGGGAGGAAGCGGGAGTTTGTCCTTCACCGCATCCTTTAATGCCGCGTCCGCATCTTCATCCACCCACCAATAGGTCAGCGCACTGGTTTCATCGCCGTATTTGGACAGCACAGTGGGCGGCATTCCGAACCGGTTCCAATACAAAAGCCGGGTATAGTCTATGTTCCAGAGCAGGACATAGGGGTATGCCTTAAAGACTATCGCATCGATTTCCCGGCAGATTTGATTCCGTTCATCCACGTTAAATTCGGTCTTTTGTTTCTCTATGAGCCTGTCGGCAACGGGGTTTGAAAAACCGGTGATATTGGCCCCGCCCTGCCGGTTGGCTTCCGAAGACGCCCACATTCCCTCCGGGTCCTTAAAAATTCCGGCCCCCCACGCGGCCCAGGTCATCTGGAAATTGAATCCATCCATGTCCCTTGCCCATGCGGCCCAGTCCTTCTTGTCGATGACAAGCTCGATGCCGGCGTCTTTCAGGTCTTCGGCGTAGATGGAAAGGAATTTCTCGGACGCGGCCGACCGGGTGAGGAATTTGAATGAAAAGGGTCGGCCATTTTTTTCAAGAAGACCCGTTTTCGGGTTGGCCCGCCATCCCGCGTCCGAAAGGATTTTCGCGGCTTTTTTCCTGTCCATGGAAACAGTCGGGTTTTTACAGGGTGATTTGTCCGAATATAGGTCTTCATAATAGGACCGGTGGAGAAAATACTGGCCATACATCAATGTCCGGTTCATCTTCTTTCGGTCGAGCAGCAGAGCCATGGCTTTTCTTGGGGCAGGCTCATTAAACGGAAAAAGGCGCATGTTCATGGCAAAGCCCTGAAATCCCACCGGTCGGTGGTTATAGACCTTTTGTTTTATGATCCGGCCGGCCATAAAGTCGTCCCCGTTTGTTTCACGTATCCAGAGCCTTGAGGTATAAACCGGGAAAAGGTCTATTGCCCCCTTTTTAAATGCCTCAAACGCATTTTCACGTTCGGCGAAAAACTTGAACACAATAGCCTTGAAATTATATTTCCCCAAGTTTTCAGGCCGGTTCGCCTGCCACCAGTCATCCCTTTTATCAATCTCGATAAAGTTTGCCTCTTCCAGTTTAAAAAGAGCATACGGCCCGGAGACCACGGGAAACGAAAAGTTGACCTTATTGAAATCGCCTTTACAATAGGCGTGTTCGGGCAAAATCTGGAAACCCGCAAGAGTCAGCAGGTTTTGCCAGTGTACGGTTTTTGCGGTAAAACGGACGGTGAGGCGGTCGATTATTTCCGGGGGAGAAAACCGGCCCATGCCAAGCTTATGGGGGCCGGTCATATTTTTCGGATCCATGACCGTCTTGTAAGTCCAGATAACGTCCTTTGCCGTCACCGGCGTGTTGTCGCTCCATTTCGCTTTTGGATCAATATGAAAAATAAATGTCTTTTTATCCTTTGATATCTCCCATTTATCGGCTAAACCCGGCTCATATTCAAGGGATACCGGATCTATAGAAAGGAGCGATTCAAAAAAGAATCCGAAAATCTCGGCGGCAAAGGAGCTGTTTTCAAGATAGTAGTTAAGGCTCTTGGGATACTGGCCCGCAAAGACGACTATTTTTCCGCCCGGATAAGCGTTAATGTCCGCGATGGGGTCCGTCCCACCGGGGCTGGCGAATGCCGGTTGGGCCATCATCAGAGCCAGAAAGAAAACAACGCCGAACCCCGGCATGCTTCGTAAAAGGTGGATTATCCTTCTTCGCGGTATTCTTACGAAAAGTAATTTTATAAAATTTGTACGCTCAACGTAGCGGAAGGCTTTAGCCTTCCATAAAGGAGGTCTTTCTGCCGTCCTTACGAGGGTTGTGCGAAAAATGAGCAATGTTTTAGTCCCCTGGAATTGGTGTGAATTCCGCATAATTGCCTAAGATCCCTTCAGCACATCGATCATGGAATAAACATGGCCGTGCACATTTTGACCGATTTTTTTGTGTAAAAAGCCCGTGGCGTCGAGTGTTCCGTCAGCATAAATGTCACGGCCGTTGATATTGTGGGTAAACTTGAAGAGCACACTTTTGTCCGGGGATACAAGGGTATATGTGTGCCATGCATGGCCGTTTAAATAGGCCTTGGGCACGCCCAGTTCCTTTTGCTGGACATTTATGTCCCTGATCTTTGTGATTCGATCTTCGGAAAAATCTATCCCCATTTTATTAAAATATCCTGCCACGGCTTTTGCCGTCCCGCTCGTGTCTGCCTTGGCGCTCTGGTGGCTTTCATTGATCTCAAGGGAGTATCCGGTAAAAAGTCCGGGGAATTGTTCTGCGGCATGGGCCACCATGGCCTGGAAGCCCACGATCTGCTTTGCCATATTGGGGGCGATAACCGCGCTTATATTGGACTGCTCCACCAGTTTTGCCAGCAGCAGCCGGTCTCCGCCCGTCGTACCCATGACAAAGAAAATGTCGTGATTGCAGTAAAAACGAGTGTTGTCTTCCACGGCTGAGGGGTGTGTAAAATCTACGGCTATAAATTCGCCAAATTCGGCTTTTATGCCCTCCACGGCCGAGTCCCTTTCTTGCGGCCGTATCAATTTAAAGGCGGCACCGTTTGATTCATACACAGAATCGCTTATCTCCGGGCCGGTCAGCGAAAAGGGGACAAGGGAAAACCGGTTATCCGAAAGGGCGTGTCGCGCCAGCATTTGAGCGACATTTCCCGGCAGACCGTTAATCATTATGGGTATTTTTTGCATATTGATTTCCTTTATTCAATGTTGACTGGTGGTTGCCAAAACATGACCCGCCTTTTCCACCACACGGCACAG
Organism: Deltaproteobacteria bacterium; assembly: GCA_013151835.1. GTDB lineage: Bacteria > Desulfobacterota > Desulfobacteria > Desulfobacterales > Desulfosalsimonadaceae > JAADHK01. The sequence goes on from JAADHK010000100.1 coordinate 2,990, forward strand.
GCCCGAAAGATTCTGGTCGGAAAGTCTTTTCAGATATTTTAAAAGGTTGCCAAGCGCCGGTTGTATATGTGCTGCAAACCGGGTCTTTTTCTTAACATCCGAAAGAAATCCAAAGGCTCCGAGGGCCTGGAGAAGTCTTGATATACGGCTATACCTGTATCCGGTTATAAATTGTGTGCTGTCAAGGGATATCCTGTTGGCAAGCAGGCCCGTTGCATAGTCTAAAAGCTCGTCTTCCAGCGATTCGAGCATCGATCCCGGCCGGTTTACATAGGGGTCCGCCAGAAGGGATGCCAGGTCGTATTGGATCGGGCCTGCGCGTCCCGCCTGAAAGTCTATGAAAAACGGGCGGCCTTTTCGTATCATGATGTTTGCCGACTGGAAGTCCCGGTGCATAAAACCGGTAACGCGATTTTCAAGGATTTTTGTGGCAAGATAATCAAATTCCTTTGCAAACCAAGATGGATCCATTTCCATCTTAAGGTATCCGTTTATAAGGGATGAGAAAAAATAGAGGCATTCTCTTTGGATGATAACATCCTTGTCGTATTCTTTTGTCTGAAAAGTCCATGAGCGATCAAATCCCTTGTATCCGGCAACCCACATAACGGCTGCGGATTTTATTACCTTTTTGTACAGGCCGACTATCCCGTGTTGATTTTTTATCCCGGATACCATGTCGCACAAATGGGTATCTCCCAGATCTTCAAGGAAAACCAGGCCGGAAAACCTGTCGTAGGAAAAAATCTGCGGCACGGCCACTCCCCTGATGTGAAGATGGCGTCCAATGTTCACAAATGAGTCGGCCTCGCAGGTACACGTATCGGATGCAATAGAGTGGCCTGCCATGATCATGGTCCTTCCGGCCGCACCGACCCTGTGCCATTTCCGATCTGAGCCGTCTCCTGAAAGCGAGATAAAGTCAATTGAGTCGATTGGAACGTCCAGGTTAAAAGCGGCTTTGAAAACATCAGGGGCCGCGCACCGGGCCGCGCTCAGCACAAACCCTTCCGGAGTGCCCACATCGTTCCAGAAACGATTTTTTACAATATGGGCCTTTATCTTTTCGCCTTGATTGATCATCTTTTTATACCCGTCGATGCTGGCGCCTGCCTTTGGCATGCGGAGAGCTGCCTTAACGTCTATCACCTGAATGCCGGTAAAAGCCAGCAGCGACTCCGGTTTCGCCTGTCCGTTAAATCCCGTGATAAATTCCTGCTCATTGATTGTCACGGTGTTGAATTTCCGATAATCGTGCAGGACAAGCGTAACCGGAAATTTGTTGTCCAAATGTGTCTTATAGACATCTTTTATGTCAATGTCCGTATCAATATCGCAGTTGATCACGATAAATGGATCGGGACCCAGGAGCTGTGCATTGGCCCTGATGGCGCCGCCCGTGCCGAGAATCTCGGGTTCCTGCACGCAGATCACCGGCACGGCGTATCTGTTTTTCGACAAATGGTCTTTGAGCATTTCGTGGAGATGGTGGGTGTTTATAACAATGGTTTCCGCCCCGACCGCGACCAGGCGTGATATGATAATATCTATCATCGGCCGGCCGGCCAGGCAAAAGAGCGGTTTCGGGATACGCCCGGTATGCGGAAGAAGCCGGGTGCCGAAACCTGCGGAAAGAATCAATGCCTTCATTGCTTGAGGAAGCGCCTGAACCGTTTAAACACGGTCATGTAATAATCGAGCCTTTCCCTGTCGGCCTCGGGATGATTCAGGCCGTTGGCCGTGAAGTAGGTGACGGCGTTTTTGTAGTTTATCTTGGAGAGCGCCTCTTTTCGGGTGATTTCACCTCGCTTGAACATCCTCATGCCAAAGGACTGTATTTTCTTTAAGTAATCCTTTGTTTCAAGGATGGGACGGCTTGCGTATTTCTGGTAGAAGTTCAGTACCACGAGGTATGATTCAAAATGCGGGGTTAAAAAGGCCGCGAAAAGGTTTAATTTTCTGAAACCAGCGGATGTCAGGTTGTAGGTGTCGGGAAGGGTTGGATGCGGAGCTATGATGGCCTCGTCGATAAACGCCTTTAAGTTTTTCCGCACTTCTTCTTCCGGGGTCGCAAGGTTTATGATGAATTCGTTTTCAAACAGGTTGGCCAGGAGCGCAAAGTCGTCCGCGAGTTGTGTGCCGGTCAACTGGAACGCGTCTGCGGCAAGCAGGGACAGCGCCGTGAATGCCCCGGGAATAAAAAAGGCAATGGCATTGTTTTTATAATACTCAAGGTTGGAACGTCGGTTTTCGTTTATTTTGAACACCCGGTCCGGGGAGAAGGCCGTGTCCGGGTCCGACATGGCGCCTTCTATGTACTTGTTTTCAACAAATGTTTCGATAACGTAACGAAAAGCGTTTTTTTTGTCCATGAAAAGAGTGTCTGAAAGCGGGGCGCCGCATGCGGAAAGATGGTTCATGTAGGTTTCGGCATATTCCAGGACATGGCGGTAATAAAAGTGTTTTGAAGATGAATTGAGGATCGCGCCGGCAATTACCGCATGGGGCGTGACAACCGTCACGCTGTTGATGGCGGCAATAATTTTACGGGCGAAATCATGCGCCATGGGCCTGTTTTCCTCCATGCCCGCCGCGTCTTGATCATCAATGTATTCCTTTAGTGAAAACGGCTCATGAAAGTTGACATAGATTTTGCCGTATTTCCTTTTTAAAAACTTTCCGGCTTTTATGACATTTTTTATGTTTTCGGGAGATTTTTTCCCCCCCGCAACCTCGTTCGCATAGGCCTTTTCTTCCAGAACCCTGTCGTATCCGATATAGATGGGGACGAATATCAAATCGGAAATTTTGCCGTTACGGTAGGCGTCCATGAGCATGGTCAGAAAACCGGTCTTGGGGAAAAGGAGTTTGCCGGTCCGGCTGCGCCCGCCTTCGATGAAAAATTCAACATTATATCCCTCTTCAAGGATTTTGTTTAAATAAGCTGAAAAGACATCCGGATACAGGGGTTCGCCCTTGAACGTCCGGCGGAGGAAAAAAGCGCCGCCCCCCCTGAAAATCGGTCCCAGGGGCCAGAATGAAAGGTTTTTGCCGGCGGCGATATGGGGGCAGGGCATTTTGTTGTTGTGGAAAAGATATGAAATGATCAGGTAGTCCAGATGGCTTTTATGGCAGGGGGCCATGATCAGGGGCCCCTGCCTGGATGCCTGCTTGACCCGGTTTAATCCCTCGTAATCGATTACCATTCCGTCAAACATGGCGCGGGTAATCCATCTCAGGGTAATGTCGTATAAGCGGATGATTTTGGTATTCAGGTTGGCCGCGATTTCATCTAAAAATTCAGCGGCCTCCCCGCGGGCATCGTAAAGGGATTTGCCGGATTTTGAGGCATAGTCCGAGAGTTTTTTTTCAAGGCGTGCCGAGGTCAGGACCTCTTCGATTATTTCATCGCGGGACTTCAATGCCGGGCCTGTAACGGTCTGGCGTTGCTGGTTGATCTGATCGGTTAGATAACGCCGAAGGCGTGCGACCTGGCCTTTCCGGCTTAACCCCGAAACGTCCGGCCTGGCCAGGAACTCATCTAAACGCACTGGCTCGGCGGCTTCCATAATGATTTTGCCCGGGCTTTTGATCAGCAAAAAAAGCCGGCGCAAACGGCCCGGTTTTTCACTGGTGCCGAATATCAGGTCTATCAGGGACGGGCGCCGTGTCCCGGGCGCAGTGTCATATAGTATTACCTGCGGCACGAAATAGATAGGCGCCTCGAGAGTTGTTTGTATTTCAATAAGGTAGTCTATGGGATCTTTTTTTGATTCCACCAGCCGCCTGTAAAAACCCTTGTCCTCGATCAGGGATAAAAAAGCCGCCTCGCCGGAAATCAGTTTGTCGCTGATATATCCGCTGTCATAGGGGTCGGGGAAAGATAAATGTTTTAAAAAGGATTTAATATAAAACAAGGCGCCCCGCATGATTCGGCGCAGAGGCTGCCAGAAGATGATTGTGTAATCAAACCCGATACAAGGGGCAGGGAGCCCTTCTTTGCCAAGCCGGGTATGGCAAAGCAGAAATTCAAAAGCGCTCTTATACTTGTTAACAAAGATTACGATCCCGTCTTGCCTGAGCGCACGCAGCCCTGAAGGAAGGGATGAATCAACTTGGATGCGCCTGAATAAAAAGTTTATAATAAAGCCCGTCAGGACACCGAGTTTTTCAGGAAGGAAACAGAAAAACGGGGTGTCGGAATCACTGTCACTCACCTTGCCGTCGGGCTTTTGCGCCTGAAACATGGGCATAGTTCCTTGTAACCTTGAGTTTGGTATTTAATTAAATAAGATGCACTCGTAAAAAGTCAGACAACCCGGTTACGATGGCTAAGTAGAAAGTTCCATATACAAGGCGTAGTGGTGTCGCGAAAGCGGAGGCGGCATACATATAGTATTCCGAGTATTTCGCGACCCGCTACAACGCAGTAGATGGGACTTTTTACGACGCCATCAAATAAGGTTTTCGGTTCAGGATATGGAGCCAAACCGCCGTTATTTTTATTTCTGCATGACAATCTAACAATTCAATCCGTTATTTGCAAGTGGGGATCATGGCGGAAAGCATCCGCCCGCACAGATTGAAATTTTTCCGCTGTCCGCACGTTGCGGGCAGCGCTTTTTTGCCTTGCCATGCAGGGAGGCATGTGGTAATCGATTTTGAATAATACAAACCAAACATCTTATGCCTGTAAATCGGCAAACATTAAAATCAAAGGAGGATACACATTATGAAGACTTTAATTGGCGGTGCAATTGCAGCCGTACTCGGCGTCATTGGCCTTGCGGTCTGGTTTTCGGCTTTTCTGCAGTTGCTGGCGGGTGCAATCCCTGTCATGTTGCTTCTCGGCGGCTGCCTGGCCCTGGTATCTCGGGTTTGATGAACTAAAGGATACCTGGACGAGTGAAAACGGAATCGAGCCGGCTCCCATGGACACAAATCCCGATGTGGAGGCCTTTAAAAAGGAAAACGAGGAATTAAAAAAGGAAATCGAGGGACTAAAAACCCAGAAATAGGCGGGTGAAGTTATATTTGACGGGCTCGTAAAAAGGCTACTGAAAAAGATGAACGTCCAACGTCCAACATCGAATAATGAACAAAAAAAACCAAGGTTGATGGCGTCGTAAAAAGTCCCATCTACTGCGTTGTAGCGGGTCGCGAAATGCTCGGAATACTATATGTATGCCTCCGCTTTCGCGACCTTGTATATGGAACTTTCTACTTAGCCATCTTTACCGGGTTGCCTGACTTTTTACGAGATCATCAAGGTTGATTTTAGAACAATTTAATGAGCGGAGCGACATCGTTATTCGACGTTCAATGTTCGATGTTGGACGTTCATCTTTATGAAACTGCCTCTTCCATTCCCGCCGTTATTTACGATATAGTAGAAACGGCCTGGTCTCTTCCGCAAACCGGTTTTCATCTTCTTGCCAGAAAAAGTCTTCTTCGTCAGGAATCCTGTTTGCCTCGATCAACTCCCGTATAAGCGGATCACCAGAGATAAGGTCGATGGGCGGTTTTTCCCATTCATATTCATAGGGCGGAGATTTCCATTCAAACCGGCCGTCGGATGTTAAATAAATGGCGGCAAGGATTTGGATTGACGTCCTGTACGGTATAAATGCTGCGGGATCGGTCACGTGAATCTGAAATCCGTGGCAGGGTGTATTCGCCCATTTGCCCGCCACGGGTTCAAACACCACGGGACGCAAAACCGCTCCCGCAATTCTTTTATCCCCCAGCAACTCTAAAATCCGGGCGTTATCGATAAACGGGGCCCCGAATATTTCAAACGGCTGTGTCGTGCCCCGGCCCTCCGAGATATTCGTTCCTTCGAGAAGCACCTGGCCCGGGTAAACCATGGCGGAAGTCGGCGTGGGGAGATTCGGTGAAGGGGGCACCCAGAACAGGCCAGTGTCCTGGTGGTACATTTTGCGTTGCCATCCTTTCATGGGAATAACACAAAGATCGCAGTTAATGGTGTAAGAAGTGTTTATATATGAGGCAAACTCGCCGATCGTAAGGCCGTGGCGCATGGGCATCAAAAAGCGGCCCACAAAGGATTTAAATTCAGGGGCCAGGCGGTTTCCTTCCACGGCTATGCCTCCGATGGGATTGGGCCGGTCCAGCACGACTATTTTTTTACCGAGGCGGGCCGCAGCTTCCATGCAGTATGAGACCGTTGAAAAAAAGGTATATACCCGGCTGCCCACGTCCTGAATGTCGATTATCATCACGTCAATACCTGAAAGCATGGAATCGGTGGGTATCCTGGTTTTGCCGTAAAGGCTGAAAACGGGTATTTCAAGCTCCGTATCAATAAAATTGTCCGATTCTATCATGTTGTCCTGTTTTTCGGCATGCAATCCGTGCTGGGGAGAAAACAGGGCGGAAAGCCGTTTTCCATAAACGGATGATAACAGGTCTTTGGCATGGCGCAGCTTTCCGTCCACCGATGCCGGGTTGCAGAGCAGTCCGATTCTTTGTCCAAAAAGCCATTTTCGAGGATCGGCGAGGAGGTTTTCGAGGCCTGTAAGCACTTTTTTCATTCGCATCCTTTATTATTTGAACAAGGGTAAAAAAGAATAAAAATAAGAGAAAATCGTCGTAATTCAAAGATTCCCAAAAAGCCGTAAAAGCGGCGCGGCAATGGAAGACCCCTTGAAATATTAGTGTTATGTTAAGATTTAAAACAGCCTTGATTCAAGGGGAGTTTCATTTTTACTGATTTTAACATATCGTATTTACACCTGATATTCTGATGATCATAACTCTTTGCGAAATTGCGAAAACAGCCATTTATCGAATTTGACCTTTGTGTTGTTTCTCCTCTAAGAGTAACCCAGCTTTTCACAACACCCTCTTTATATATTAACCGTCTTTCCAGATTGCCACAAGAGAGGATTTCGATTCCATGGAAAAGGTATGGAAGAATGTCAAGGATGCGTTGAGTCGTAGAATTCCCCCCCATGTTTTCAAGCTCTGGATCGAGCCCATCCACTATGTGCGTGCCGGTGGGGACCGGATGATCCTGGCATGCCCTAATTTTTATATCAAGAAATGGGTGAGCGCCAATTACATGAGCCTGATTGCTGACGAGATAAAAAATGTCGTCGGCAGTGTGTTGACATTTTCCCTTGAGGTTCCCCACAATAGGGGTGAAAGCCCGGTCGTCCAACAGGCGATAAAAAAGAGGCCGGCCCAGCTTATGCTTCCCGGGGCCGGTTCTTTAAACGGCCGCATGCTGAGACGTGATTATACCTTTGACCGGTTTGTAGTTGGCAAGAATTCTCTTTTTGCGTACAATGCGGCCCGGGCACTTGCCGGTCGTAAGGATGATGCGAGCAATGACCTGGAATGGAACTCTCTTTTTTTAAAGTCCGGTTCAGGCATGGGCAAGAGTCACCTCTCCCAGGCGGTGGGGCACAAAATTCTTTCCGATTTCCCTGATCAGCGGGTTTTGTATGTTACGGCCGAGGATTTTACCCGCGACATGGTTCGATCCATCAAGAGTGATTCCTTTGATACTTTCAAAAATCGTTACAGGGAAAACTGTGACGTGCTTCTCTTAGAGGAGGTGCACCTCCTTTCCGGCCGTGAGCGGACTCAGAGGGAACTCTCGATGACCCTGGACTACCTTTATGATTCGGGCCGGAAGATCATATTTTCAAGTTGCTATACCCCAGGGGAAATACCCAAAATAAGCGATCAGCTCTCATCCAGGCTTTCCCAGTCCGTTCTTTCGGTGATCAAGCCCCCGGACTTCAAGACCAGGCTGAAGATACTGGTAAAAAAGGCCGAAGAAAAGAAAATTCCGATCCCCATGGAAGTCCTCGAATATTTGGCATCCGAGTTAACCGAAAACATCCGTTTGCTTGAAAGCGGTCTGGTGGGGGTCACATCAAGAGCATGTCTTCTCGGTGTTACGATCGACATGCACCTTGCGCAAAGCGTGGTGGAAAACCTCAAGGCCAATCTCAGGCAGATAACTGCGGAAACCATCAAGAAGCTTGTATCAAGGGAGTTTAATGTTTCGGTAAAGGATATGGAGTCGAAATCAAGAAAGCAGTCTATCCTGCATCCAAGACGGATCGCTATTTTTCTTACCCGCCGGCATACTGATCTCCCGCTTTCGGTGATCGGTGACAAGTTCAAGCGTTACCATGCCACCATCATCCATTCCATCAATATGGTTGAAAAAGAGATCAGGCTGAAAGGCGAGCTTTTCAGGCAGGTTCAGATGCTTGAAGAAAAGCTCGAGTCCGGCAAGTTTTGACGGACTTATCATGCCTCTTTCGCCATCTGTCATCAAAAGTTTAAAATATATTGTCGGGCCGGATAACTGCCTTGATTCAAAAGAAGACATGGCATGTTATGCTTATGATACGACCCCTGATTTCAAGCTGCCCGACGCGGTTGTATTCCCGAAGACCGCCCAGGAAGTATCCGCCATCCTCGACCTTGCAAACCAGAAAAGATTCTTTGTTACCCCGCGGGGTGCCGGAACCGGTATGACCGGGGGCTCGGTTCCGGCAAGGGGCGGGGTGGTTCTGGCCATGACCCGCTTTGACCGTATCCTTGAAATAGACATTGACAACATGGTGGCAATTGTTCAGCCCGGTGTTATCACCGGTCGTTTTCAGAAGGCCGTTGAAGAAAAGGGCCTGTTTTATCCGCCCGACCCGTCAAGCGCGGCTGTATCAACCCTGGGCGGCAATGCCGCAGAGTGCGCGGGGGGCCCCAGGGCGGTTAAATACGGAGTTACACGTGATTACGTCCTTGGACTCGAAGTCGTTCTCCCTACGGGCGAGATCGTAAAGACGGGAGTTAAAACCGCAAAAGGGGTGGCGGGCCTGGATCTCACACGCCTTATTATCGGGTCTGAAGGAATTCTCGGCGTGATCACGCAATTGACTCTTCGCCTTCTTCCCCAGCCCGAAGCCGTTGGAACATTGACTGCGGTATTTGATACCATAGGCGGGGCCGCTTGTGCGGTTTGTAGCATCATGAGAAGCGGCATCATCCCGCGGACCCTTGAATATATGGATCAGGCTGCCGTGTTGTGCGTGGAAAACCACCTGCATGCCGGGCTCCCTGTCGATGCCGGGGCTGTTCTTCTCATAGAGGTTGACGGTTCAACTGCAGAGGTGAGTGGGGTTTCCGCGCGTCTTGCATCTTTGCTTGCCGCTGAAAATGCACGGGAGGTCCGGACGGCAGGACAGGGAATCGAAGCGGACCTGCTCTGGAAAGCGAGAAAAACGATTTCACCTGCCCTGTTCACTTATGCCCCGGACAAGCTCAACGAGGATATTGTCGTACCAAAAAGCAGGATACCGGATATGGTCCTGCGGGTGGCTGAATTGAGCCGGAAAACCGGCCTTACCATGGTGAGTTTCGGGCATGCCGGGGACGGCAATATCCATGTCAACATCATGTACGACCGTGCGGATGCGGATCAGCGGGAGGCGGCGCAAAAAGCCGTTGACGCTGTTTTTGACTATACCCTGGCCCTGGGCGGTACGATAACGGGTGAACACGGGGTCGGCACCACAAAAGCCGCCTACCTGAAGCATGAGATATCACCTCCGGCCCTGGCGCTGATGAAAAGGATCAAGACTGCCTTTGATCCCAAAGGCATATTAAATCCGGGCAAGATATTTGACGGTTGACGCTATCGGAAAAAGTTGTAAACCCGGAAAAGATGGCCAAGTGCAAGTTCCATATATAAGGCCGCAACGCAGTAGATGGGACTTGCACGACGTCATCTACTGGATGCTCTGGGTAATCTCATATGCATCCATGATCTCCTCCATCTCTTCCATCTCCCGCAGCCTTTGCAGTTCGAGCCTTGCAAGGGCACACCGGAGACGCATGCCGCAATTCTTCCGGCACAATGTACGTGCCATGTCAAACTCCCCGAAACAGGAGACGGAATCGTTCATTTTTCCGGACATAACTTTGTTTTTCTGCATATTCAGTAAACCGCCGTTGCTTATGGTTTTACAAGATATCTGTATTTTAGACATCATCGGAAATCTCTGCCGACGGATTTTTTACGGAGCCGCCAGTATTGATGATCTCGTAAAAAGTCAGGTAACCCGGTTACGATGGCTAAGTAGAAAGTTCCATATACAAGGCGTAGTGGTGTCGCGAAAGCGGAGGCATACATATAGTATTCCGAGCATT
>JAADHK010000075.1 GCA_013151835.1 Deltaproteobacteria bacterium
CGTCGGAGTATCAAATCTTTTTCATACGTTTTCCGTTTCCAATATGGCGTCCAATTACCCCAAAAATCTTTTTGTGCTCTCGGGCCTTGATCCTAATTTTGGATTTTCCATCATAGTTGCAATGCTTTTTGTATCAGGGATATATTTTATGCTGAGAGATTCAATCGTAAAAAATGCAACCGTGAAGTCAGGGACAAAACGGTTCTTCGGTCTCATGGTAGTTGGATATTTTTTGCCTGTATTGATTCTTTTTTCATTTTATTTGGGTGATATGACCATTGCAACTCAGAATCGTTTTGTACTATTTTTATTACCCCTGCTTATCTGGCCGACTGTATACACTTTAAGCCGTTTATATTTTTTTTCGGGTCACGCTTTTAAGTATGAAATAAGTGTTTTTTTGGTTTTTCATTTTATATATTTTCTTCCCTATGGCGGCGAACAATACTTAGCAAATAGCCTGTTGCTGCCTTATGAATATGAAAAAACTATTTGTGTACTTAAGAACAATTACGGTAATAATAAACGGATTCTTGTTATTGCAGATAACCCCAGTTTATATCTTATACAAAAATACAGTGCCGTGAGCATTCAATATATCAATGCCCATATGGCTGAAGTAAAAAAAATGTCCGCACAATATGACCATCTTGTGATTCTGGATCGCCATGATGCGGGCAGGACGGCCTCTCATATATCGCTTATAAAAAAACTGGACGCCACCGCGCTTAAAACATTTAAACTCGGGCCGAATACACGTATGACCCTGTACGAATCGGCTGATTTTTGACGGCCCATGCCGCGACGAATTTATTACGGGTCCGTCAAGTGCTGACAACTGATTTTCGTTGATTCCGGGGACGCTATGTTTTTAATTATTTTGATTCCATGCCTGAATGAAGAAAAGACCATTCAAACGGTTATTTCATCCATACCTCAAAACATGAGTGGGATATCAGCCGTAAGCGTTGTGGTCATAGATGACGGGTCTGATGATTGCACCGCCGAACTCGCCCGTAAGGCCGGGGCAACCGTCCTTTCCCATCCGGAAAACATGGGCGTAGGGGCAGCCTTTAATACCGGAGTCGATTTTGCCATAGAGGCGGGGGCCGATATCGTGGTTAACATGGACGGAGACGGCCAGTTTGATCCTTCCGACATCCCGGCCCTGATAGCACCGATAGTGGCCGGCCAGGCTGATTTCGTGACCGCATCAAGGTTCAAGGACAAGACTTTGACCCCCCGTATGCCGACCTTAAAAAAATGGGGTAACCGCAGGATCGCAGGCCTTGTAAGTTTTCTGATCCGCAGGCGGGTCTATGATGTTTCATGCGGGTTCAGGGCCTATTCCCAGGAAGCCCTGCTCAGGCTCAATCTCATGGGAAAATTCACCTATACCCAGGAAACGTTTCTGGACCTTGCCTTTAAGGGGCTAAAGATTGTAGAAATACCATTAGCGATCAGGGGCGAAAGAGAATTCGGCACTTCCCGTGTGGCGGGAAATCTTTTCAATTATGCCAGCCGTTCGGCAAAAATCATCATCCGAACTTTTCGTGATTATAAACCCATGGAATTTTTCGGCGGAATCGCTCTTGTCCTCTTTACCTGGTCCATCCTTCTCGGCGGATTCTTTATCGGATATTACTGGCGGACCGGCCATTTCAGCCCCCATTTGTGGGCCGGCTTTACCTCCGGCTTCCTTTTTCTTTTCGGTATTCTTTTTTTTGTTACCGGGCTTTTGGCCGATATGTTCGACCGGATCAGGATCGGCATAGAAAAGTTATTATATATTGAAAAAAAGAAACTGGTCGAGAAAATATCATCAACCCGCCTGAAAAAACCCTGCAAATCGGATGATTCCGTATGAATTTTTCAGACCGGGGGTTGAAATATCAGGGGCAGGGTACCCGGGATCATAACTTGGGGTGTACTAAACGTGTGCTGCTCGTGACATGGAATTTTCCACCCAAAAAAGGGGGGATGGAAAATCTCAACTACGATATTTTTATCCATTTGTCTAATGGTAATGATGTATTTGTCATTGCGCCTCACGCACGAAAAGCAATCATGGACCCACGTGTCTTCAGGGCTCCGATCAAGGGAATAATCCCGTTTTTCTTCTATGCGCTTATAAAAGGGATGCTCCTCTGCGCCAGGCTCGATTTTAACGTTATTCTAGGTGGAAGCCTGATCGTAACCCCCATTCTTTATATTCTCCGATTTTTTGTACCCTGTGTAACCGCATACGCTCACGGCCTGGACATTATCTACGCAAACCGAATTTATCAGCTCTTTGTCCGTGCTGCAACAATGCGCATGAACGGAATTATCTGCAACAGTCGTCACACCCTGTCGCTCCTACGGGACAGGTTTGGATACCAGGCAATAACCTGCGTGATTCCACCCGGAATATCCATTGACAAGTATCGGGGCCGGCATGGCGAGATTTTTAAAGGTGCTGCGCACGACAGGCGATTTATTCTGAGCATCGGCAGACTAACGGACCGAAAGGGCCTGATTGAGTTCCTGGAAAACTGCTTTACAAGGCTTGCCACTGAATTTCCCGACCTTGATTTCATAATTGCGGGCGATGATCCAGTTGAAGCCGTTTACCATGGTGTGGGATATCGGGACAGGCTCACGCGGGCAACAGAACGCCTCGGCCTGACAGACCGGGTACATCTTCTGGGATGGGTAGACGAAGATAAGAAAAAACAGCTTCTTGCAACCTGCGAATGTTTTGTCTTTCCGGTGCTCCCAGCTCGCTTTGATGTGGAGGGGTTCGGCATAGTGGCCATCGAGGCGGCGGCATCGGGCCGCCCGACCATCGCATTTAACTCGGGTGGGGTAGGGGATGCGGTGATTGAAGGCAGGACCGGAGCGCTTCTTGCCCCCGGAGATTATGACGGCATGCTGGATGTAATCCACTCGGTTCTTGAAAATCGTATGAAATATAATTGTGAATTGAGTGAAATCAGAAAACAGTTTGACTGGGAATTTTTGGCACGGAAATATCACGTTTTTTTTACCCAATGCTGTCAAAAATTTAACAACGCTTGAATCAAAAACACTGAAATAAGGCCATGCTCGGACTCTTTACAGACGATTTCTTTCCCTATCTCGGAGGCATAGGCCGCTATGTCCACGAACTGACGTCAAGGCTCCCCCAAAACAGAGTTATTATATTTTCGCCCTGTCGAAATGATATTGATAATCATGTCAGAATTTCCCCCCCCCTGCATAAAAAACTGTATAATTTAAGCTTCTCCTGGTGGCTCCATAATAATGTCAATCGTGTGATTAATCGTCATGCGCTTTCCCGAATCAATATCCAGTGCGGGCCGGGTGGTCTTTTTTTGCTGAGAAAACCGGACGTCCCGGTTATCGCCACCTGTCACCATACCTGGTGGCAGCAGTCGATATTCATACAAAGCCAGTGGTGGAAAAAAATATTTATCCCTTTTGAGCGTCGAACTTATAAACTGTCGGATCTTATTATCTGTGATTCTGAAGCAAGCGCCAGTGTCCTTAAACAGCGTTATGGAATACACCCTGAAAAGATTATCGTCATTCCCATTGGCATGGACATGGACAAATTTTATCCAATGCCGGGTGTGAATAAGCTGGAAAAATCCCTTTTTTTCGTGGGCCGCCTTGAAAAACGAAAAGGGATAGACTTCCTGGTAAAAACCATGGAGCTGGTTACCCGAAAGATGCCGGAAGCCAGGCTCTTTGTTGGTGGGCAAGGAAAGGGTTTTTCCGGACTTTCACAATATATAGCCAAGCATGGATTAAAGGATAACATAATTTTTCTGGGCTTTATCCCCGACTCTGAATTAAACGGATGGTATAACCGGGTGCAATGTGTTGTAGTTCCTTCCATATTCGAGGGTTTTGGACTGACCGCCGTGGAAGCCATGGCTGCCGGAACCGGAGTCATCGTTACATCAGACCCCTCGCTGGCCGCGATCGTGGACGATCAGGAAAACGGGTTTGTCATTCCCTACGGGGATAGAAACGCCCTTTCTAACCGGATTCTTCTAATGCTCGAAAACACGGAAATCCAAAAAAAAATATCCCAAAAGGCCCTGTTGAAGGTAAAGACGCACTATAATTGGGACACGATAATTCCGAGATATATGGATGCACTTTACGGAGTAGTATAATAAGAGAGGCAACCATGGACGGAAAGGGTTGAGGCAATGAAAAAAGCATTGATCATAGGAGTTTCCGGGCAGGATGGCGCGTATCTAGCAAAGCTGTTACTGGAAAAGGGATACGAGGTTCACGGGACATCCAGGGACGCCGAATTATCCTCGTTTTCCCGGTTGAAGCACCTCGGGATTTTCTCACGGGTGGGGCGTCATTCCATGTCTCCCACCGACTTCAGGAGTGTAATGCAAACCATTCTTGAAATCGAGCCGAATGAGATATACAACCTTGCCGGTCAGACATCCGTCGGCCTTTCATTCGCCCAGCCGGTTGATACCACGGAAAGCATAAGCACCGGAACGTTGAATATTCTTGAAGTTATCCGGTTTCACAAACTGCCGGCAAGGTATTACAACGCTTCATCAAGCGAATGCTTCGGAGATACCGCATACACCGCAGCCGACGAGTTGACCCCTTTTCAACCCAGAAGCCCGTATGCCGTTGCAAAGGCGAGCGCCTTCTGGTTTACAAGCGTGTATCGCAAGGCCTACAATCTTTTTGCGGCATCCGGCATACTCTTTAATCATGAATCCCCATTGCGGAGCCCGCGGTTTGTGACAAAAAAAATCATAAATACCGCGTGCCGAATTCATGCCGGGGAGGATGTCCCGCTTCGACTGGGAGACCTCAGTGTTCGCAGAGACTGGGGATGGGCCCCGGAATACGTTGAGTCCATGTACCGGATTCTCCAGCATGACACGCCGGAGGATTTCGTAATTGCAACCGGGAAGGAATGCAGCCTCCTTGATTTTGTTGAAAAAACATTTTCTTTTCTGGGACTTGATTACAGGGATCATGTTGAATTTGAAAAAAATTTCATCCGACCCTATGATATTCCATTCAGCCTTGGGCGTGCGGAAAAAGCGGAGCGAATACTTGGATGGAAGGCAAAAACCCGGATAGACGATATTATCGCAGCAATGATCAAGTGGGAAATGGAACGCCTCCAGGACAGCTCAAGGGGCATTGAAAATTTCAATACGATGTAGAACCGGGTCAAAGGCCAGTATCTTATCAAAAAAACGCGTGGCATAAAAACGTTGTAAGATTTTAACCGGAATATCAGGAATTCCGGTCCATTCAAAAATATGCTCCCGGTTGTAAACGGCTCCGGCCATCTCCTCCATTGTTTTCAAGTCTTTCGGGCACCGCCATGCATGCCCACTGCCAAACTTAATACTTTTTCCAGCATTCACGTGGATTGATTCTGTTGCAGGCTTATCGATCGGCGTTAACTCGGCCCGGCCGTAAAAAAGCAGTATGCCGCCGGTTTTAACCCATGAAGCAATACGTGACAGCGCCCCTGAGGTTATCCATTCCCCTTCCAGCACAAGCAGGAAGCTGTAGTTTAAAATATGGCCATCCATGACCATCCGTTCATCGATCATATCAAAATCAATCAAACGACGGAGCTTTCTGCACCTATGCCAGACTTTTTTCCGGGTTTCCGGCCTGACCATGACATCTGTATCCGGATAAAAGACCGCGACTTTAATCAAAGGCGGCGGCATGGATAGTATAGCAGTATATTTTCTAAGATTTTCAGCTCCTGCGGTTAACTTGCCGATATCGTAACCTTGTTTTCCGCACGGGGTATGTCCGCAGCCCATAAGGCCCTTGAAATAAAGTCCTGATACGCCGGTGGTGATACCGTCAAATATCCTCATGGTAACACCGTATGCATGATTAACGCCGGCTTCCTCCGTGGAAAAGGATGCACGGTAGTTCTTGCATGCAGAAGCCGCCAGTCGTGTAAGAATGAAGCTCTGGGCATAATCGTCATTCTGGTTTGTTATGCGGATTCCGCCGCCCACAGAGGCTGCGGCAGCAGCCTGGCCAGAGAAATCAGCCCCTGATTCCGGACTGGATTCCCCCCCGGTTACAAGCTGGATATCGTTTTCAGGAAAATACTCACGTGCGGTTTTCAGCCAGAATTCCGCCCATCTTGTCATTGCGTCCCTGTACCATCTGGTAAAATCAAGGCGATAATGGAGCCTGCCGATATCCGGTGTATTTTCAGCCGTTCGTTTAAATTTCTCCATGAGTCTTTCGGCGGCCGGACCGATCCATTTTGTCCACATTGAATTTCCAAATGAAAAAAAAGGGCGCAGGTTCTGTGGAATATGCCGAATAAGAAGGTCTGCCATATCGGCAGACGTGGAACTGTTTACCGCCGGGAATGTAATATCGGAGAATTTTGTAAAAGAAGTTTCCCATAACTGGTTTACAACTTGAATCCCGCCGTATTTGTCCATAACATGCTGCCTGAAATCAGACAGGGCAAATGTGTCACCGCACCACCATCCCGGATGGGCGTGGAAATTCGGGTGAAATCCTCCGAAAGCCGGAAAGATAGCCTCCCCCCAGTTGCCGCTGACGCCAAGAAGAATGGTATCAAAGAGGTCGGGAGAATTGTAGTGTTCGGCAAACAATTGGATAAAATATTTGATATGTATTGGAAGTCGCGGGTTCCAGATGGACTGAATTTTCGATTGTCTGCCGTGTTCAAGGCAGACGGCATACAGGGACTTCGAAGATCTGTGAAACCATGAGGGGGTGGCATAATTGGGGCCTGCAATCAGGAAAGGAACCCATTTCAAGCCATGGGCGGAAAGCCTTTCAACCAGCGGATCATATGTTGAAAAATCAGGGCGCCCTTTTATTTTTTCGATTTCAGCCCATGTCACATACGACTGCAGAGCTGTGATACCGGCTCTTTTACATTCTTCAAATACATGGTTTTCAAGCAATGCATTCGGAACAAGTCCCTTGTATTGCCATTGCTGAACTATTGACGGTCTCATCATAAGATTTACGCACACAAGGTAATTTGATTAACGATTATAAGCTTGAATTGTCCGTTCAAAAACAATGACCATTTGGCCGCAAAAATTATCCCAGTTCAAATTCTGTTGCACCCATACGGCGCTGGTTAGTGCCATTTGCCGGTATTTTTCAGGGTGAAGAAAAACATCCATCAGGGCATCCGCATATTGATCAGTTACAATCCCGAGCGTGTTTGATATTACGATCTGTGCGGCAGTCATTTCGGAAGAGACGATAACGGGAAGAAGTGCGCACATGGCCTCGAAGGGCGAAA
>JAADHK010000053.1 GCA_013151835.1 Deltaproteobacteria bacterium
ATTTTCAGCCACTTTTTTTAAAAGTTACTTTTAGGCTCGGTCCCGGGCGCGACCGGGGGGAGCACTTCCAAATAACTCATTTATAATATCTTGAAATTATAGATAAGTTATTTTTCGATACAGTGGCGTTCAATTTGCCATAAAAAAGCTTTTTACGCCGCCGCTCAGTATTATTTTACGATTACCCGGTATGCAGAGGTAAAAGACTCCCCGGGTTTCAGACTTTTTGTTACAAAACGGATATTGGTGTATTTAGATGGCGGGATGATTTTTTCGATTTTGGTTCCGTCCGGAAGGACGGTTTTGAGCTTCAAGGGCGGGGTTGAAAAAGATTTTCCATTGTCGGCGGAAAATTTTATTTTAACATTACCGGTCGATTTCGCTGAATTTTTGATATATTCGGTTCCTGGCGGAATCTTTCCTTCAGGTTCCACCTTGTGAAGCGGGCGCTTTGAATTGTTTTTCGAGACGATATCATATTGAATTATCTGTCCGGGAGTGACCCGTTCGGGAAGAGGGGAAAATGATTCAACGACTTTTCCCTTTGTTATGCTTGTGTCAACGATCTGCCCGGTCATATTAAGGCCAAGAGGATCGTTGCCTGCAAAGACCTGGGAGGAAGCAATAAAAACTAATAAAAACACGCTGAAAATGATGCATTGTCTTTTGAAAGAGACAGACGTATCGTATCGGTGATACAAGCATGATACATTTTTAAGACTTGATTCTGAAGATCCAGGACTGCTCCTCACTGTATTCATATACATTATAACGCTCCCTTTTCATAAACGTTTACCCGAATTTTTAAACAAAAAAATTATGTTTTCCTGCTAATTGAAGAAATGTTTTTCAGTAAAATACTTGCAAAATTTATGCCGGAATGTTTTGGATAGTGTATTTTTTAGTAATTTTCAATAAACTTATGGTGTTCCCTCCCTGTATACTCACAGGATAGTCCCAGGATCGATTCAAACGCATACTATCTCAAACGGCTGCCTTATACACCGTTTACCGGAATAAAACTTTGGAATTCGGGAATGGGGCCTCTTGATCCAAGTAGTCTAACCAGTATCAGGCCGCCCCCGTCCAGTCCGAGAAAGACCCCGGCCGCAAGCAGAAGGACGATGCCTGGGACACGGATATGCCAGGCGCTACTCTGGGCGGTCATGCCGATCACAAGGTATAGGCGGGATTAGGCCGGGATTAGGCCGGGGGCCAGAATATATTGGCAACACTGAATTGCGGCTTATGCCGCAATGACGGCCGTGCTATTCCCGCAGGTTTCCGGGATCTCCTCCCGGAAGCCCGAGTTCCCTGGCTCTTAGCACCCTGCGAATGAGTTTTCCACTCCGGGTCCTGGGAAGGCGTTGCATAAATGCGATTTCATTTACGACAATATCGTCTGCAAGATTCCCTTTAAGATATGCCTTTAGTTCATAGTTGAGCCGGGTCGTTGGGGAATAACCGGATTTTACGGTGACAAATGCCTTTAAATACGATACGCCCTGCCCCGGCTCGCTCCCCCGTGCAATAACGGCGGACTCGGCCACCGCAGGGTGTGAAGAAAGAACCTGTTCGATCTCAAACGGCCCGACGATCCGGTTTCCACCGGCCTTTAAAAGGTCGTCGTTTCTTCCCTGGTGGTAAAAATAGCCTTCCTCGTCTTTTAAGGCTATATCACCGGTGACAAACCAGCCCCCTTTTCTGAAATACCGCTCAAACCCCCGCTCATCCTGCCACAGCCCGCACATCATTCCGGGCCAGCCCGATTTTAACGCGAGTTCGCCGATGGAAAGGGGAGGAAGCGGATTCCCGTCCGCATCTATGATTTCAGCCTCGATACCGGGCAGAGCCTTTCCCATGGAGCCGGGCTTGATGTCCATGCAAACAAAATTTGCGATGCAGATAATGCCCGTTTCGGTCATCCACCAGGTATCGTGCGGGGTCTTTTTCAGGTTGGCCTTTGTCCAGTAGAGGATATCCGGCACAAGGGGCGCGCCCACGGTTACGATGTGCCGCAGGGCCGAAAGATCATAGCGGGTGGGCAGATCGTCCCCGGCTTCCATCATTTTCCTTAATACCCTGGGTGTGGTGTACCAGACTGTGACCTTATGTTTTTCAAGGAAACGATACCAGTTTGCGGCCGAAAACAGGTCCCCGCACACCACGGCCGTCACCCCGCACAGCCACGGGGCAAACGCACCGTAAACCGCGCCCGTGACCCATGCCGGATCGGCGTCGGTCCAGAGGATATCGCCGGGCTTGAGGTCGAGCGCCCACCGGGCCGATGCATAAATACCCGCCATATCGTTGTGCGAATGCAATATCCCCTTTGGCGGCCGGGTCGAGCCGGATGTGAATATAAGGTAAAGGGGCGTATCGATAGAAAACGGGATAGGGCCGGTTTCTTTGGACATGGTTTGCCACAGGTTTTCGACGATCGTCTCGTTTGGGAATATCCCGGACACCCCCTGCGTGAGCAGGATGTGCTGGAGTTGCCCGATGAATTCAGGGGGTATTTTTTCCACCAGGTCCGGGTGGGTAAGGACCCCCTTTGGCAAGATGCTTTCCATCCTGGTTTCCAGCTCGTAAAAACCGGACGTGAAAAAAACCGGACAGAAGATGACACCGATTCTCGCGCAGGCCGCCATGGCGAAAAAGGTTTCCGGGCAGGGTGGAAGAAAGATCACGAGCCGGTCTCCTGCGGCAAAACCGAGGTTTAAAAGCATGGCCGCCCACCGGCATGACCGGGTTTTAAGTTCCCCGTAGGAAAGGCGCTCACATTTGCCGCGACTTTCAAAGACAAGGGCAGGATGATCCTTTTTAACGGGATCATCGGCCCACAGGTCTACAGAAGCGGTAATTATGTTTGCCTGCCCGGCCCTGCCTGCGGGAAACCGGGAAAGAAGCTCCGCCCAGCAAAACCCGGCGCGTGCCGATTCATATGATTTGAGGTTGCCCGAGTCCGGGGTTTGAGCCGATATGCATGCCTTTATCATTTAATCTCCGTATTGACGGTGGATTTTAACGACTCCGATTTTTCTTGATATATACACTATCGTAGTGTACACTATCTCCATATAACATATTTGATGCACAGGAGGCCATATGCTTAAAAATATTACACTCAGCGCGGAAGCAAGCCTGATCGGCAAAGCCCGTAAAAAAGCACAGCAAGAGCAGACCACGTTAAATGCCCAATTCCGCCGGTGGCTGAGCCGTTATGCAAACGCCGATGTGAAAGCTTCCGAATATAAAACGCTCATGGACTCCCTGAGCTACGTGAATCCCGGCAAAAATTTTACCCGAGACGAAATGAATGAAAGATAAATATTTTTTGGACACCAATATAATTGTTTATTCGTTTGATCCAAATATTTCAGATAAACAATGTGTTGCCAGACGCCTGATACACAGTGCACTGACAGGCAGCGGGTGCATCAGTTATCAGGTTGTGCAGGAGTTTATGAACGTGGCAACCCGCAAATTCAAAACACCCCTGTCTATTCAGGATTGTAAAATATATTTAAATGATGTCCTTGCGCCTTTATGTGAAATTTTTCCGGGCATTGAATTTTTCTCTTATGCACTACAAATAAGAGAGCGCTGGCAATTTTCCTTTTATGATTCTTTAATTGTTGCTGCGGCATTACAGGCGAATTGCACGATTCTTTACACTGAAGATCTGCAGCATGGACAGCTTATAAACGGCCTGACAATCACCAACCCATTTTTTTGATCTTTCCCAACGCCCCTGCCGGTGACGGACTTTTTACAAGCCCGATATCATGAAATCACGCCATATTGCCGGTGGATTTTCATCACGTCCTCAACCAGTTTTACGGCGGACGGGGACGGGGCATCCACCTTATTTCCCTCTCCCCAATCCTCAATCAGGGCCGAAATGACCGAGCCCACGGATTCAGCCAGGGCCCGGGGCTCGTATCCCCCCTCAAGGCAAAAAAGAAGCGGTACGCGGGCATCGGAAAAAAGCCCGGCCGCCTCCACAATAAGTCGCGTAAGCCGTCCGTAGAGCATGGAAGAAAAGCGGTTGCGGCCGATGGGGTCATCGGCGTGGCCGTCAAACCCGGCGGCAACCATTATGAGGTCCGGCCGGTATCCCCTGATAACCGGAAGAAGCGTCTGCTCATAAACAAATACCATGTCATCATCCGAAAAATCCCGCTCAATGGGGATGTTCATGGTATACCCGAGCCCTTTGCCGCTTCCCGCCTGATCGATATCGCCTGAATATGGATAGAGCATCAGATCGTGCGTGGAAAAGTAGTAGCAGTTTTGATCGTCATAGAAGATGTCGTTTAATCCGTTTCCATGATGGATGTCGAAATCGACGATAAGGATACGGTCAAGCCCCAGCACGCTCGACGCGTAACGGGCCGCAATGGCCAGGTTGTTGAAGACACAGAATCCACCGGCCCTGCCGGAAAGGGCGTGATGGCCCGGGGGACGGACCAGGGCGAAAAACGCGTCCACCTCTTTTTTAATCAGCCTCGAAGCGCCGTCGATGCAGGCCCCGGCCGCAAGCCATGCAGCCATGTATGTCATGGCGCTCACCGGGGTATCGGGCGCAAGGCTTGTGGTGCGCTGGTTTGCGGTCATCAATATCTGTTCGATATGCCCCGGGGTGTGAACCCGTTCAATGTCCTCCATGGTTGCGGGAGCCGGCGTGAAGCGGACCAGACGGCCTGAAAATTCCCGGTCGAGCATCCTGTAGACCGCATCAAGCCGCCTCGGGCTTTCGGGATGGAAATGGCCGGTCTTATGTTCGAAAAACCGATGATCCGCCGCTATGCCGAGGTTAAGGCCCATTTTCGTCCTATTTTGCCTTTGATGAGATATCCACCCGGTCTGCGATGAGCCGCTCGATCACGCTTTCGTCTGCAATTGTGGAGGTATCTCCCAGCTCGTCGCCCTTTCCGGCCGCGATCTTCTTTAATATCCGCCGCATGATCTTGCCGCTCCGGGTCTTGGGAAGCCCTTCGGCCCACTGGATAATGTCTATGGTAGCAATGGGACCGATCTCTTTTCTGACCTGACCCACCAGCTCCTTTTTCAACTCATCGGAAGGGGTTATCCCGGATTTAAGGGTGACAAACGCATAAATACCCTGTCCCTTGATCTCATGGGGGAACCCGACCACCGCAGCCTCGGCCACGTCCCTGTGAAGCACGAGCGCCGATTCCAGCTCCGCCGTGCCGAGCCTGTGGCCCGAGACGTTTATCACGTCATCGATCCTGCCTATGATCCAGAAATAACCATCCGCGTCCTGTTTGGCGGCATCGCCGGTAAAATACATGCCGGGAGCCTGGGAGAAATAGGTGTCCCTGAACCGCTCATGATCGCCGTACACGGTGCGGGCGATCCCCGGCCACGGCTTTCTTATGCAGAGCAGGCCCTCTTCATCGGGGTATCTCACCTCCTCACCGGTATCGTCTATGATAACGGGATCAACCCCGAAAAAAGGATGGGAGCATGAGCCCGGCTTGATGGGGTCAACCCCGGGAAGGGACGTGAGCATGTGGCCCCCGGTTTCGGTCTGCCACCAGGTATCTATGATGGGGCACCAGTCCCTCCCGATATGGTGATAATACCACCGCCATGCCTCGGGATTGATCGGCTCGCCCACAGTCCCCAGAAGTTTCAGGGATGAAATATCATGCTTTTCCACATGGGCCTCACCTTCCTTTGCCAGCGCCCGGATGGCGGTTGGCGCGGTGTAGAATTTGTTGACCTTATACCTTTCGACAATGGACCAGAATCTGCCGAAATCAGGGTAACTGGGAATGCCCTCGAAGATAACGCTCGTAAGCCCGCAGGTAAGCGGACCGTAGACGATATAGCTATGCCCGGTTATCCAGCCGATGTCGGCCGTGCACCAGAATATCTCGTCGTCTTTTAAGTCAAACACGAGCCGGGTGGTGATGGCCGTGTATAGAAGGTAGCCCCCGTGGGTGTGGACCACGCCCTTGGGTTTTCCAGTGCTGCCGCTGGTATAGAGGATAAAGAGCGGGTCTTCGGCGTCCATGGGCTCGGGCGGAACAAAGACATCCGCATCGTTTTTAGCCTCTGCCTCGTGCCACCATATTTCTTTTGCCGGATCGAGTTTCACGCCCGAATCAATCCGGTTTACCACGATTACACGTTCCACATTCGGGCATTTTTTAACGGCGTCGTCCACGTTTTTCTTTAAAGAGACCCCCTTGCCGCCCCGAAAACCCCCGTCCGCCGTGATAACCATCTTTGCGCCGCAATCTTTTATACGGGTTGCAATGGCTTCGGCCGAAAATCCGCCGAACACCACACCGTGAATCGCCCCGATGCGGGCGCATGCAAGGAGCGCGACGGGAAGCTCCACTATCATGGGAAGATAGATGATCACCCGGTCGCCCTTTTTGACGTTTTGATCCTTCAGGACCGCCGCGAACCGGTTAACCCTGTTGTAAAGGTCGCGATAGGTGATCTCCATGGTTTCATCCGGATTGTCGCCTTCCCAGTAATAGGCAATTTTATCCCCCATGGTATCGATGTGCCGGTCAAGGCAGTTATAGGATGCATTGAGCACCCCGCCGCCAAACCATTTGATATCCGCCTCAATAAAGTCATATTTTAAAACATAATCCCATTTCTTTTCCCAGGTCAGGTATTTTTCGGCCTGCTCGGCCCAGAACGTTTCCGGCTCCTCGATGGACCGGCGATAAATGTTTTCGTATTCCTCCATCCCTTTGACATAAGCGTATTTGCCGTATTCTTCCAAATGCGCATCATAGGCTGCGGGATATCTCGTCATGCTTCCTCCTCATGGATTTTTCGGTTCATTGAAATAACAGGTCAATTCAAGAAAATCTTCATTTCTTTTTCTGTGTACGACATAGGGCAATCGGTGAAAAAGGTGAATCATCCCCTGGTTTATGGGGTCGATATAGGCGACCAGGCCCTTGATTCCGTTTGCATCGGCGGCATTTGCAAGTTTTTTGATCAGAATACTTGAAAGGCCCTTGCCCTGCCAGGGCCGGGCCACGGAAAACGCCACCTCGGCAATTCCGCTTTCGTCTTCCAGCATATAGGCCCCGATCCCGATAACCGTGCCAAACCCGAACTCTCCGGTCACGGCCAAAAGCGTAAGGTCCTTGATATAATCGGTTTCAAACATGGCTTCCATGTCCTTGCGGACAAAGCAGGTCTTTTCATGAAAAAACCGGGCGATGACATCCTTTTTATCCAGGGCATAGAAATGTTCCTGAATGCGCCTGTCATCCACGGGCTTGGCGGGACGGATCTGTATCTTTTCGTTATTTATGGTCCGCAGCTCCTCAAGGTGAGCCGGGTAAACCCCGCGCAGGGAATCGGTGAGCCTTCTGGCCCGGCTGATGATCCCCTGCTGTCTTGCCGCAGCAAGCAGTTTCTCCCGGAAATCCGGGTGCGCCAGGCTGATCATGGCAACCGCGCGCTCCTGGAGATTTTTCCCGAACAGGTTGACCGCTCCGAATTCGCTTACCACATAAGAAACTTCGCCCCGGGGCACCACAACCGCTCCGCTGTCAAGAAACGGCACGATCCGGCTTACCCTCCCGTCAGTTGAGGTTGACGGAATAAGCAGGATCGATTTTCCTCCGGGTGATGCCGCCGCTCCCCGGACAAATTCCGGTATGCTTGAAACCCCGGCAAAGAAATTGCCCGGCAGGGCGTCAACAGCGGCCTGGCCCGTGAGGTCCATCTCCATGACCATGTTTACCGAAACCATGCACTTATGCGATGCGATGATCCGCGGATTGTTGACGTAATCGGACGGGTAGAACTCGATGGACGGATTGTCATGGAGAAAATCATAGAGATCGGATGAGCCTGCGGCATTGGAGGCAACCGCCTTCCCATCGTTTACTCCCTTGTACCGGTTGGTGATAACTCCCATGGACATGAGCTTCATGATATCGTTGATCATGAACTGGGTGTGGACGCCCAGGTCGTTCTTTTGTGACAGGGCAAGCAGGATGGCCTTGGGCGTGGCGCCGAGACCGAGTTGAAAGGTCGAGCCGTCTTCTATCATGTCGGCGACAAGCCGCGCAATGGCGTTCGCCGATTCGAGTTCCGGGAGCTGCTCGATGGTAAACAGGTCTTCCTCGTGCTCCACGATGACATCCACATCGTCTACATGGATGAACCCGTGGCCCAGAATCCGGGGCATTGCGGAATTTACCTGGGCGATGACCAGATCGGCGGCGCGCACGGCCGCAAGGCCGACATCCACCGAGATGCCCAGGCTCATCCACCCGAAATCATCCGGGGGCGAGGTCTGAATAAGGGCCGCATCCAGGTGAAGATGGTTTTTCGAAAACAATCCCGGCACGGCCGAGAGGTTCATGGGGGTGATAAACGGTTTATTCGGCGCAAGATGGGCCGCGCCCGCCGACCCCTGGTAGATGTTCCGAATGCTTATATTCTCCACCCGGTCATCCCCGGCCAGTCGGGTGATGGGAGAGTTCTCCAGGCTCATGAGCCGTACGATCTCGATGTCTGAAAAATGCCGGGCAGATGCGACCAGGGCTTCGGCCAGGCGCCGGGGCTCACCACAGGATGAACCGATAAAGACCCTCCTGCCGGATGCAAGCATGGCAACCGCCTCTTCGGCGGTTCTCTTTTTGGTTACATATTCATCGGGCCAGTAGGTCGTTTTCATGCACGACTTTCTTTTACGAATGGGTGCCTTGGCTATTCACATGCGGTTACCGCCGGGTGGATATGTGAACAGAGTACCACCGGCGCAAAAGCACGGTCAATGAAAAATTGCCATAAAAAATATTGACATTAGGGTTATACTATAATATTTTTAATGTATAACCTCACAAACATTTTAAACCGGAGAAAAATCATGGGCACGGATACGAATGCATCGATTAAGATGAAAGTATTCCCCAAGGGCCAGGTTGTCATCCCTGTTGCATTGCGAAGAAAACACCATATTGATATTGGAGATCATATCGATGTTGTTTCTCAATCAGATGGCATTTTATTGAAACCCCTTCCCGCAAAAAAGGGCCGGAGATCCTTAACTGATGGATTATCCGGGATTTTCAGCGGCTATGCAGCCAAGACATCCATGCCAACCAGAGCCGACATGCAAAATGCAACTGAAGCGGGTTTTGTTGAAGGATGGAACAAGTGAGCGCGCTGTTGGACACCAATGTCCTGATCCGATTTTTGACTCTTGATAAAAACAAAAAATATAAAAAACTCTATTTGTTCTTTGAAGCCCTGGAGCGTGGTGAAATACGCGTTGAATTGAAATTGATCGTTTTATTCCAGACGATCTTTGTCTTAAAAAGCTTTTACAAGGTACCGAAAGAAGAAATTGCCGATGCGTTGACCGATCTTCTCAGATTTAAAGGGATTGCGATCCGGAAAAAAAGAGCGGTATTACGGATGCTGGAATTATGGCGCGAAAAAAACATCGAAATCGTGGATTGTTACCTGATTGCATCTCTTGAAAAAGATCCCGGCCTTCTTTTATATTCCTATGATCGGGACTTTGACAAATTCAAGATAAACCGCAGGGAACCATGAGCCCCAAAATTTTCAGTTGCAACGCGCGTTGCAACTGAAACCTTCATTGCCGGGGCAGTTAAAACAACAACTTACATTGAGCCTCATTTCAGGGCTGTGAATCACTTGCATTGCGTCTCCGGGGATGGCAAAGGGCTCATGTCCCTACGTTCATGTCTTGTATGCAAAATGATAGTACCGTAAAACTTCACGGACCTGATCCATTAAGCGACATTCCGGATCTGGTTTAAATTTTGTCTTGATTTCCATAACTTAATTCCATTATATGTTTAGAAAGCAAAGCAGTGCCAGGCAAAAGATTCATAAGATTCAAGTGGAAAATTTGTCCAAGTATTATATTTAATATTTAAATATGTGGAAATATTTTCCAGATATATAGCCTGATATCACGGAAAATTTTTCCGTCTATTAACACTATTATAATAGAATACATAATGAAGAACAAATTTAATATAAAAATTATTTTC
>JAADHK010000032.1 GCA_013151835.1 Deltaproteobacteria bacterium
GGGAGAGTAGGACGCCGCCGGAAAATCTTTATAAATACAGAAACGGCCCTGTGAGTAGTTAATACTCGCTGGGCCGTTTCTGGTTTTAGGGATTGAATTAAAAATGCAAATGGCTTAAAATTGCCGAAAGGCAGCGCTTTAGAAAAATCACAGAATATCGTCGGTATAAAAGTTTTTTATATGGAAATATTGCTATGAATCCCTTTGCTTACCGTATGGCGGGAATTGCCATTAAGGCGATTTCCGGGCTTTCACGGGCGAATATCCGCACCCATGGAGAGGATCGTATTCCCAAGGGCCCGGTCATATACGTAATCAACCATTTTACCCGCATAGAAACTGTCTTTATTCCTTATTATCTCAATCGTATCACAGGCTTACCCATTTGGAGCCTCGCCGATTATACACTGTTCAATGGGGGGCTTGCAGCCGTACTGGACAAAATGGGAGCCATTTCCACCCATAACCCCGACCGCGACCGTCTTGTGGTCAAGACTCTTTTAACCGGTGAAGCCGCGTGGATCATCTTTCCCGAGGGGAGTATGGTCAAGACAAAAAAGATTTTTGAAAAAAACGGGGGTAAAAAAGGCAGGTTCATGGTGTCTACGCCGGATGGCACCCGCCCGCCGCATACCGGTGCAGCCACGCTTGCACTGAGAACGCAGTTTTACCGGGAACGTATCCGCATAATGCTTAAAAAAAATCCTGAAGAAGCACGGCGTCTGCTCTCCTTATACCAGATCGATGATAGCGTTCCTGTTTTAAACGTGGAAACCAGCATAGTTCCCGTTAATCTCACCTATTATCCTTTGCGTGCTCATGAAAATATATTAAGCCGCATGGCGGAAAGGTTTGTTGATAATATTTCCGAACGGATGCTGGAGGAGATTATTACTGAATCGAGCATGCTTTTGTCCGGGGTGGATATAGATATGCGGTTTGGCGAGCCCATAAGAGTGGGAGCATATTTAAAAAGTGAGCGTGTCCGCAGGGATATCGAGTCGCTGGCTTTAATCGATTTTGATGATCCTATTGAGTCCCGGTCGATGCTTAAAAAAACCGCCCATACCATAAGGTTATGGAACGTTATATGTCCGCTATTTACAGCATGACGACTGTAAATCATGATCATATATTTGCCGGTCTGTTACGGTATTCCCCAGCCTGTGAGCTTAGAGAGGACGATCTGCGGAAGCGAGCCTTTCTTGCCAGCCTGTTCGATTTTGAAAAAAAAGGGATAAAACGTCACGAGAGCCTTGCTACCAATCAGATAAGCCTGCTTACCGATGACAGATACTCAAAATACGCGAATTTTATCGGGCTTGCCGTTGAAAAAAATGTGGTCCGTAAAAAAAATGGGGCATTGCTCAAGGAATCGGATTTTTCCGATACTTCAGATTTCCACCATGTCCGAATGGATAATCCTCTGGCGGTTATTGCAAACGAGATAGAGCCGTTAACCGAATTCGACGGCCATTTGCGAGTAATCGCACGAATGCCCACATTAAGGTTGCGCTATCATATCCGTAAATACCTTCTGGGAAAAGCAATTTTAGATTTTGAAAAAGATTATGCGGGTTCTGTCGGTACAGGTTTAAACAGGAGTAATAAAGTGGGTATGCCCTTTTTGCTTAAGGGAAAAAATCGAAATCTCGGCATACTTCTTCTGCACGGTTACATGGCCGCCCCGCTGGAGGTCAGGGCCCTGGCGGAGTACCTTAATGGACACGGATGGTGGGTTTATGTGTCCAGGCTGTCGGGGCACGGTACATCGCCCGAAGATTTGGCGGCCAGGACTTATATGGACTGGGTGGAATCGGCTGAAGAAGGATATGCCATTATCGCAAATAGCTGTCGAAAAGCCGTGGTCGGCGGCTTTTCGACGGGAGCGGGCCTGGCACTCGACCTGTGCACACGGGTGTCGTCTGTGGCCGGTGCATTTGCGATTTCTCCGCCCATGAAATTACAGGATTTTTCGGCCCGTTTCGTGCCGGCGATAAGCCTATGGAACCGCCTTATGAACACGATGAATGTAGAATCCGCGAAAAAGGAGTTTATTGAAAATCATCCTGAAAATCCGCAGATCAACTATCTTCGAAATCCCGTATCGGGCATACTGGAGTTAGGAAGGCTCATGGATCAACTGGAGCCGAAAATTTCGGCCATAGACGTTGCCGTACTGGTGATCCAGTCACTTTCAGATCCGGTCGTCCATCATGGCGGAGCATTTAAGATTTTTCAAAAAATAGGAAGCAGGAACAAGGAGTTTTTAATGGTAAATTATCCACGGCACGGAATTGTAAACGGGCCGGGCTCCGGGCGTATTTTCTCTGCAGTGGCTGAATTTATAAAACTAAACGCTGCCGCCGTGTGTGTTGTCCCCTTGTCCGAAAATAATACCCCATGACACGGCGCCGTTTTATTCCTGGATAAATAATGCCAGGGATTCAATATATTCAGGATCCCGTTTATCCATTGCTTCTATGATATGGCGGTACATCCTTTTTTTATGTTCGGAAAAGATTCCCCTTTTTTTTGTAAAAAGACCGGCAAATGCCATTGTTTCCTCTGCCAGGGCATCAATATCCGGACATGCCTTTTCAATCACATGTGCTTCTTCAAGTTCCGCCGCGCCAGCCCTTTTTCCGGTGAGTTTAAGCTCATTTAATTTATATGCTGGAACAGCCTTTTTTACCATTTCCACCATACCGGGTAAAAAGGGGATCCCGAGATCGACTTCCGGAAAACAGAAATAGCCCCGGTCTTGGCGCATGAACCTGAAATCGCAGGCACACGAGAGTATGGCGCCGTTGCCGAATGCATGGCCGTTTATGGCGGCAATGGCCGGAATCGGCAGGGTAAGCAGTTTTTTAAACACATCGTTCATTCGGTACATGAATTGTTTGATTGCGTCGAAGTTTTTGTCGTTGAACTGAGTCATCAGCCATTCCACGTCCACACCGAGGGACCAGTGTTTGGGTGAGGCTGACGAAAGCAGCATTGCGTTAATGTCCGAATCATCGAGAACCTCATCAATAGCCTTGTTCAAATCGTTTGCAAAGACAAGATTCTGGCGGTTTTCATTGTTGACCATTTTGACGATCGCAATATTTCCGGTTTTTTCCCAATCTACTACAGCCATTTCAGTTTCCTTTCGTAAGTCGATTATTAATCTTTTGCCTCAAGCTCATTAAGCCTGTTTAATATTTTTTCCTGAACGGCCAGAAGGTCCTCTTTTAAGATGTTTAATTCCTCCATCCGGCTTTCTATCTCCTTTAGTTTTTTCTTTCCGTATGCATAACTTTTCCTTAGCTGTTGCATCTCGTCCATGTTGAATTCGGCCATGCCTATCATTTCGGCGATATCATCTAATGAATATCCGAGGCGCTTGCCGCGCAGAATCAGTTTCAGGCGGGCCCGGTCACGTTTGTCATAAATTCGATGGTTACCCTTGGTTCGCTCGGGAAGGATCAGGCCTTTTTCTTCGTAAAAGCGGATGGCACGCGGGCTTATGTCTAGTTCGTCCGCAAGCTCCGATATGGAAAATATCCGCCTGGCAGAATTGGTTTTACTCATGTAGAATCTCTCCCATCTTTATTTGAATTTTGTTTCCGCTATCTACGATATCACCTGAAACGCCCCGGTGGTCCAACGCCCCTGTTATCCGGCAGGAAATTCGTTTGTTGATCAAATAGTCGTCTCCATCGATGTATACAGGGACATAGTTTGTGGTCAGTCCAAGGAGCCGGCCGGAAGATTTGTCCCTTCGCCCTTCAATGAGAACTTCTCTGGTTTGACCCACCATTTTACGAAAAAACGCGGCTTTTTTTTCATTGCCTAGTTTCCTTAAGGCCGCGCATCTTTGTTTTATGACATCGTGCCGGATTTTATCCGGAAAAGAAGCCGCCGGGGCCGGGTGCCTTGAAGAAAAGGGAAATACATGGAGATAGGTTACTGGGATATTGGCGATTAAGTCAAAGGTGTTTTTAAACGCAGCATCGGTTTCACCCGGGAAACCGACCAGCACGTCGGCGCCGATGGCGGCATGAGGGATAAGCCGGTTTATTTTAAAGGCGGTATCGGTAAATTCAGCGGCCGAATAGGGCCTGTGCATTTTTTTCAATATGGCGTCATCACCACTTTGCAGGGGAAGATGGAAATGATGACAAATCCTTTTGGAAGATGCCACCAATCCTATGAGATCATCGTCTGCCTCCGGGGGTTCAATGGAGCTCAGCCTGATATGGCCCAGATCGGTCTCGGCCAGTATCCTTTTTAAAAGCAGAACAAGAGATGAAGGCAAAGCAAGATCCTGACCATAGCGGCCCAGGTGGATTCCCGTTAAGACGACTTCTTTGGCTCCATTTAGAAAAAGGGTGTTTATGGATGAAATTACATGTTCAGGATCAAGGCTCAGGCTGGGGCCGCGCGTGTACGGAACAATACAATATGTGCAGAATTGATCGCATCCATCCTGTATTTTGAGAAATGGGCGCGTACGGGTACCCATGGGCGCGGCCCCGATTCTCGTAAATTGGTTTTTTTTTCGTATTTCGTGTAATATGACTTTTGGCTGTGAAAAGGGGCGGGAGAGGATACCGGGGATCAGGTGCTTGTCTGACTGCGCGATCACATGGTCTACCCCGTTGATATTTGCAATTTCATGGGGCCCGCTTTGCGCGTAGCATCCTGTTGCAATGATTTTTGCGTCCGGGTAAAGCCTGGCGGATTTTCGTATGGCCTGCCGGGACTGCATGGCTGCCTTTTGGGTCACGGCGCAGGTATTTATGATGCAGATATCGCATTGCTCATCTTTTCTCCCCGGCGTAAAGCCTTGTTCCGTCAAGGCGGATAAAAGGGAATCTGATTCCGATTGATTGACCCTGCATCCCAGCGTTATGATTTTTATTTTTTTCAAAGCTGAATCCAATAAAAATGTGGTGAAATCCTATACCTAATATCAAGAAAGAAAAAATAATATTGAATTTTATGAGCAAGTAGGATATTTTCACAAATCAATTCAACAAATATGTTTTGTCGTAATTTGCATCCCTTTGCAAC
The DNA here is from genome assembly GCA_013151835.1 of Deltaproteobacteria bacterium. Lineage (GTDB taxonomy): Bacteria > Desulfobacterota > Desulfobacteria > Desulfobacterales > Desulfosalsimonadaceae > JAADHK01. Next base: position 5,062 of record JAADHK010000032.1, read on the forward strand.
TTGCCCACTGAAATTTTTTCTATCTATTTGAGATTGTAAAAAAAGTCAATAAAAGATGAGCCGGACATAATTGGTCGTTTGCAATAAAAAACCTTATCGGGGGAAAGGCAGATGGGAAAAAAACGGTCGGAAAGAATGTTACGTTTTTTTTATTATATTTTGATATTTATTTTTATTTTACCCGGGTGTGCGCATCAGGCCATGGTTGAAACTCCGGCGCCTCCTGTCCCCGCCGTTGAAAAACCGGCTCAGCCCGGCTTTTTCCCGGCCGACAAATACGAACCAAAAATCAATAATTTCGAGGTTATTATAGATGCGTCATCTTCCATGGGCGCGCCTGTGGCTGGAAAGGTAAAGATTTCTCTTGCAAAAGAATTTATTGAGAAAATGATCCGTATTCTGCCGGAATTGAATTTTAACGCCTCCCTTCGCACCATAGGGCATAACCCCATCGTAACGCTTAAACAGACTCTCTGCCTGTACGAACCCGGCCCCTATGACAAGGCTCGCTTTGAAGCCGCTGTAAAGGGTATCAAGCATACCGGTGGGTACAGTCCCATGGCGGCGGCCTTAAGAGCCGTGGATTCTGATATTGCGGCGGCACACGGGGATACTGCGCTTATTATAATATCGGACGGTACTGGGCCTGAATCCCTGGCCGCAAGTGCGCTTAAGGTTTTAAAGGGAAAATATAAAACAGGGCTTTGCATTTACCCTGTATTGATAGGGGATGATCCTTCCGGTGTCAGACAGATGAATGACCTGGCCTGGATTGGCGAATGCGGTTTTGCCGTGAATGCATCGGATATTGACACCGATCCCGCCATGGCGAATTATGTTGAAAAAGTTTTTTTGTCCCGGACGGTATTTAAGGATACGGACGGAGACGGCGTTTATAACAGATTAGACCAATGCCCGGAAACACCCTCGGGTGCGGTTGTGGACAAACGGGGGTGCTGGGTTGTCGAAGATATCGCTTATGACTTTGATAAGTGGCGAATAAGGCCTGAATATTATCCGGTTCTTGACCGTATGGTCAATGTGTTTACGGCAAACCCGAAGTTGAAGGTTGAAATTCAGGGATATACCGACAACGTGGGAACTCAGGCTTACAACCTTGCGCTTTCCGAAAAGCGTGCCGGGTCCGTCATGAACCACCTGGTTGAAAAGGGAGTGGCCAGAGACAGGATATATGTTGTCGGATACGGGGCGGAAAGCCCGGTGGCCGACAATGCAACCCCTGATGGCCGCGCGAAAAACCGGCGAGTGGAGCTAAAGCCGGTTTATCTGGTTCCGGTGGGAAGATAAGATATAAAAAAAGGGCGGGCGATTTTACATGTTAAAATCGCCCGCCCTTTATGTATAACGAGGTGTTGGTTTACAGTTCCCGGTTGCCCAATATCTAACCCAATATCTAAGACTCTAAAACATATAGCCTATGGTAAACTCACCGATTACGAGGAAAGTAGTGCCGCTGTCCTTTTTGTTATTCCCATTCAGCTCTGTCTGGTGGTAGTTTGCCAGGCCGGGACCTATGCCCAGGCAGAGATCCAGTTTTTCCATAAAGTACATGCGGTATCCGACCAGAAAGCCGTAAATCCATCCTTTTTCATCAATCCCATGGGGAGCCGCCTTATAATAAGCGCCCACTAGTGATGCGTATGGGGTGTTGCCCTCAGGCTCCACGTGATATGAAAAGGCCGTTGCAATTCCATTGTTGTTTCCAAGTATTTTTACGGACAGGTTTTTCTTCATTACCTCGAACCCGAGTCCGACTTCAACTCCGTTGTCACTGTACCCGAACCCCAGGCGGGGACCGATGCGGACATCCTTTTCAGCAGGCGCGGGTTCGGGGAGAACAACCTCTTTTTCTGGCGTGTTTTCCGCCAGAATTTTCCCCCATTCGGGAGGATTTGTTGAAATTCCGAGGAGCTCACGGATATTCTTCGGAGGGGCTTCGTTGGCGAAGTCATTGCGGGAACCCTCGAAATCGGTCGTGGCATTGGCAATGATTTTACTGCTTTTCACGTCCATAAGCGTCGTGTCCATGGAGTAGAGCTTGCCGATATGCCCGAGAACCCCGTAAATAATATAATCCACCCCTATGATACGGCCGGCTTCAAGGGCGCATTCCTTTCCGTTGCAGGTGTCAACCATCTGCCACTTGCTGTCCTTGAGCCGCTCGACAACCTTGTCCGGTGACAGGACATCATATAGGTCGAGCTGTTCCAGCAGCGTGGAATAACGGTTGGTTATATACCTGCTTTCATAATGCTCCGCAGATTTAATGTCCGGGTGGAATGTTAGAACGGCGCATACGGGCTTGTTAAGGGATGCGCAGGCCCCGGGAAGTGGGATACATAAGAGAAAACCGAAAATAAAAACAAACAGGAAGTAAACGGATCTTCTTGCCCTCATAAAACCTCTCCTTCTGTAGGGGTGAATAATATGGTTATCGCATATGTGGTCCCGGAAGAAAGTTTATATAATCCATGAAGATAATTTATCGGCAGATGATATTGTGTTAAAACAACAGGTTACCATTGACTGCCGCAATTTTTAAAGGCAAAGATCAAAGTAAGGTGAAGCAAGACTCTATTTTTTTACCCCATGCGGGATGGAATTTCAACAAATAAATTAAGGCGGCCTTAAGTCAGTCTGTTGTTCCCCTGATAAGCATTGTGGAAGGATCAAGATAAAGCCCTGAAATATTTTCATCTTTTTCATGGCTGCTCATGGGTTTCAGGTATATGCGGTCATCTTCCGGTGCCAGCAGGATCATGTTTTCAAAAAGGTGTGTAAATGGTTCGAGATCTGCTGGAATTCCATCTGCGCCGGCCGGACCGTCCCTGTGTGTCCGGGCAGTGAACCATACCATCAGGCCCTGGTTTTGAGCGAATTCGTGCAATTCCTCAACTTCTTCATTGGATGTGTCCGCAAAGGAGAATCCGTCTATCATGATCATAGAAGGGTGGAAAATGTTCTGGCCGGTAAGCTCGAGTATCCGTTTTTGAAGTTTTGGAATAGAAAAAGTCTCGGTCTCAAAAGTCATGATAAAACGGTGGTGAAGCAGTTCATCCCAAAGCAGATCTGTTTTCTGGGCGGGATCGGTGTCCTGGGTCAGGCGCAAAAAGACCTCCTCGTACCATGCGGCGACCTTGTCTACCGGGTCTTTTTTGCTGATGTGCATGACATTTTTTTCTTTTAACATGGCGTTAAGGGCAATCTGCACCATGAGAGCTGTTTTGCCCACCCCGGCCCTGGCCAGAATAGCGGCAAATCCGCTTTTTTCAGTTTTCCCTGGATCAATTCCTGTTTTTTTAAGCGGATCACGAAGGATCAGCATATTTTTCAGCATTTATAAACTCCTTGTTTTATAACATGAATATTTTATATCAAGTGCCTGTTTTTGCATTATCTGCGGCATCTTTTTGAATCTGTTCGACAATGCTTTTAGGTACCGGTTTATAGGTGAAAAATTCCATTGTAAACTGCGCTTTTCCCTGGGTAAGGGATCGGATTATGGTGGCATAGCCAAACATCTCGGCCAGGGGTACATGGGTCTCAACAATTGATGTAACCCCTTCGTCGTGAGCGCCGACGATCATCCCTCTGCGCTGGTTGAGAGAACCCATTACACCACCCTGAAATTCGGCCGGCGTTTCCACCACTACCTTCATAATCGGTTCGAGAAGTGCCGGCCCCGCTTTTGCATACGCTGTTTTAAAGGCGGCTTTGGCGGCTGCTGTAAATGCCATTTCCGAGGAATCAACGGCATGAGAGGCGCCGTCCTCGAGCACCACTTTTATGCCTGTAACCGGATATTTCATCCACGGCCCTTTTTTCATGCATTGTGCAAAGCCTTTTTCGCAGGCGGGAATGTATTGCGTCGGAATACGGCCTCCGGTGACCTTGTTTTCAAATATGAATTCCTCGTCCGCTATCGGTTCAATGTATCCGGTAACGCGTCCAAACTGTCCGGCTCCACCGGTTTGCTTTTTGTGAGTGTAATCAAAGGGACTCTTTTTGGTTATGGCTTCCCGGTAGGCGACCTTGGGCACACCGGTTATAAGCTCGGCATCATATTCCCTGCGCATTCGCTCGATATACACATCGAGATGGAGTTCTCCCATGCCGGATATCAGGGTATCCCCGGTTTCATGGTTATAATGGGTGGTAAAGGTCGGGTCCTCTTTAGTAAACCTGTTTAACGCCTTGGACATGTTTGTTTCCGATTTATTATCCTTGGGTTTTATGGCAAGGGAGATCACGGGCTTGGGAACGTGCATGGAGGACATGGACAGGCAGAGCCCCGGTGCGGTAAACGTGTCTCCGGACGCACAGTCGATTCCGAAAAAGGCGCCGATAAAGCCTGCGGGGATGTTTTCCATCTCTTCCATCTGGTCGGCGTGCATCCGGACAATCCTGCCGATTTTGACCTTTTTTCCGGATCGGGCGTTTATTATCGTGTCACCTTTTTTAAGATCACCCTGATATGCCCGGATATAGGTGAGCTGGCCGTACTGGCCGTCTTCGAGCTTAAATGCCAGGGCCACGGGCGGCTTGTCGTTTTCCGGGAGGAGCAGATGCGGGGCTTCCTCGTTATCCAGGTCAAGCGCATAGTTTTCAACATCAAGGGGTGAGGGGAGAAGATCACATACGGAATCCATGAGCACTTGGATTCCCTTGTTCTTGTAGGCGGAGCCCATCATGACAGGCGTGAGTTTGCGGGCAAGAACACCTTTTCTGAGCGCTGCGATAACCATTGTTTCAGGTATCTCCCGCTCTTCAAGAAGCGCATCAGTCAGTTCGTCAGAAAATACCGATGCGGAATCAAGCAGCTCTTCCCGTTTTTCGTGGGCCATGTCGGTAAGTTCAGGGGGGATTTCCGTTGTGCGTATTTCCTGGCCGAAGTCTCCATCGAAATAGACCGCCTTCATTGAGATCAGGTCTATGATTCCGGCATGTTTGTTTTCGAGTCCAATCGGTATCTGTATCGCGACCGCGTTATGCCCGAGTTTTTCCCTGAGCTGATCTATCACCCGGAAAGGGTTTGCTCCGCTTCGATCACATTTGTTAATAAAAGCGATACAAGGCACCTTGTAACGTTTCATCTGCTGGTCAACGGTGATCGACTGTGATTGTACCCCTCCCACGGAGCATAGAACGAGTATTGCTCCATCAAGGACCCTGAGTGCACGTTCAACTTCAATGGTGAAATCGACATGGCCGGGGGTGTCGATGATGTTTATTTCATATCCTTTCCAATTGCAGTAAGTCGCGGCGGACGCAATGGTAATGCCTCTCTCCTTTTCAAGAGCCATGGAATCCATTGTCGCCCCGACGCCGTCTTTACCCTTTACTTCGTGTATCCGGTGTATCCGATTGGTCAGATATAAAATTCGTTCAGTAAGTGTTGTCTTGCCGGAATCGATATGCGCGCTGATACCGATGTTCCGGATATGTCTTGTGTCCATTTTCATTTGATGTATTGCCCTGATTGTTTGTTGTATTTCCCACCCCTCCATTTGGAGTCGATGGGCGGAGTCTGAAAAATCCTCCTTATATATCGAATGGGGAGAGGTGTTGTCAATGAAATTCTTCGGTTTAATGCGGGAGCCCTCCGGGGCGATGAATAAGTCATCAAGAGGACCTTGCAGATGCGTTTGCCCAGGCAAGGCGATTTCCAACTCTGCAGACCGGTGGGTGAAAACATCACGCGGAAGAGATATTGTAAGTCCAATGTGGAGATGAGACAGTCGCGGGCGAGCGCTCTATCGATCTTCCGGTCCGTTTTGGGGCCAGTCTTCCACGAAATCGGGCTCCCGCCACCCGGTGACATTGAACTGGGAGTGCTTCCATGTCGACCAGCAGGCGTTAATAACATGAACATAACCGCCTTCCATCTCCCCGGTGTAATACTTTCTGTCGGAATAATTGTCCCCAAAGGCGGGATTGGGCCGAACGGTGTGATTAGAATCCCCATAAAGTCTACGGTTTGTAACTGTCGTTGAAAGTGCGTCGACAAGTTCGTTATGGAAGGGCTCCCGGGCGCGGACACGCACGGAAAAAATTTCGGGCGGCTTTGTCTCACCCGTGAAAGAGGCCGGCGAATAATTGTTGCGGCTTAAATACGCATAGCGGGTTTTTGCGCAGAACAGGCAGTCGGAATCAATACCGTAGTAAATTACAAGATCGGTATCTAAAAGGAGTGAATCGACAAGCGAGTAAGGGTAGTCATCGTCGTCGGCTGGAGTATACGGGTCTGTCCGGGACAGGGCGGCGATCTGCTCCGCCTGTTCATCATCTATATATTCATCCGTCTTGTCGGTATCCGATCTTACGAGTTTGGGTCGGAGATGAAAAATGCCGTCCTGAATTTTCGAAAGCCGGTGCATGCCTGCGTGGCACAAGGGAGCCATGGTCTGAAAAAAACCGAAAGCACACAGGACGAATATAAGGCTTAAAAAGGAGCGTTTCTTCACCATCTTCCCCGTCTGCGCTGCTTGATCGTGTGTGGAAGGGGTCCTGCCGAGTTTATGCCAAGTAACGTTAACTCTATGAGATTTTTCGCAACCTGTCAATAGAATTTTGATTAATTCATGTAAGCCCGCCTTAATCAGGCAGGATCACATCAACTACTCCCTCGAGTTTTTCCTTGAAATAGCGAGCGTCTTCATCGTCTCCCACGATTGAACCGAAGTGCATGGGGATGGCCAGTTCAGGCATTATTATTTTTGCGGCTTCAACAGCCTGGGCCGCTGTCATGACATAAGTTCCCGATACCGGGAGCAGGGCGATATCAACGTTAATATCGGACATTTCAGGGATCAGGTCCGTATCTCCGGCATGGTAAATCCTGTGCCCGTCAATGGTTACAATAAATCCGAGCCAGTTGTTTTTTCTCGGGTGAAAAGCCTTATCGATATTATAGGCCCTCACTGCTTCAACGGAAATATTTTTTATCGTAAGTTTGTCGCCCGGTTCCATGATACTGATATCGCCGGCAAGCTTTTTCGCAGAGTCCTTTTCCGTTATGATAACAGTATCAGGCCCCTTTATCTTTTCAACGTCTTCGGGTGAGCAATGGTCAAAATGCTCGTGAGTTATTAAAATCAGGTCCGCCTTCACATCGGTTTTGATCTGAAAAGGATCAAAGTAAGTTGTAATGCCGGACTCAATCCTGAAACCATCGTGCCCCAGCCATGAAATTTTTTTTGCAAAATCTGAGAGTGTCATTGTTGTTTCTCCTTGGTTTATGGATTTATGACGGTTTATGGTTTTATAACGTCATTAGTCCCGGCCAACAAGCTTATCGGTAATCAACGCGAAAAAGGTGCGGCCGCTGTTTGAGATAAACCGCCACCCCATATGAGTTAAACAAGACATACAGAATGCGACCTGCCAGGCATACCCGGAAAACCAGGTGAATTCGCCTGAAGCCTGACCGGAGATGCCGCAACCGGGCGCGTTTTTGAAGCATGTGATTTCAAATACTATTCCGACGGGATTTGCGAAGGTGTGCGACCCCGAGCCCTTTACTGCGATTTGTTCCAGGCTGGAAGTGATCACGCAGCCGCATTGGCGGCATACCAGGTTTTCATCATCCTTGTCCGGGAGGTGTTCTTTTTTTATTTCCGGCGCTTTAATCTTCTGTTTTTGCGAAGAACTTCCTGTTCGGTAGGGCGCACGTAAAAAAAGACTACGCCAATCCTTATGTGGTGCCGGAAGCTTCATTTCTTTCCTCTTTTTAAACGCGATCAGGTATGCTATTTTACCGCCGTTTCAATGAAAAGTCAATTGAACGATAATTGCATTATAATTGCAAAAGGACGGCAAAAATGTGTGGCATAAGCGGGATTATCTCGCTGAAATTGCCGGAGGATGAAATGTGCTCCCGGCTTGAACGCATGGGGCGGATTCAGCGCCACAGGGGACCGGACGACGCGAGCGTCAAGGTCTATTGCCATGATGGTCGGGCCAGTGTGGGCTTTGGTTTTGTTCGCTTATCCATCTTAGACCTTGCCACCGGAATGCAGCCGATCCGGAGTCCTGCAGACAATGTGGCCATTATCTGTAACGGCCAGATATACAACTATCTTGAGTTAAAACCACTGACCGGAGATATACCCTATGTAACAAAGGGAGATATCGAGGTGGGGCTTCATCTGTACCGTTGCTTCGGGATCGATTTCCTGAGCCGGTTAAACGGCATGTATGCCGGCGCTGTTTATGACCCGGGGCGCTCTCGTGTCGTTCTATTCAGGGATCGTTTTGGCATAAAACCATTGTATTATGCGACTTCAAAAGAAGGATTCGGTTTTTCATCCGAGATCAGGCCCCTTCTTTCAGGGCTGAACCTGAAGCCTGAAATAAACACGCGGCGAATCGAGACGTATTTTAAGTATCGCTATGTTCCCGGCAGTGAAACATTGTTTGCCGGGATTAAGAGATTGCCGCCGGGCTCTTTTCTTGTATTTGATTTAAACACGAATAAACATGAGATTCGCAGGTACTGGGAATATCCATCGCAACCGACGAAACGGAATATAAATTTAAACGCCGCGGCTGAAGAGTTTACCTCTCTTTTCCGGGACGCAGTAAAAATTCGGCTTCGCTCTGATGTGCCCGTAGGGAGTTTTATCAGCGGGGGGATCGACTCCTCCGCCGTTGCGTCCGAGGCGGCGATTTTGTGTCCTGAAATTAATCTTTTTACAATTTCGTTTGAGGAAGCAAAATATGATGAACTGGCCCATGTCAGGCGATTTGTCGACAGCGGGACAAGGCGTTTTTCGCGTGCCCGGCTTTATACGGATAAATGCGGCCACGACGCGCTTTCCCGCCTTCCCGGTATTGTCAGCTCAATGGAGGAGCCCGTATCCCTAGGAACGATTATCCCCACGGATCAGGTATGTTGCCTTGCGTCGCAAAAGGTCAAGGCGGTCCTGACCGGCGAGGGCGCGGACGAGATTTTCTGCGGGTACCGGAAGTTCATGCTGGAAATGGCCGCGCATTGCTTACCGAACCTATCGCCCGCGCGGCGAAAGGCGCTTTTTAAATTTTATCCGGAATTACAGGCGTATGTTAAAATCAGGTCTTCTGACCCTGTAAAGAGATACATTCAGCCTGAAATGCTTTTTTCTTCTGACGAATTTATACGGCTTACCGGCATGACTCCCGGGACGGCCCTGTTTGAAACCGGGGATTTGCCGGTTATGGACGGCCGGGAAGATCCGCTAAATGCGGCGGTTGCAATTGAATGCAGGTCCAGATTGTCCGATTACGTAATATTGCGACTGGATAAATTGTCAATGGCCCACAGCCTTGAAGCAAGGACCCCGTTTCTGGACTTTCGGCTGGCGGAATTTGCCGCATCCCTTCCAATGGAAATGAAGGCCAATGTCAATCTGAACCGGGAGAAATTTATCTGTGGCTATGCGTTTGTAAAATATGGTATACTGGATGCAACTTCGGCGTTTCGGAGAAAACAGCCTTTTACAATTCCCATGGCCGACTGGCTGGCCGATTCGTCGGGGATCCCGGATGTAATAGATGAAATAATATCCGGCGACATGGTGCGGTCGCATAATATTTTGAACCCCGATTATGTTTCAAGCCTGGCGTCCGCCGTTACCGGCAAAGGGGTAGGGCCGGAAACACTGGTATCGACTGCTGATCGGCTTTTTTCCATTATTATTTTTACCTTATGGTACCAAGGGTTTATACATGCACGGCAATGTTGAAATGGATTTACGAGATAGGGCGGAAAATTCGGGTCTGGAAACTGATTTTGCCAAAAAGTATATGGACCTGCTCATTGCAAAAATGCCTAAGGGGCCCCGTACGTATGGCTTTGAGTATGAGTTCCTCCCGTCGCGACAGCTTTTACGTGATGACCTTGAACGTGTACGCTCTCTTCTGGTCAATGGACTGGGCGGGATTGCCTCGGAAGAGGGCGTATGTTTTAATGAAAATCCGAGGATCGATTTTGAGCCCGGCGGCCAGATAGAATACAGTAGCCCCCCGCTTCTACCCCATGATAATATACGCTTTGCGGCAATTATGCAGTTTATTGAAACCACCAATGCCTTTATTTTTAAGGAAACCGGGATAAATTATATGGGTTGCGCTTATGTTCCCGGGAGGGCGGATGCCCCATTGTGTCTCACTTCGCACCGATACCTTATGCTTCATGAGCGGCTTGCAAAAAGCGGCACAAGGGGCCATGAAATGATGAAGGCTACGGCTGCGATCCATTTGCATGCGGCGATTCTGGGCATAGATGACATCCTGCCGGTATTTACGGTACTCTGCCGCATGGCCCGTGAACCTGGATTTTCCATGTCTGCCGCACGCAGGGAGATATGGGACAACACCGATCCGACCCGTTGCGGTATTCCACCCTGCTGTGATGCCGCCCTGGAAAGTCCCGATATGCTGATACGGCGTTTGGTCCGTTTAGCCCTGAATGCCGTCGTGCTTGGAGAAGAAGTCGCGTTTAAGGAATGCCGGCGTCCTGTTTTCGAATTTTTTTTAAACCACTTGACAACCGCGTTTACCGATGTTCGTTTTAACTTAAAAGGCCCAACACTTGAGCTCAGGACCCCTGACAGCATGCCCATCGAGGATTTCCCTTCCATGTGGAAAAATTTTATCGGGCATTTTGAATGACAAACAATAGACGATCCGGAGAGATAATGCCGAAAATTGAGATCTATACATCACGGGCTTGCCCGTATTGCATTCGGTCAAAATCGCTTTTAGCCAAAAAAGGTTTTAAATATGAAGAGCTTAAGGTCGATGAAAACCCGAGCCTGCTTGAAGATGCCATAAGGAGGAGCAACGGCCGCCGAACCGTGCCCCAGATATTCATAAACGAAGAACACGTGGGCGGCTATGACGACCTTGCCGCACTTGACAGGGCGGGAAAGCTTGACGCCATGCTCGGTATTAAAGACAGTAAGTAATAGGGGGACAATATGGATGATTCTAATAAACGCGGCAATACCCGTTCCCGCGTCTGGCCGGATACCACGGCGACGGTCAAGATAAAAGACCCTTATGACGCGGAAGGCCGTTCCGTAATCACCATACGCGGGATAGTGGCTGATCTCGGTTCCGAGGGGATGTTCATTAAAACGGATGAAGCGGTGGCCGTTCCGTCAAGGGCGGAGATCACCATTGATTTCAATCCGGACCGGCCGGGTACGATCTGCGTGCATGCCATGGGGCAGGCCGTTCGGTCGGCAGACAATGGGATTGGCTTGAAATTTAGCACTATAGACGTGCAAAGGCTTCAGAAATGCATTCTTGAACGGATGCAACTTCGAAACTGACGGCTCCGTAAAAAGTCCGTCTGCGGCGTTGCGCTTCCCCGGGAAAATGCTCAACGTACAAAAAGTACGCTTCCGCCTTTCCCGGTTTGCGCGCCTTGCATACGGAGCTTTTTACGAAGCCGTCGGTCGTCCTCGTTCCCACGCTCCAGTGTGGGAACGTATACTTTTCCGGAAGCTACGTCATTTTTTCCTTCGGCCGTCAATTTCCGTCATTATGATGTATGGGAATGTGATTATAAAATCGAACAGGAAGCCAAGCGGCGCCGCTATATAAACAAAAGGCAGCTTGATAAGATAAAATTTACATATCCTGTATGTCCGCACAAAGGCTGTATCCGGGGTTGTCTGCATTCTTGATTTCTCCATTTTCCCGTCCGGGTGTTAGATTCTTTTACGACGCCACCAACCCTGTTCCGATGGCTAAGTAGAAAGTTCCATATACAAGGCGTAGCGGCGTCGCGAAAGCGGAGGCATACATAAAGTATTCCGAGCATTTCACGACCTGCTACAACGCAGTAGATGGGGCTTTTTACGACGCCATCCAGAGCTCACTGGCGTCAAACACGGGGCCATCTTTGCATACATGCCGGAATTTTATGTCGTCGCTGCTTGTTTTTACGGCGCATCCCAGGCAGACTCCAAGACCACAGGCCATGACGGTTTCCACCGATACCTGGCACGGCACTTTGTGCTCGGCGGCCGTCTCGAATACGGCCTTTAACATGGGCATGGGGCCACATGCATAGATTGTTTCAGGCCGGGAATCGGAAAGCCGGGCGTGAAAGGGTGTTGTGATCATACCTTTTTCACCGCGGGTTCCGTCATCCGTGCTGATGATAACCTTATATCCGAGGCGGGTGAAATCATCAGCACAAAGTATATCCGACGTTGTCCGGCCGCCGATAAAGACTCGGCTGTTTTCATGGACAGGCCTTTGCTGTCTGAGCGATTGTGCGAGAAAGAGCAGGGGCGCAACCCCGATTCCACCGCCGATTATTACAACAGGCCCGGATTTTTCCGTTCGGGATTTTTTAGGCCAGGTGAATCCGTGGCCGAGCGGGCCGAGGATGTTGACACGTCCCTGATTTTTTATTTCCGAAAGATTTTTGGTGAATATTCCAACCACCTTAAAAAGGATATCCACCAGGCAGCGACCTTCCTTTATTCCGCTTATGGAGTGAATTGAAAACGGCCGTCGCAAAAGAGGCGTGTCCATGCCGGCAATGGCAAGGGTGACGAATTGGCCCGGACGGGCTTCGGCAAATGCCTCGGGGCTGTCCAGGGTAATTTTCCGGCAGTCTGTTCCCATGGGGACGGTTTTTACAACGATTCCGTTTTCCTGTATTATCTTTTGATCGGTCATTATAAAGCCCTGTTATTCCCTTAAGCCTATTACATTCGCGAAACGGCCGGTTATGCGTGATTTGCGGTATGAGAAAAAGAGGCTTGGATTGCATTTTGTGCATATTCCGCTTACCTCGATATTTTCAGGCCTGACACCGGCCGCAACAAGCTGGTCCCTGCTTACGTTCCAGAAATTAAAATAATTAGAGGAAATATTCTTGTTCGAGTCTGTTTTATGCCTGTAATTCCATAAACCGGCAGAGATTTCCTTTCTGAAATTGATGAATTCAGCGCAGCAAGGCCCGAGGGACGGGCCTATTCCAGCCATAAGATTTTCCGGATCAGTTGAAAAGTTTTTTTTCATGGCATCAACTGTTTTTGCGATAATGTTTTTAAGGCTTCCCCGCCAGCCTGAATGAATATTGGCGCAAACCCGGCCGTTCGGATCAAACAGGAAAACCGCCTGGCAGTCGGCAGTCATTATCATGAGATCAAGTCCCGGGATATCCGTTATGATGGCATCCGCAAGAGGAGGATTTGGCAGGGGGATTTTTTCCTCCTCTGTTTTCCTTATGATTACAATATCCGCGGAATGGACCTGATTCAGGCAAAAGAGGGAGTTGCCGCCCATCCATGTATCTACAAGTGCCCGGTTTGCCGATACATGGCCGGGCATATCCCCGGTTTTGTCAGATACGTTCAAGCTTTCATATGGCCCCGTGCTCCTTCCCCCTTGCCGGGTAAATACGGCATGGACAAGGCCATGGCAGGCCGCAAGGTTTGAAAATCGGAGACTATGGGTTCCGTTCAGCCGCTTAAAGTACATTTTATAAATCCAAGAGCCGTTGTTGCCCGATTGGGCGGGTTGAACACTGCCGGCAGGCTCGCAATAATTCCTATGAGCTTGCGCTGCCATATCCGGAGACAATTTTTGCAATGATTTGAGATGTTGATATCCCGTCAATCAGTTCTATCCGTTCAACCGTGCCTCCGGCTTTGATTACGGTCCGAGCCCCTATGATATTTTCTTCGCTCCAGTCCGCCCCTTTTACCAGCACATCGGGAAGGATCTCGGACACAAGCCTGGATGGATCGGGTTCGTCAAATAAAACAATAAAATCCACCCAGGAAATGGCGGCAAGAACCTCTGCCCGCATCTCATGCCCAACGATAGGCCGTTTTTCCCCTTTTATCCGGCGCACGGATGAATCCGTGTTCAGGCCAACCACAAGGACATCACCCAGTTTTTTTGCTGTTTTTAGAAAACGGACGTGCCCGGCGTGTATCAGGTCAAAACAGCCGTTTGTAAAGACCATTCTTGCGGTGCGACTTCCCGGGCGGCCCGTTTTTTTAAATAATTCATCGAGGGTGACTAGTTTATCATTCATAGGCTTCCGGGATCCGTTCGTAAATACTTGAAAATAATTTGCGCGCTTTGGAAACATCATCGGGATTGATTTCGGTTGCGGCATGCCCGGGTCTTGTGCCGGCGTTTGCCATAATTTTTCCTGAAGGGGAGATTATGGCGGAATGGCCTGAAAATTGCGGGCTCTTAGCAACCCCGCAGGCATTTGCACCCATGACAAAAATTTGATTTTCAATGGCCCTGGCGCGAAGAAGGGTATCCCAGTGCCCCATACGAACCAAGGGCCATTGCGCGGAAACGACTACAAGCCACGCCCCTTTGATTGCGCTGGCCCGGATGACTTCCGGAAATCTCAGATCATAGCAGACGGCAAGCCCGATTTTACCGATTGATGTATTGCAGCATATCAATCGGTCCCCCGGGGAAAAACACTCATTTTCACACAAGGGTACAAACAGGTGGACCTTCCGGTAAGCGCCGGCTATGCTTCCGTCGGAATCGATTAAAAACATCGTGTTGTAAAGTGATTCCCCGTTTTTTTCCGGAAGAGACCCCGCGATGAGCATATGATATTTTACGGCAAGCGTTTTTAGGCGCAACAAAATCTCCGGTGTTTTCCCGGCATGCCCGGCCATGTTTGGAACGTCGAAACCACAGGACCATAATTCCGGTAAAAGAACGATATCGGCGTTTGAACGACTAAGGCTTTTAATTCCTGAAACCGCTTTTTCAAGATTCGATGAAATTTCGCCGGGTGCAACGTCGAATTGGACTACGCCAGCCGTTACTTTTTTATTTTGATTTTTCGTGTAATTCATGGCTCAATTTATTTTTCATTTATTTGGCTTCAGTAGTGTCCGGTTTGGTTCTTGCAAGTTTTATCTTTTCGTACAGCCATCGTAGGGGCGGCCTTCAGGCCGCCTTTAACTTGATTGCGTGGAAGCGACATCGGTACATGGAAGGCTGAAGCCTTCCGCTACGCTGGCCGTGCGAATATTTTATTTTGCGCCATTTTTTAAAGATCATAATCAGACCTTTTACGGAGTCGTCATGTACCTATCGCTTTTGCAAGAGTTAATACCCACACCCCGGCAGCTCCCGCCTTCATTAGCGTTGACGCACATTCAGACACGGTGGAACCGGTTGTATATACGTCATCGACAACAAGAATGTTTTTATCCGCGATTGCTTCGGGCCGCTTTACCAAAAAGGCCCCCCGTATGTTTTTAATCCTGTCATCCCGGCCGAGTCCGGTCTGGCTTTCTGTCTTTTTCCTGCGGACAAGACTTGTGCCATCAACACAAAATCCGGTTTTGAATTTACCGGATTTATCGAAGTCAGGCCAGTGCATGACCATCATAAACGCCTGGTTGAAACCCCGTTCACGAAGGCGGCGCCTGTGCAGCGGAACCGGTATCACGGTATCGATGTCATGAAATCCATCATAGCCTATAAACAACTGAAAAAGCAAGACGGAAAGGGGTTTTGCAAGCCGGATGCGACCATGGTACTTATAGGCATGGATAAGCGCCATGAGCGTCTTTGAGTAAACGCCGCAAGACCGTGCGGCGAAAAAAGAGCGTTTTTTTGTCAGGCATTGACCGCAAATATGATCTGTATCGAAAGTTGCGGCAAACGGCCGTCCGCAGATCAAACATAAAGGCGAATCCAGGGAGGCAAAATTGTCAAGACAATCCCGGCACACAAACGGTGCAAATAAAAATCTGAAATCAGATTCCATTGAAGGCAGCGCCAAAGTATCCATGGTATTTATCTGATCATTTATTTTCCGGCAATGTGCGGGTGCATGAAAAAAAGAACCGCATGCGGGACATTTGCGCGGGAAAAGCGCATCGCCGGTTGCAGTCAGGACTGATCCTGCGATCGACTCAAGATGCCGCACAAACGGTTATCCTTTCATAAGTTTTATGATTTCATTTCCAAATCTTGAGCAGGAGACCTCTGTTGCATTCTTAATCTGGCGTGCGAGATCATAGGTGACATGCCCGGATATGATTGCAGCCTGGAGCGCCTTGCGGATGGCGGCGGCAGCTTCTTTCCAGCCCATGTAATCGAGCATCATCGCGCCCGACAGGATGAGAGAGCCGGGGTTAACCTTGTCAAGCCCCGCGTATTTGGGGGCCGTGCCATGAGTAGCCTCGAAAATTGCGCAGTCGTCTCCGATGTTTGCGCCCGGAGCCATGCCAAGCCCCCCGATTTGTGCGGACAGGGCATCCGATATGTAGTCGCCGTTGAGATTCGGCGTGGCGATTACCCCGAATTCTTCGGGTCTCAGAAGAACCTGCTGGAAAATCATGTCCGCTATCCTGTCCTTTATGATCACTTTTCCCTCTGGCCTGCGGCCGTCATATTTTTCATAAAGCTGTGCCTCCGTGATTGTAATATCCGGAAAAAGATCGGCTGCGGTTTCATAGCCCCAGTTCCGAAACGCCCCTTCGGTGTATTTCATAATGTTTCCCTTGTGCATAAGCGTAACGCTTTCATAAACATTTTCAATGGCATGGGAAATAGCGCGTGCAACAAGGCGGCGCGTGTTTTTTTGGCTCATGGGTTTTATGCCGATCCCTGCGTGTTCGGGAATGTCCGCATGCATTTCATGTTTTAAAAAGGAGATGACCTTTTCGGCTTCATTGCTGCCGGCGGCCCATTCAATGCCGGCATATACGTCTTCAGTGTTTTCGCGGAAGATGACCATGTCTATTTTTTCCGGGTGTTTCATAGGACTGGGAACCGGAGACATATATTTAACGGGACGAACACAGGCGTACAGATCGAGCTTTTGACGGATCGCAACGTTTAAGCTCCTGATCCCCTGGCCCACAGGGGTTGTCAGAGGGCCCTTTATGGCAACTACGTGGCTCTTTATTGAGTTGAGCGCTTCTTGCGAAAGCCATTGACCGGTTTTGTCAAACCCCTTTTCACCTACAAGGAGTTCCTTCCATTCTATCCGACGCTTTTTATGGTAAGTCGTTTCAACCGAGGCGTCCATTACGGCCCGGGTCGCCTTCCAGATATCCGGGCCGATGCCGTCGCCTTCAATAAATGGAATTATGGGATTGTCGGGGACCAAAAGTTTGCCATTTTCTATTTTTACGATTTTTTCCGCCATGTTCTCATCCTTTCAGCGTTTTTTGTCTTATTGTTTCATATATGGCAACCGCCGCGGCAACGGATGCGTTTAACGAGTTGACCGGGCCGGTCTGCGGAATATTGCATGAAAGATCACAATTGCGCAGTACCAGAGGACGTATACCGGTATCTTCTCCGCCTATCACCAGAGCTGTTGGGCCTGTCATGTCGGCCTCATAAATTGCCATGTCAGCATCCCGGTCCAGGCCGACAATCCAGAATCCATTTTTTTTCAGGATCTTCATGGTGTCGGAAAGATTGGTTGCCCGGCATATGAGTGCGTGCTCCATAGCCCCGGCCGATGCCTTTGAAACAGCAGGAGATGGACGCGCCGATCGATTTTTAGGGATTATGATTCCGGTTAAGCCGGCGCAAACCGATGTGCGGATAAGCGCTCCGAGGTTGCCGGCATCCGAAATGCTGTCGGCCATCAGAATAAAAGGGGTCTGATTTTTGCTTACGCTCCTGATTCCATGGAGAGCTTCATGCAGCATTTCATCAAGGCCTACGAGCCGAAATGGTGAAGTTTCTGCGGCAATGCCCTGGTGAACGGCATGAGTGGTGATGGTTGAGAGCCTGGAATCCGGTATTGTCTCGATCGGAATACCTGCTTTTTCAGCCATGTTTTCAATAGCTGTGATCCGCCTGTTATCTTTCCTCTCGTTATCCTTCCTACAGGAAACATAAATCCGGTAAAATTTTCGTTTCTCTGCATTTAGAGCCTCTGAGACCGGATGTATGCCGTAAATTATTTCATGCATGAGATCAGGTCCAGGCATCAGGCACCCGGCCTGACGGTGCCGAGCGGATGAGAGATTCAAGCTCATCAATGGCGCTGCTCAGCTCGTTGTTTACGATTATATGATCGTATTGATCCCGTGCCGCTATTTCTTTTTTGGCATTTTCAAGCCGTATGGCTATGTTTTCGGGAGAATCGGTCCTGCGGCTGCATAATCGCTCCTCAAGAACGGACAGGGAAGGCGGGAGGATGAATATGGAAATACATCCGGGGTATTTTTTTCGTATCTGCATGGCGCCGGCAACATCGATGTCCAAAAGAACATCTTTTCCCGCTGATATCCATGAATTTAAATCATCTGCGGATGTGCCGTAATAATTACCGTGGACTTCGGCCCATTCAGCCCAGGCACTGCTCGCGATTCTATTTAAAAATTCGGCAGTTGAAATAAAATGGTAGTCCTCTCCGTCTGTTTCACCCTTCCTTGGGCTCCTGGTCGTGTATGAAATCGAATACTCGAGGTTGGGAAAACGCTTGCGCACGGCGTTGCATAATGTCGTTTTGCCCGTGCCGGAAGGAGCTGAGATTATAAAGAGTCTTCCCCTGTCCGGGATTGACGTATTATCTTTTTTTGTTCCGGCCGGACCGGATACATCATTGTTGTTCTCATCCATTGCAGGCGGCTACCCTTATTTATTTTGAGGCCCGCTCACCTGTTGCATGAGCTGGGTAAAACGCTGAGATATGGTGTCTGACTGTATGGCGGACAAAAATATGTGGTTTGTCTTTGTGACAATAATGGAACGGGTTTTTCTCCCATGGGTGGCGTCGATCAGCCTTTTGTCATCCCTGGCCTCATCCTTGAGACGCTTCATGGGCGCCGAGTTGGGCGCCACAATGGCGATGACCTGATCGGCTACGATTGTGCCGCCAAAACCTATATTCAGAAGATTGTAGTCCATTTTTCCTCCACTTGTGTGGTGATGCCTTATTCCACGTTTTGAACCTGTTCACGGATTTTTTCGAGTTCCGTCTTCGTGTTGACAATGATGTGGGCGATATCGGCAATTCCCGCCTTTGATCCCATGGTGTTAAATTCCCGGTTAAGTTCCTGGAGGAGGAAGTTTAGGGGTTTGCCGGCGGGTTGCGAAGAATTCATGAGTTCTGAGAATTGTCTTAAATGGCTTTTTGCCCTGACTATTTCTTCAGAGATATCGCTTTTATCGGCGAGAAAGGCAGCTTCCTGTGCGATTCTTGCCGGGTCTATTTCAGTTATTCCAGCAGTGAGCGAGGTGATTTTTTCCCTGAGGCGGGTATTGTAATGCTCCACCATTTCAAGGGATTTGGCCTCAATGAGGACCAGCCAATCCTCGATCTTTCCGATGCGTTCAAAAAGGTCTTTTGAAATGGCGTTGCCTTCATTGCCGCGCATTGCATCGAGTTTATCAACAGCGTCGGAAATGCCGTTATGGATTATCGGCCATGCATTTTCGGGATCGGTTTCTGTTTTTGCATGTTCAATAATGCCGTTTTTCTGGATAAAGTGGGCAAGAGAGGGTGCATCCGACAGGTTATAACGCTTTTTCAGCCTTAACAGGACTGCATTAAAAGCGTCCGCAACGTCTTCGTTTATGGTAAAAGAATCAGCGGACCCATGATTGTCCACAATCGAGATGTTTATTTCAACACGCCCCCTGAAAATTTTTGACGCTATTGTTTGCCGGACTCGTTCTTCCAAGACGGCATAAGGCTTGGGGACACGTACGGCCGTGTCGAGAAAACGGCTGTTGTATGTGCGTATTTCAATGGATGCCGCATAGCGTTCATCGTGTGTTTCGCAGGCGGCATAAGCGGTCATGCTTTTTATCATCGGAATTTAACCTTTTTATGTCTGTAACATATTTTTTGCGAACAAGGGCTAAAAAATTCTTCAATAGTTTTGATTTGTAATCCGGATAGGTCCAGGCAAGGTCCTGGAAAGATCCCTTTGAGAATACAAGGGTCAGGTCTGCATATGTCCCGTTTCCGACATATATCCTGTGCGTAAAGTTTTTCCCGGTTGCAAGCACGAATCGTTCATGAACAAGGTAGCCCGGGTCGATATTTATACCCCGGTTGTTGTTGTTTAAAAACCCGGATTCGATTTTGTTGGTAATGGCCTTTATTTCAGACAGGCTATCCTGAGCAATAAGGTTGACAAAGGAGATAACCCTTCGGAACAGGGGGCCCCCCATTTCTTTTGAATAATAATCCGTAAAGTCAAATGGGAGCCACGGGCAAACCATGTCGATTGGTCCGAATTTTTTTTCAAGTATCTCAGCAAGTTCTAAAAAAAGAGCTTTGTCTTTCATAAAAGCGCCGATAACAAGCTTTGCGGGCGTTGCGGCTATGGCCTGACTCATGGGACGGCGGGGCTCCACACGTGCGTTTGGCCGTAAATATCGGCCGGTGGTGTTATACGGACTTCCCGGGCATCGGAGTTTCGTTTATTTGCCCTATTTATCAAGGGGCTTTGCTTCATCTATGAGCATAACCGGGATATCCTCTCTTATTTCATACAAAAGTCTGCATTTATCACAGATAAGCCCATCACGTGTTTCATTTAAAATGATTTCGCCCTTGCATTTCGGACATACAAGAATGTCTAAAAGTTCCTGACTGACAGCCATTGTGTAAATCTCCATGTAAAAGTTAAGTTGAAATCTCCAAAACTGCAAAGTCAAGCCTATATCAGACCTAAAATGGCTTGCAAAGGAAAATTTGCATGCTACGATATTATTAAATCAAAATACGTTAGCAATATACTCAAAGATTACGATCAGGTTGCAAGGAGCAGGCAATCAGATGTTTTCAAGAATTCAGAGCCTGAAAACAAATATCGCGGTGCAACTGGCTTTTCTTTTCATCCTCGCCATAATGCTAAGTGATCTGGCGGTAGTTTCCCTGGTTGAAAAAAAACTGGTAAAGGCTACTGTTTCCAATTCAATAAGCCGGCTGGAATTGCTGCTTGAAAAACCCGGTATCACTGGAAATCCGATCGGAGATATCAGGGAGTTTTTTCCCGTGCAGCCAATCCGAACCGTCTATGCGGAACTGCCCGGCATTGATGGAAAGCCACTTTCCCTCGGCCGCCTGGATCCCGGACTTGAAGACTTGGTAAAGACGGTAAAAACAAGGGCGGCTTTGCGTAAAAAGAATGAAGTTGTGTTTGCGGGTCGTGAGTGGGGGGTTTTTTGGTTGCAGGAAAAATATGCGCTTATCGCGGTTTTTTCGCAATCCAACAACTTAGGTGTCGCCGTACTCGATTTTTCCTTGATGTATGAAATGCTGCGTTCTTGTCAGAAGGTGGCCTTTTTGTTTCTGGGACTCAATTTTATGGTCTTTTGGCTTCTGGGAACCTTCCGCATGGCTCGAATTATTACCCGACCCATTCACCGGTATGTGAAAATTACGGAATCATTTTCAGACACCGGGCATTTTGATGTTTTCCCCGAGAAAAAGGATGACGAGTTTTCAAGGCTGTCGATTGCATTAAACCGAATGCTTACGAGAATAGAAGACGATACCGGTCGTCTCAAGGCCTCTCTTGCGGACCTTGAGCAGGCCAACCGCAAATTGAAGGAGGCTGGAGACGAAATGGTCCGTGCTGAAAAACTGGCGTCAGTCGGTCGCCTTTCGGCGGGCATCGCCCATGAGATTGGAAATCCCATTGGTATTATCCTCGGCTATATCGGCCTGATTGAAAACAGGCTGTCAGCCGCCGGCGATGCTGAGAGTCTTGATTTTCTTAAACGTGCCGAAAGCGAGATAACACGCATTAACAGGATTATCCGTCAGCTTCTCGATTTTTCCCGGGGCATTCCCGAGCCGGCGAACACAAAAGTCAGTGTTCATAGTCTGATAAAAGATGTCAGCGGTTTTGTCGGTCATCAGCCTTTGACCGCCGGTATCCGGATAAAACATCATTTGAACGCTGAATTTGATCAGGTGTGTGCGGATTATGATCAGCTATACCAGGTCATGACTAATCTTGTTATCAATGCCGCTGATTCAATTGCAATTTCTGAACGAAAAGACAAGCGCGAAATAGGATTTGCAACAAGGCTATGCCCAGTCGTAAAAGAGGAGCCCGGTGAAGGGCGTCGAAAATATAGCCGTTGGATCGAAATAAATGTTATTGATAATGGTAACGGAATTTCCTCCGAAGATATGGATAAGATATTTGATCCGTTTTTTTCCACAAAGGCGACTGGAAAGGGCACGGGACTTGGTTTGAGTGTGTCGTATATGATAATTGAACGGTTCGGAGGCAGTATGTCCGTCAAAAGCACGCCGGGCATGGGAACCACCATGAAAATACTGCTGCCCGTTTGCGAAGAAAAGGACCGTGATGAAGCTGGAGAACATGGAGCATGACCATCAAGACTGTTGATATTGATAAGCGCGGGAAAATTCTTGTCATTGACGATGAACCCAACATGCGCCATATGCTTTCGGTTCTCCTCGAAAACAAGGGGCATGATGTTGATGCGGCCGGGGACGGGATCGAAGCTCTGGCGCTTATGGAGAATAATAATTATACTTATATGTTTTGCGATATCCGCATGCCCAACATGGATGGCATGGCATTTCTCGAAAAAGCCGTAATAAAAAGACCGGATGCCATCATAATAATGATGTCGGCGTACGGCACCATGGAGGCGGCAATCGAGGCCATGAAGCACGGCGCCTATGATTATATTTCCAAGCCGTTTAAGCCGGATGAAATTCTTCTTACCCTGAAAAAGGCCGAAGAACGTGAGCGGTTGAAGGATGAAAATCTGCGTTTAAAAGAACAAATCCGGGAAGTCGGAAAAACCGCGAGTTTTGGTTCCATGATCGCCCAGAGCAGGTCCATGCAGGCGGTGTTCGGTTTGGCTCAAAAGGTAGCCGATTATGACACAACAGTGCTGATTACCGGCGAGAGCGGAACCGGCAAAGAGCTTGTGGCCAGGGGCATTCATTTCTCAAGCAGTCGTTCGACATCCCGGTTCATCCCTTTAAATTGCGGCGGTATTCCGGATACGCTCCTTGAAAGTGAACTTTTCGGGCATAAAAAAGGGGCGTTTACCGGGGCCGACCGAAATCGGATGGGACTGTTCGAAGCCGCCTCGGGCGGAACGATTTTCCTTGATGAAATAGGAGATCTTCCTATTCCACTCCAGGTTAAATTGTTAAGAGTACTTCAGGAAAACGAGATCCGGCCTGTGGGGGCATCCGACACCCGGAAGATTGACGCACGTGTGATTGCGGCGACTTCAAGGGATCTGGAAACAGAAATTGGAAGGGGCGGTTTCAGGGAAGACCTTTTCTATCGGCTGAATGTGATGCACATTCATTTGCCGAAACTCGTCGAAAGAATGGAGGACATACCGGCATTATGTGAATTTTTTATTAACCGGTATGCGAAAAAATTTGACCGAAGAGTAGTTGGGGTATCAAGGGCGGCCATGTCACGCTTTTATTCTCATGTATGGCCGGGCAACGTGAGAGAACTCGAGAACGTAATCGAGCGCGCAGTTATACTGACGGAAGGCGAGGTTATCGATGTACCATGCCTTCCGACCGGTTTTGGAGTGACAATTAATAAGAAAGATGATGCCGCTCCTGCCGCTTCCGGTTTTTCCATTAAAAAGGCTAAGGCCGGACTTGAAAAAGCGCTCATAATAAAGGCGCTGGAAGCAACAGGCGGGAATCGGACCAAAGCTACGCGGCTGCTTGAAATAAGCCACCCTTCTCTGCTGAGCAAGATGAGAACCTACGGCATCGACTGATATGGGCTGCTGCCGCCTGTTATCTGTTAATTCTTTCCCTTAACTTCCCGGAGCATTTAAAGGTAACCACCTTGCGGGCATCTAAGGTCAGGTCTGCGCCGGTTGCCGGATTGCGTCCCCTGCGGGTTGATTTGTTTTTGACACAGAATTTTCCAAACCCTGAGACCAGAACATCTTCTCCCTTCTCGAGGCTGTCCTTGATAATTTCCAGCAGGGACTCTACGATGTCGACAGATTTTTTCTTTGTGAATCCGAGGTCATTAACCCGCTCAACGATTTTATTCTTTGTAAGTGCCATTACTCCTCCTGCCTTGGCGTTTGTGTTAAATGAGAGTTGAAATCCGGCTCGATTTTCTCCGTTTTTTCCGGGGTACTTAATGGGTAAATTTCTTCAACTATTTCCACTATGTTATCGATCCGTTTGCCAATTGCATCGATTTCAGCCTTGATCTGTAAATCGTCCTGTTCTCCGTTCAGGTTCCCGGCCCGATTTTCGGGCGGCGCCTTTTGTGCTTTTTTGGGGTCCATACAATACCACCGTTTTATTGCCTGTCATTTTATTTTATGGATTTGACCGGGCAGTAAAATCAGCCGTCGCAGACCGAATCACCTTAGTTTTATTATAAATAAATCGATATAAATAATATGTCAAGAGGTTATACTATTTTTTTTGATTTTTATCAGATTTGCCCCGTTTTTCATGGAGCCGACGAGCGGAATCGAACCGCTGACCTGCTGATTACGAATCAGCTGCTCTGCCATCTGAGCTACGTCGGCAACTATCCGAAAAAACAAACCAAAAAAAGTGTGAGACTAATATCATGCATAGGGTTTTACGTCAAGCGGTTTTTGTGCAAAAAATATGGCGGCCGCATTGATTTTACGGGCCTGTCTTTGTCAGCAATTTTAATTCATGGAAAGAATTGTGGTACGGCTATGTAGCGGATGGATTTAGCCTTCCATTTATTGGGAAATGGCGGCCGCAGGCCCCCGCTACGTTGACCCACGCATGGCAATATTAGTTTTGTTAAACCATGATTGATGGCGTCGTAAAAAGTCCCATCTACTGCGTTGTAGCGGGTCGCGAAATGCTCGGAATACTATATGTATACCTCCGCTTTCGCGACACC
>JAADHK010000076.1 GCA_013151835.1 Deltaproteobacteria bacterium
CGAGGGCATTCCCAGTATTTCCACCGTTTTTAAATTTTACATATTGGATACGATATTCTTCAGTATTTAAATTATTTATTAAGCAACCGATCCGGCAAAATCCTCAAAAGCCTCTTTTGTATTATATTTGAAACAATAGCCTGTCTTTTGTTTCAATTTTTCCGAACTAGCCAACCAAGGGTTGACCATCAATCGCATGCCCGGAGAAGGAAATTCGGATATAAAGGTCAGACGTAAAAACCAGGCAAGATTGTTACTGATGTATATCAGGGGCCAGGGCACCGGAATGCGGATGTTTCCCAATCTTTTAATCATTTCTGAAAAGGTCATGGTCCCATCGGCGGTTACATTATAAATTCCGTCGATCTTTTTTTCTATTAGTAAGATCATTACATTTATCAGATCGTCTTCATGAACATACTGAAAGGGCTGCGTATTGTATGGCATAAGGACGAACTTTTTCCTTAAATGCCTGGAAAAAGGATTGTTGATTGCAGGGCCTATCACAAAGCAGGGACGAAGAATAGTCACCATGATTTCCGGGTGTTCGGCAATAAATCCCTGCATTATTTTCTCAATCTCTTTTTTGTTTTTCGCATATGTAAAATCGTCATTGCCGCGCAGCGGGCTTTCCTCTGTCAGGGGCGTATCATTGTCCGGATAAAACCCGTATGCCATGGTCGAACTTGTTATCATGAACTGTTTCACCCCGGCTTTGGAAACAGCGGCTAAAACATTACGGGTTCCCCTCTTGTTGATGTCTTCCATCATGTTCTTGTCATGGCGGGGCGTGACTGCATAGGCTGCATGAACCACTGTGTCGATCTTCTCATTTTTAAAAAGATCATCCATGGGTTCGCGGACATCCTTTTGGATAAAATCAAATTTCGGCAATTTTTGTGTAGGCTCCGTTATATCCGTACCCACGACCTTTTCCACCCAATCCTTTTCACACAAAGCCTTAACCATTCTTCCGCCAATATATCCGGACGCGCCGGTAACCAGTATTCTCATTTTATCCTCCTTTCGGATTAAAAATGTTTATAGTTTCTCAGGAATAAACCCCAGTTCACGGGCGCGTTTTACGGATTCAATCTCCTCCCAGTCCTTTTTAACTCCGAAATCCTCTGCAATGACATTGGCGCCGATATACCCGCCGCCGCCGATTATCATGCCGCCCGGATTAACACTCGCGCCGCATACATAAAAGCCTTCAATGGACGTTCGAACTTGCGAACAGTCGCTGTTGGGTCTGTTGTAGCCAATCTGAAACGTCTTGTACGAACCCTGCTTAAAGGAACCGCGAACCATATCCTTAAGTTTCTTCTCTATATAGGTTGGGGGATAAAACAGGGTATGAAGCGGCTCTATGTTTGGCGCATATTCCTTCCAGGTATCAATACATTTTTTTCCATAATCGTCCTTGATGTTGTCCCAGTCGCAGTCAAAGGGGACCAATGTTTCAAGCCTGCAAGTGTGATAGCCCCTCGGCGCCTGAAGCGGATCAAACAGGGTCGTGCACGTCACGTGAACAAGGGGTGTTTCCGGGAGCTTGCCGCTCTCCACTTCCTCCAGATGACCCAGAATTTTATCTATATCATCGATGCCGTTAAAAACCATCATCGCCTTGTTAACATCTTCGTTGTCATCCGACCCGATATAATTTGGCGCTTCTTTCAATGCAACGTGAGTTCCAAAAAAGGTTGCCTTCTCCCACTCCCAATTCTTTGCGCTTTCAACCAGATCATCCGGGATCTGCTCCTCATCAAAAAAGGAAAGAAAGTTCTGTTTGGGGTCCACGGTCGAGACCACCGCCTTTGCACGGATCTCGGTTCCATCAGTGAGTACAACGCCGTTTACCCTGCCGTTATTCATAGTGACCCTGGCAACCTCCGCTTTGTCCCGGATCTTTACACCGATCCCGGATGCAACCTTGTGCAGCGATGAGGAAAGACGATGAGAGCCGCCCACACACAGCGCCGCGTTGAGCATGCGGTAGATATACAGAGGAAAGAGGAACCCGACGCCGCCATAGTCTGAAAGGCCCCACATGGAAAAAAGGTTATACAATCCGGCCTTGACCACACTGGAAAAACCATATTGTTCAATGATCTCAACAGGAGTCAGTTCCGACATTTCGTTATACCTTTTGCCCACATCATCTTTGGCCGTGTTAAATGCCATCACCACATCTAACGACGGCATTGCCGGCACGTATGTCAGAGGCATCACTATCTTCTCGGAGAATTCCTTGAAGTCTGTGTACATCCGGGTAAAACTTTCTCCATCTTTTTTTGAGAATGCTAAAGACAAATAGTCAGCCGTTCTGGACGGATCGTGATAAAACACCAGCGGCTTGTGACCTTTATTCAAAAACGCGGCCTGCACCTCGGGGTAAATGTACCTAACCCCTTTATCCTTAAGGTTAAAATCATGATAGACCGGCATGACCTCCGCCATCATGTGATAGACGGCATGCAGATTATATTTATGGCCGCAGAACTCCAGTGTATCGAGGCCTCCGCCCGTCTCATGCCGGGCTTCCAGGAGCAGTATATCAAGCCCGGTTCTCGCGAGATAGGCGCTGCAGATGAGGCCGTTCTGGCCACCCCCTATGATTACAACATCATATTCCTTGTTTTCCATTTTTATTCACCTCATGCCTGATGGTTTCGTAAAAAGTTGGACATTTTTGTCTTTTTGGCTGCAAAGAGCAGCTCGCTGAGCAATTTATAATATGGCCTGAGGGCTCGTAAAAAGCTTTGTATGCAAGGCGCGCGAGCCGGGAAAGACCGAGGCGTACTTTTTGTACGTTGAGGGCTTTTTTGGTTCGCGCAACGCCGCAGACGGACTTTTTACGAGTCCGGCACTCCTAAGTTAATTGGAATTTTGTCAACATTTTCCTCGTACCAGCGGCATGCCTTACCCGTCCACCAGTCCTGCTCCCGGACTCCCATATCCTCTGCAACCTCGCAGGCCGCAATATATCCCGAGGCCAGCCATGTCATATTGTGTGGATGGATTGAGTTGGAAAGATACAGGTCCTTGATAAAAGTTCTTGAAGCGCCTCCGCGGACAATTCCCGGAAGGGGTCTGTCTGTAAATGCCTGACCCGGGACCAGGCTTCCCCCCATCCAGTTGCCCTTTAACGCCGACTGATTGTTTCGGTAGATATCAAGAGGAGATACCACAAATTTTTCTATGATACTGTCTTTAAAGCCAATGGTATACTTTTCAAACTCATCGACAAGCTTGTCCGCCAGATCCAGCTTCATGGAATCCCATGCGGGGAATCCATTGAGGCGTTTCCCGTTATAATTGGTAATTGTCGGAGGCGCATCCAGCCATAAAATACAGGTATGGCATCCTTCAGGCGCCTGGCCCGGATCGGTGAGGGAAGGGATAAGCCAGTTGGCCATGAGTTCATCATCAAAAATTCTTCCACTGGTGAGACTCGAACCAAACTGAGCCATCTTTCTCGAATTTTCGCCGCCATAGTATCCGATGAAACATCGCTGAATGCCGTCATCAAACTCAGCCGATTTAAATTGAGGCGCGGATTTGAGGGCCAGGTTCACGCAGAAAACAACATTTTCTTCGTAACAGAACTGATTGATCTTTGATGACATCTCCGTTCCGATAACCTCTTCTCCTACCAGGTCCTTAAAAGTCGGAATCAGCGTCAGGTTGCTTACCACCTTCTTTGCCCGTATCTCCTGGTTGGGGTATACGGCGTGCTCCGTCAGTTTAACGCCAACAGCCCGCCCGTTCTCTATGATGATCTTTTCAACAGGGCAGCAGGAGAGTATATCCACGCCATAGTTCCTGGCGCATTTGATCAGCGCGTGGGGCAGGGCATGCGAGCCGCCCTTTGAGTTGTGTACCGGGAAAACGGCTCCCGCAGCAAGGCCGAAGCCAAGGGTCCCGATTACTCCGATTTGCCTGTGCACGGGAGAAAAACCACCGACCCAGGAACCGGACAGCACGGCCGTCTTGATATATTCCGAATCGAATATCAGATCACATGCCTGGAACCCGTTCATCTGCACCAGCTCATGAGGCGATATATCGAGTCCCTTTGCATTGATCAGCGTCCTCATTACCTTCAGGTTCGCAAAATCGTCCAACCCGCTGCTTTTAGGAGCCTTATAGAAAAAATTATGCATGAAATCGAGCAGTTCGTCCCAGCCCCCGTCATCCACCCCTTCAACCAGCCCTTTTGTATATACTTCAGCATCAACAGGGGAAAGCTTTGTCCAGTTATCGATGGTATCAAACATTGTAGCGCCGAGAAGGGCATTTTTGCCATCGGAAAAGGTATTGCCCCAGATGTAATCGGTAGTCGTTATTTCATACCCGAACCTTTCCAGCTCCAGGTCCGACATGCAGGGACTGAGCCCGGTTACTTTTTCCGTTGCCTGAAGATTGTGAAGGAACCCCGGAATCCCGGGCTCTACAGTGTCGCAGTGAGTTCCGCACTCTCCGCGCTCCTCGAGCACCAGCGTCTTCAGGCCCGCCTTGCCGAGATAGGCGGCGGTTGTAAGGCCGTTTATACCGCCTCCAATGATAACCACATCATAGTCAAGCATCGTTATACCTCCTTTTTAAATACAAACGGTTTCATTACACAGCCCTTATTCGCTGTTTTTTCACCATGCGCAGATAGGATTTACGAATTTTAGACACAAAATCACTGTCTTTTGGCACAAACTTTTTCCTGTTAAAGAGAAAAACAATGTATTGATAAAAGTTCCTGATAGCAAAGCGTAGCATCGGGAATGTAAATAGCGCCTTCATTACGCCCGCAATATCCTCAGGTTGCAGGGTTATTACAAACTCCCAGGTAACCGGACTTTGCATTTTACCGACAATAAGCACATTTTTAGAATCAGGATCCTGTATTGTTCGGTAATGCCTGAAATCCATATATATCTCGGTTTGACCCAATCCTTTTGACCAAAGCAGCATAGTCCTCTCCTTTTAATCGATTAAATAATAATGATGGCGTCGTAAAAAGTCCCATCTACTGCGTTGTAGCGGGTCGCGAAATGCTCGGAATACTATATGTATGCCTCCGCTTTCACCACTACGCCTTGTATATGGAACTTTCTACTTAGCCATCTTTTCCATGTTGAGAGACTTTTTACGAGTCCGTCAATAATGCCTGCTCGTAAATGGTTATTCCTGCTCCCGACCGTTGCGACCGGCAAAGACCGCAGCGCCCAGGGCGCCGATAATCTGCGGATCCACCGGGAGCGCGGTTACTTCCATATTGATCCTTTTTGCAAGCGACTTGATCAGGCCCTGGTTTTTGGCGCACCCGCCGGTAACCGTCACCAGCGGCCGCATGCCGATGCGCTTCAGCAGAGAAAAGCAACGCTTGGAAACTGCCGCCTTGATACCCGCTGCAATTTCCTCGGGCGGGTTTTTCCTGGCCAGAAGGCTTATCACCTCGCTTTCGGCAAATACGCTGCACTGGGCCGTGATCGGTATAATTTTACGGGCATTAAGAGAAAGCACGGAAAACTGTTCAAGATCCATGCGAAATATCCGGCTCATGGCCTCGAGGAATCGCCCGGTGCCGGCGGCGCACTTGTCGTTCATGGCAAACTCCAGGACCGATCCGTCATCGGCAATGGCTATGGTCTTCACATCCTGACCGCCGATATCCACGATGGTCTTGATATCGCGGTTGCAGTAAAAGGCGCCCATGGCATGGCAGCTGATCTCTGAAATGTTTTCATTGGCAAATGCCACCTCGTTTCTCCCGTAACCCGTGCCCACAATGCGGGCAAGGTCCTTGTAGCTGCTGAGGTCCGTAACCTGGGCACACGCTTTTTCAAGGGCTTGCACCGAGGTTATCTCAGGATCAATCTCGCTTGGAACAATTGACGTGCCGACAATGGAGCTGTTTTCATCAAGAATGGCGGCCTTGCCTGTTGTTGATCCTACGTCACAGCCGCCAAAGTATTTTTTGGTCATTTCCTTTTACTCCTTTTTCACGGTGTCATTATTGTGTCATTGACCGGGGCCGCCTGGCTTTCATGACGTTGTCCATAAAATCATCCACCTGGTTCATCATGCCTTCGTGAGAAACAATGCGGGGGTCGAGCAGGTCATAATCGATGATAAGCAATGGGATCTTCATCTCCCGGCATTTTTCCCGGAGTATGCCGTTCAGCGCCTGCGCGCCTTTACAGCCCACATGGTTGGCGATCCAGACCATGTCGAGGTTGAATTGCTTGTAGCAGCGGAAAATGTCGTCCAGGTAGTTCTCGGCAGGCCCACGGGTGTGACGGACCATGGGCCCCTGCATGATGATCCGGGCCAGTCCCTTCAGCATTGTCTCCGGCGTGGATGTGTCGATCAGTTCATGGTGGTTGTAGCTGAGGCTGTCCATGATGAGCGTGATGCCGTAGGTACGTTCCACCTGGTTGAAAATATCCACGAAATGGGGGAATGGAGGGTTCCAGAGCACTGCACGGTACTTCTCGTTTTTCACGGCAGGTATTTTTGCGTCCAGGTTTTTTTGCGCCAGCGCCGCCAGCCGCTCAAACAGCCTGACACCCACCTTGTTTCCCGGGAACCAGTAAAAATGCCATAGGTGACTCAGCCATACGGCCTCGGATGCCAGAGGCGCCGGGCTGGCCTGCATCATATCCCACAGCCCGACCTCCAGCTCCATCATGTGGTTGCGCGCCTCGCAGATCTCCCGGAGCCGCTCCCAGTCCATGCGGCCAGGCGTATGTTCCTCAAGAAAGGCGATCATGCCCTTGAGGTCCGTGACAAACAGCTTTTCAGCTCGTTCGCTGCGGAAATGATAGGGCGCATCAATACGGTAAATGGGAACGCCATACTTTTTCCGGATGTAAGAATAGGATGCCAATGCTGCGTCACAGGGCATATTGGAGCTGACAATGGCAGAGCCTTTAGGCATCTGCTCCTTGATGATCATACCGACGGCTGCCTTGACAAAGCTGCAGGAATCAGGGTTCATTCCGGCGTTCTCCGCCTCGTCTATGAAGCTCAGGTCTGCCTCGGGGTTGATAAGGGGAAGCAAAAGCCCCATGGCCTCCACAATCCATACCTTCAGGCCCATGGCAGTACCAATTTCCGGCGGGACAAGGTCCTCGCTAATGAGCAGAAGCTCGGGCTGGTAGAACACCTCTTCCAGTTTCTCGACCAGGGTAACGGCTATTGAATGGATCACCATGCCCGTGGACTCGAGGTAGGCCCCCTTCCTCCCGTGGGTGATTCGCCGAAGCAGCCTTGTCGCTCCGAGGAGTTGCAAAATCCAGGGATATTGGCGAAGCTCCCGGATAATGCCCATGGGGCCGCGCTTGAAGAGCAGCTTGCCGACGAGTTTGAAGACACTGCCCCAGATAAGAGCCCAGTATTTCGCATAGATGAATGAGTCCTTAAGGCTTTTTGCTTCGAGAATATATCCGATTAAGGAGTACTTGAAAAAGTCCTTTGCCAGACCCGGCAGCCTCATGACAAGATTCCTTGCGTTTTCAAATGCGTCTTTCACTGTTTTTTCAATCCTTATGCCTGCACATCATTTGTCCATACTCTCGATAAAAGCCTGGACCCGGGTTCGCAGTTGGCCTTCTCCGCCCATACTGTACTCCCGCTCCAGTTTCAGCACCGGGATCCCCTCGTTGCGCAAGGCGCTCACCATGGGCATCGAGTCCACGCCCCAGAGGTCGCAGAATTTGATAATTTCGATGACAACACCGTCCACCCTGTATTCCTTTACGGTGTCGATGATGGTTTCCAGGCGCCGATCAAAGTCCTCCATCATCCTCGGGCACAGAGTCTTCTTAAAGCTGTGCTCGGCCAGGCTCCTGATGGGATTGCCACTAATCTCCACGGGCTTGAATCCGGGAATCGAGCCGGTGCAAAAAAGGTCCGCCACCACAAGCCCGCCCTGCGACTCGATGACCCTGATAAATTCAGGATCGTGAAGATGCGATCCCATCACCATCAGCCGGGAACGAAACTCGCCAACACCGTCCCGCTGTTCGATCTCTTTGCGAAAATCAAGGATTTTCGGAAGGATCAGGTCCTTGGGAGAGACCAGGGCCGCCATGAGCAGCGCTTGAAATTCGGTCCCGGTAATTGGGGGAAATGGTTTTTTTCGAAGCTCGCCAATGGACTGGATAACCTCTGCGAAGTTGTTCCATTCGGTAATGGCCTTCATAAGGGAGTCATCGCTCATGTCCACACCGAAATGTGTCGAGAGCTTGTCTGCGAGTGTCCTGAGTTCCTCGGCCTGCCAGGCAATCGTTGCCTCGGTTACCTTGCGCGGAACGTCGAGGATATGATTGAACGCGGGCTTTTTGAGGTATTCCAGATTGTCGTAAAGCCGTTGCATATGTGTACAGGAGGGCACAAAGACCCATCCCTGTATCAAGTCGAACCGGTCGTCTACGGCAAACTCAAGAAGGCTGCGCACATAGGTGCAGATAAAGTTGGAAAGATAGATGTCGGCGATTTCGGTGCCCGCCACACCGGGTGCATGCAGGCGCACCGGTACAAGCCTGTCCGCCATTAGAAAGGCTTCCGGTACGAACGAGCACGAATACCCGATGGGTATGCGCCCGTCGGAAACCGCCTGCTCCACCAGATGGTTTTGCGGGCTTTTCAGAAGTTCCCGGAACATGTTCATTTCTTGTCACCATTGACGATCTTCAATGCAAATGCCTCCTCGTTGCGCGCATACTCCTGAATGACCTTTTCAGCCATTAAGGCGTTTCCTTGCTCCACATATTTGGAACATCGCTGAAAATATGTGACATTTTTTTTCAAATCATCCGCCCTGAAAAGCAGGGAGGAGAACTGAATCCGACGGCTGCTGGGCCACAATTCAATGATAAGTTGCTCAAGCAGCGGATTTCGCGCGGCTTTCATACCAACTGAAGCATATTCGAAAATATTGATAAAATAACTCTCTATATCGCCTTTTTCTGCGGCATTTTCTATTTTCTTCAATGCAACCGACATATTGCCGATATCTTCGGAATCGGCATTTTCTGCTGCTTTGCGGGCAACAAGCCCATAAAGGGCCTCGAAAATGTCATAAAACCATTTGATATGTTGGGCGGTAATTTTTGTTACCCTCACCCCTTTTCGCGGAATCATCTCCACGAGCCTGTTTCTCTCAAGGATACGAAGCGCTTCGCGGACGGGGCTCCGGCTGACGCCCAGCTCCTGCGCGATTTTAGCTTCAAATATCCGCTCGCCAGGTTTCAATTCATTGCGGATGATTTTATTGGAAAGTTCCCGGGTTACCAGTTCGGGCAGGTTTTCATGTGTAATAGATGTCATGGAATCCTCATTTGATTTAATAATGATCTTGAGCCCATTAAGACGTTTCTCGGAGCTGGAAATAATTTTTCGTACATTGTATACTGTCGACAGTATGCGCTGATGTTTTTATTTGTCAAGCTTTTTTTAAGCAATTAATTGTTTTTACGCATAACTCAGCCAGGCGGTTCTGCTAAGAGGAGCATTTATGAATCCGGAATGTTTGTTTTTCCTTTCAAACGCATGCCTGTTTCTGATATCGGAGGCATGGACATAACGAAAATAAAAAATCTCAAGAAAGAGATGACTTGAAAAATTTTTTAACTTCCAGGTTTTTTATTCGATTTTTATACCATTTCGCCCGTATCTATGCGTTTACATTCAAATTGAGCGTGGAAAACGAAGAGGCATGGAAGGCGCACGTGGAGCGCGGCGGCCATGTTCTGCTCTGCACCTGGCATCAGCAGTTTTTTTTGTTTATAAGGCATTTTAAGACCCTGGCACGGTTTGCTCCCGGGCTTATGATCAGCAAAAGCAAGGACGGAGATTTGATCGCCGGAGTGGCCAAACTGAGCGGCTGGCATCCGGTGAGGGGTTCTTCCTCCACCGGCGGCAGGCTTGCCATGAACGACATGGTGGAGTATGTGCGCAAAAACGGGCTCGGCGCGCATATCCTGGACGGGCCGAGAGGTCCCGCCGGGATCGTCAAAAAAGGGGTCATCGCCATTGCCGCCGGCGCAGACGCCATGATCGTGCCGGTCTACGCCATCGCTGAAAATGCCTGGTTTTTCAAAAGCTGGGACCGGTTCATGCTTCCCAAGCCTTTTTCAAAGGTGATCATCCGTTACGGAGACATGATCCGACCCGACAGGATCGGGGACCAGTCTTCTTTTGAGGGCAGGCGAAAGACGCTTGAAACGATCATGGCTCCGGCCCTGTACCGCTGAGGCGGGCGGCCATGCCGTAAATTGCAACAATTTTGCGATTGATATATATTTATACGACATTTTTGTAATTATCATGCCAGTCCCCTGCATTTCCCTTTTATCCGCAATTACCCGAAAAAATAACAGTTCCCCGTAAAACATCCGGTTGGCACGGACATTGCTTAACTCTCTTTGGAAGGCATGAACAAAATTCGTTCTTTACTTATGATAATTGACTTCAGGGAGAATAAAAATGAAATTTAAAAGCTTGATTTCGGCGCCACCTTTTTTACTGCTCATGTGTCTGCCGGCATATGCCGGCGGGGAGACCATAAATACCGGCGACACCGCATGGATGATTGTCGCAACCGCCCTGGTCATGATGATGACCCCGGCCGGGCTGGCCCTTTTTTACGGCGGCATGTCAAGATACAAAAACCTGCTCAACACCTTTGCCATGACCTTTGCGTCCTATTGCATCGGCAGCGTAATCTGGGTGATCTGGGGATACACCCTGGCTTTCGGTCCGGACCATGCCGGAATCATAGGGGGGCTGAATCACCTTTTCTTAAACGGCATTTCGATTCACAGTATTTACGGGTCGATTCCCACCTATATTTTTGTCATGTTCCAGATGACCTTTGCCGGAATTACCCTGGCCCTGGTCATCGGGTCCGTGGTGGACAGGATGAAGTTTTCATCATGGATTGTATTTTCCGTATTATGGATCACTTTTATCTATTGTCCGGTGGCTCACTGGGTATGGGGCGGGGGCTGGATGGCGAAGATGGGGGCGCTCGATTTCGCGGGCGGCACCGTTGTTCATATAAACGCAGGTGTGGCCGGACTCGTGCTGGCGCTCGTGCTTGGAAAGCGGAAGGGGTACGGCAAAACCGCCATGTTTCCATCAAGCGTCACCCTGACCGCGCTCGGGGCCGCGCTGCTCTGGTTTGGATGGTTCGGGTTTAATGCCGGAAGCGAGCTTGCGGCGGACGGGGTGGCTGCCTCGGCCTTTCTCGTGACCAACACGTCGGCGGCCATTGCCGCGCTTGCCTGGATGGCGGCCGAATGGATTGTTTCCGGCAAACCAACACTTTTGGGCATTGCATCGGGCGCGGTGGCAGGACTTGTCGCCATAACCCCGGCTGCGGGCTTCGTGAATCTTCCGGCATCTCTTATCATAGGGCTGGTAGCGGGCGTGGTCGGTTTTTACAGTGTGTCGGTCATAAAGAACCGGCTCGGGTATGACGATTCTTTAGACGCCTTCGGCGTTCACGGCGTATGCGGAATCTGGGGGGCGCTTGCCACCGGGCTTTTTGCCACGCCCGCGATCACCCAATCCGCAAGCGGGCTGTTTTATGGAAACCCGAAACAGCTTGGAATCCAGTTTTTATCCATTCTGGGAACGGCGGCGTTTTCTGCGGCAGGCACATTTATCGTGATTCAGGTGACGAAAATAGTGACCAACGGTATCCGGGTCGATCCCGATGAAGAGACCGAAGGGCTTGATCAGGCTTTTCACGGGGAGCGGGCCTTTGAAATCACGTAAATAAGGATGGACTCGTTAAAAGTCCATCTGCGGCGTTGCGCAAGCAGTGAAAGGGCTCAACGTACAAAAGTACGCCTTCGCTCTTTCCCTGCTCGCGCGCCTTGCATATGGAGCTTTTTACAAGCCCTTAAGCCCGAGCTTTAGTTGGGGAAGGACTTGTTTTTTTGCCGGAAAAACAGCAAAATATCCAAATTTTTATAAATACATCATGTTTGATAAAAAAGGAGATTATACATGAAAAAAATAGCATGAAAAAAATAGAGGCGATTATCAAGCCGTTTAAACTCGACGAAGTAAAAGACGCCTTAAACAAAATGGGCATCAGCGGTATGACCATGATGGAGGTCAAGGGCTACGGCCGCCAGAAAGGGCACAAGGAGGTCTATCGGGGGGCCGAATACATGGTCGACTTTATCCCCAAAATCAAGATAGAGCTGGTCGTTGCGTCCGAAAAGGTGGATGACGCGGTCGGTGTCATTGCCGATGCGGCCCGCACCGGTAAAATAGGGGACGGTAAGATATTCATCCTGCCGGTGGAAAACGCCGTTCGGGTCCGCACCGGTGAAACCGGAAGAAAGGCGCTTTAGGCCTGAATGGATACACCTGTGCGGTCAGGCCTTTGCCGACCGTAACCCGTTTACGGGAACCTGACCGCACAGTTTACTTTTTCGCATGAGCGCCCCTTTTTCATTTGCGGTGTTTTTTGCGATTACAATGGTGATATTGTCATTCCCCCCTGTCTTGAGGGCCGCCTCAACCAGATTACAGGCCTTGGTTTTGATATCGGTTCGCCTGTTTAATATAGAAGCCATTTTTTCGGCGGTCATTTCTTTGTGCAGGCCGTCGGATGTCAGAATGAGCAGGTCGTGATTCTTGAGATTCAGGCGGCCGGTTTCCGGTTCGCAATATCCGCATCCAATACACTGGTCCATGACATGCCGGGAATAATGGGTCGGGACCTCTTCAGGGGTGATTTCGCCTTCCGCCAGAAGAAATCTGGCCAGGGTCTGGTCCTCGGTTAATTGGGTAAGCGTGTTGTTCCTGAGAAAATAAAGGCGACTGTCGCCGACATGGACCCAATAGGCTGTCCGGCCGCGCAGCAGAACACAGACAAGGGTTGTTCCCATCCCCTCAAGGTCGGGGTCTTTTTCTTTTTTGTCCGTAACGGCAAGGTCGGCCTCCATGGCAAGAAGGGAAAGCTGTTCCTGTTCATGGCCTTTTTCGATTTGATGGATGCCCGCCAGCTTGCCCATCATTATCTCGGCGGCATAATCACCCGCAACCTCTCCGCCCAGGCCGTCGGCCACCGCAAGTAAAATAGCGCCGTCCGCCAGTTTTTCGATAAAATACCGATCTTCGTTTGTTTTCCTGACCCGCCCGATGTGCGTAAAAGCCGAAATATCAATTGAAGCGATCTCCACATCCGTCGTGCCCGTTTCGGCGTGCACCTGTTCATAGAAATCACATTCCTTGCATGACTCCCGCTTTTTCGCAAATGTTCCCATGACCACTTCATTGCAAAAGGTGCCCGCCACAAGCCAGCAGCTTCTTCCCGCGTTTGTGCCCCGGTTAAAGCCGTCAAAGGTGGTATCAACCGCCGCCGGGCAGATTTCAGACCCGGCGGTTTTGCCGCCACCGGGTCCTCTGCCGCATTTCATATATTCCCAGCAATTTATTTTTGGTGGCCTCATGACGGCATTCTCCCCCAGGTCAAGGCTGACAATTAAGAGTCTTTCTTAAGATCGACTTTTGAAAGTTCGATTCCGATTTCTTTTAATTTCGCGCCAAATTCTTCCAGAAGCCGGTCGAGGTCGGGATGCGGTTCATCCTCGTATTTCAGAAAAAGGGCCGCTGTTTTTTGTTCCCCGGCCCCCGGCGGGCTGCTCACGGATTTTCGCCTGTCAATAAGGGGCTTTAATTCTTCCAAGGCCCGGCCGGCATCCGGGTACCGCTTGTCCGGATCGAGGCTGCATGCCGTAAGGATGAAGCGGCGCAGCGGCTCCGGCAGATCAGGAACTGTTTTTAAGGGGTCGGGAATGTCAAGATCGCGCTTAAGTTTCATCAATTCGGCGTAATCCTCTTCCGGGTACGGCCTTTTTCCGGTTACGATCTCATAGGCGGTGATTCCCAATGCATAGATATCGCTCCGCCTGTCCGCAGGTTCGCCGTCAAACAGCTCCGGCGCGATATAAGGCACCGCCCCGCCGATGAGGAAGTCTTCCGTGCCGGCCGGGCAGGCAACGCCGAAATCGATGAGCTTTAACCGATCGTTTTGCAAAACGATGATATTGGAGGGATTTATATCCCTGTGAATGATGCCTTTATCATGGGCGTAGGAAAGGGCGCTGCATACCTGCATCAGCAGATTTGCCGCGCGCTCTGCGGGAAGGAAACCCAGGCGTTTCACCATGACATCAAGGGGTTCGCCGTCCAGGTATTCCATGATGATAAAGACCGTGCGGAAACGTTCTTCAATATCATATACCCGGATAATATTTTCATGGTTCATTTTGGCGATGAGCCTGGCTTCATTATGAAAATTTTCAAGAAAATCGGAGCGTAATACCAGGTCATGGCGCATCATCTTTATGACAACCGGCATATTCAGCGCCTGGTGAACGCCCTTGTAAACGATGCCGTATCCCCCGCGACCGATAATGCCGGTCGCAATATACTTGCCGATGGTCCTGTAGGCCGTCGGCCTTTTGGAGTCAAACCTGTCGGCCACGATTT
Source organism: Deltaproteobacteria bacterium (assembly GCA_013151835.1). GTDB lineage: Bacteria > Desulfobacterota > Desulfobacteria > Desulfobacterales > Desulfosalsimonadaceae > JAADHK01. The sequence goes on from JAADHK010000076.1 coordinate 14,518, forward strand.
CCGTCAGGATGTCTATAAGTTCAGGGTCTTTTTTAAGCATATCGCCCAGGCTGTCCCTGTTAATCACCCACACAGCCATATCGGTTTCAGCCTCTACATGGGCGCTCCGGAGCTCCCCCGTAAAAAGCGCCATCATGTCGACGATATCTCCTTCGCACCGGTGATCAACCGGATGAAGTTGTCCCTCTTTTTCAACGATCACCAGGCATGTTCCGCGCTGAATGATATACGCCTCATCCCCGGCTTCGCCCTGGACAAGGAACCGCTCCCCTTTTTTAATATGTCTCAGGGTCACCTTGTCGAGTAACGGGCCGTCGCCGCCGCCAGGGACAAACCGTAAGAACCTGGTCCGCATGTTTACTTTGCCCTCACGGGCGCAGACCAGTTTATAAAAATCGCAGTCCATGCAGGTGGCGCGTTTTTCGGCGTATGTCCCTTGTGGCCTGCCGTGGCAGAATGTTCCCGCCACGGCCCAGCAGATTCTGCCCCCGCATTTTCCGGAATTTATTCCATCAAACGAACTGTCCGTAGCTGCGGGGCATACCCCCAGTGAATCGGTTAAAATGCCTCCCGGCTCTCTCCCGCATTTTTTATATTCCCAGCAGTTCAGTTTTTTTGAGGTCATTGATTTTACCCGTTGATTATGGGATGTTTTTCAAGTGGATTTTGGCGGGCACGGTGGCCCGCACTGCATAAGCGCTACCTCGTTCCCAGGCTCCAGCGTGGGAACGCCTGACTTTACCACACAGTGCCCGGGACTGCAAATGCCATGCGGCCTCTCGTCCATAGTAAGCCCGGGGGTAAGCCCGGGGGTAACCCCGGGCAATTTGATCCAGGTCAAGGATTCATTCACATTTATGCCCTATAGCGCAATTCAGAAGGAGGGCATGACTTGAAGCTTATAAAAAAGGTTGGAAGCGAAAAGGGCTCCCGGGCGCTAAGAAGGGGAGTGCAACTCCTGTTCCTGATAATTATTTGTTTTATCGGGTTCAGGTTCTACCGGTTTACAAGCCAACTCAACCAGGGGATGCTGCCCCTTGTTGACCGTCCCGCCGGTGTTGAGGCATTTTTACCCATAAGCGCCCTGGTCAGTTTAAAATATTTTGCCCTTACCGGAATTATTAATGATGTCCATCCCGCCGGTCTTGTTCTTTTTCTCATCATTTGCGCGACCGCCTTTATTGTCAGAAAAGGGTTTTGTGCCTGGGTCTGTCCAATCGGGCTGTTCTCGGAGTTTTTATCAAAGATCCATTATCTTATATTTAAGCATGGGTATAGACTACCGCGCCGGTTGGACACGATACTGCGTGCCGGCAAATATTGTCTTGCTCTTTTTTTTGTCTGGGCCATTTTTTTTAATATGCCCCTAAGAGCTGTTAAAGAGTTTATTTACAGCCCGTACAATATTCTGGCGGACATAAAAATGCTCAGGTTTTTTACGGAAATTTCAATGCCCGCCCTTTTTGTCATCCTGGGATTAATTCTGCTGTCCGTCCTTGTCCGGAATTTCTGGTGCCGGTACCTGTGTCCCTATGGCGCGATTTTAGGTGTTTTAAGCTTTTTGAGTCTCGGCAGGATAAAGTTTAATTCATCCAGATGTGTAAATTGCGGAAAATGTGAAAAAATATGTCCGGGACAGATCAGCATAAGGCAGGGCAAAAGTTCTTTTTCACTTGAGTGCAATGCCTGCCTTCAATGTGTGAATGTCTGTCCCGAAGAAGGCGCCCTGAAGTATTCATTTTTTAAAAACAGGTTCTCCATGGGGAGTGTGGGGGTGGCTATCTGCTTTCTGGCCATGTTTTCCCTTGGCATTGCCGCAGCGAAAATCACCGGGCACTGGGAGAACCGGGTTTCGAAAAAAGCCTATTTATATTATATGATGACCCAAGGAATGATGGATAAAACCGGATTTAATATGGAAAAAATGATCCGGACGGAGCGACGGAAAAAAGGGCGATAAAAACCGGCCTTTTTTTATGATCGGTTTTTATCGCCCGGTTCTGATCCGACGCATACAGACGCCGTCCGGTGTCTATATGGGCGGGGCGATGGTCACAAGCACGCGCATGTCGCTTATGGCATGAATG
>JAADHK010000081.1 GCA_013151835.1 Deltaproteobacteria bacterium
ATTGATTATTTGCCATATCTGATATTTGCCTTGATTCTTTTTTGTTTACGCATGGATCTTAAAATATCAACAGGATCTTGGTCTATTCCAATCCTCGGCAAACTATTCAATTCGTCCAATAGTTTCTTTTGCTTAGAGGTAATTGAAGATCGGCCCAATACATGATTGTCTGGGTCATCAAGTGGAACAATTTTAGCTAAGGGCTTTCCTTTTCTTTCAATAGTTACAACATCACCCTTATGAAAAACCTCATCCAGCAAAGTACCAAATTGTCTGCGGGCCGCTGTCACATCAATTATTCTTTCCATAACTTCCTCCGTGAGCCATATTGACTATATTAACCATTATAGTTCCGAGCGAAATAATGTCAAATTTTTTGTTTTTCGTGGCTCAAGCGCCATAAGGGAGAATAAAGGCAGAACGTCAAAATCACCTGCTTTTATGGAGCGTAGCGGGATAAAAGGCAGGTGCATTTTATTGTTTACGTTCACATTGCCTTATCAACTAAGATCATTAACCTGGCATTATCAGAAGATAGTGTTTGGCATCTTTTTCCTTTGTGTTGCCTCCACCCTGAAGAATTTTTTGGTTGAATGCAAAAAATCCGGGAGCTGAAACCGGGATGACCATGGTATTGCATACCCATAACAGGAGACTGGATTTTCATCCTTATTCGTTGGGGCGCCGTGCAAGAACCCGGAAGGCTGAAGCCTTCCGCTACGCGGTACGTACAATTTTCTTTGCCTCAAGTATTTTTTAACCACCTCCAGCCAAAGGCACAAGCCCTGGATTCATCTTGATCCAATAGGGGCCGGTGCCGCCAATCAGCCTGTTCTCCTTGTTTTCTCCCTTTGTGATACGTGAAATCGGGGTGGGGAGTTCAAATACGCCGTAGAGTTCGGGGGGGATAACGACCTCGCCTATGAGTGGGAGATCTATGGTGTTGTTGTCCTGATCCACGATAACCGTTTTGCCGCTGTAATAACCGAATTCATCGTCATCGTCCAGCATGCCGTTTCCGTTCTTGTCGAGAATGGCGATAAGATAGGCTGTCTGCTCGTCGGTGGTTCCGTGGTCCTTACCTTTTATAAGCGGATCGGGCGGGTTATTTTCCTCCCACACCACGATGTTGTCGAATAGTGTGGTCAGAACCGGGAGAGTTCGGGGTTGCTCAGGATCCGTGCGGGCGCCTATTCCTATGTAATCGGACTGGGTGGCCGGCAGGGTGGCAAGGGCGAGTATGTAGTCCATGTCGATGTTGAAATCAAAGGACCCGGAAACAGGCTTTATGGTAAAGGATAGCCCGTCCACGTGGATGGCGACCACTATGATTTCAGCTTTTTGTGCATCAAATGACCCGGCTTTTGACATGTCCAGGGCAAAATCGATTTGAGATGAAAAATCGTAAACATGTTTGTTTAATTTGAATTCAAAATCCTGGGGCGGAACGATTGTCTTTCCAAAGGCAAGTGGCAGAAAAAAGGTATAGCTTGCTTTGTTCTGCACCAGCCCAACTTCGTCACCCTTTGTGGGAGCCGGAAATCCGCCGGCATAGTCACGGTCCCAGAAGGCTACGGCCATTACCTTGTCGCCCGGCAGCAGGTCTGTTTTCGACAGGTCGCAGTCAAAGAAAAACGTGCCTTGCGGGAGCATGTAAAAATATTTCATCGACCTTGCAGGGTCATCCATGATGTCGTTTAGCGTATCTGTTGCAAAAAGGGCGAAAAACACCGGGGAGTCAGAGTTGAAATATTGCGGGTCTATGGAAAACGCACCGGCTATGGAAAGGTCATATCCGGAAGGGGAGGGGATGGTGTAGGAAAACCGGTCTATATCAATGCCCGGGACTTCACCTTCAGCATTAAGGGCAATCGGAGATGAAAGCTCGGATTCATTGACGTGAAAAAAGCCGATTTTGTCTCCTGCATCGGCAGCCCCATTGTTGTTTGCATCCAGCAGGGCAAAAACATAAAGATTATCAATCGGAAGGGGTTTCCCGTAGGGGAGAATATCCATTTTGTATGAAACAGGTCCGGCGCCTGTCTTGTCAGCCGTTGCATAACCTATGACATTGGCAAAATCTATCTGTGAAAAATCAGAGGACGGCATTGGGCCTGAAAAGGCAATCATGGTGATATGCCCGGATTCGAGGGCAGTTATTTTCCCGCTTACTGCTGCGGAAAAATCATAGACCTTCCGGTTAATGTCGATGTGAAGTCCGGTGTTTTCGCCCGGCAAGACTATGTAGCCGGGTGAAATCGAATCCGGTGAAACATAGATGCCTATATAATCGCCTCCTGCGTCCGGATAGGGAATGCCTCCGGTATAGTTTGAATCCGTAAACGCGATGAGATAGATATTGTCGCCGGGGATAATATTTTTCCCCGAAAGGTCCATCTTAAATGTAAGCGTTTCGGGGTCAGCGGTTACAATGGATATGATATTTTGCGCGGGGTTGCTTTCAAGGTTTTGCCTGTCGATTCCCGAGGTTGCGGCCACCAGGATCGGGACATCGGGAGTAATGCCCTGCTCCGGAAGGGCGATGTCGCCGGACAGCCGGATCGTATCTTTGTTTTCACCGGTTCCGCATCCTGCAAGCAAAAGTATGCAGATCAGGGTGAAAAAGAATTTAAGATCAGGGGTACGCATATTTAAGATTCACCATGATAAAATCATTGTCTTTAAAATACCGCAGCAGCGAATCACTTTCGTATGTGCCGTTTCCGCTCCCGGAGATGGACGCATAAGAACATTCGAGTTTGAATCCGTTTTTGAAATCATAGTCTATTTCCGGCCAGATTATGGACCCGCCCCTGCGGGTTTCAAAAATGCCGGTTAACGAGAGATGGATGCGGCCGTCGAAATAATCGTCCTGGAATCTCGTGGTTAAAATATCCGTAATGTCAGGATCGTTGATGTCAGGGTTCGTGTAGCGTGCCTGGAACCATTCCATGGTAAAAAGCGCGTCTCCCGAATGCCCGGCGATAAATTTTTCCATGGGTATGAAATAATTAAACCCAATTGAATATGAAAAATATGGGCTTTTCTTCAGGGGATAGGGGAATATGATGTTTGCGGCATCGCTTAAGTCCTGGTCGAGGGAGCCTGTCTTGTCCGGAGAAACCGCCCCTTCGCCCGAAACAACGAAATCTCCTCGTGTCAGTGAGAAATCTGCCCCTATGAAATCGACCATATGGTATTCGGGCCGTACCACGATGCCGATGGGTCTTCCAGGTGATACATCCGTGCGCAAGGGACGAATTACGGGCTGGGTGTCGGGGCCGTGGTATGCGCTTACGGATATATCCATGGAGTCCAAGCTTTTTGAAACACGGGCCGCATATCCGAAGTTTTTAACGTCCGGGTCCATGGGATCGGGGTCGTCGAAAATCAGGGGATATTTATCTTCAACGAGTTTTGGCGCCCAGAAATTCCCGGTGGGCGCCAGAGGGGCGGACATGCTTACAGGAACCCAAACGAGTTCAAGTGTTGCGGATTTCAAGAAAAACATGCCAGACACCGAGGGAACCGGAAGTTTCATCCGATTTTCATCCCTGAACAGGGCCTCGCGCAGATCCTGGGGATTTATGTATGCGGTTGAATTTATAAAGTCGGCCGTCCCCCATGCATATATCTGGTTTCCGACCCTGATCCGACCTTTTTGAAAAGCGTGGTGAAAATAGAGTTCGCGGAAAATCACCTCGCTCTCTTTTGACGAAATTCTTAAGTTGCGGGCAATGACAGTATCGGGCGAATATACATACTCGTCCCCGATCCGGTCGTTTATGAAAGTCGGCAGCAAGGATGCATCAGTCAGGGAGTAGAGATGGTTTTCGTCCGGGCCCCAGGTAAGCTCGATCCGTGCGGTAAGTTCGTTTTTTTCGTAGTCTTCGGTAAAAGTCCTTGAACGGCGGGTGTTAAAAAGATTCCTGAATGCCGTTTCGACACGCCATGTGAGATTTGACGTCCCGGTCTGCGTGGCAGGTTCGCCCATGTTCTCCCGCCCGGATCCAGGTTCCCCTTCTTCATCATCTTCGGACCAGGAACCATTAAATACGGGGATATCTTCGTTTTCAGACTCTTCCGCCGGAGCGGTTTCAATCCCCGGCAGTGGGCCGGTATCCGAGGCATGCGCCGAACCGCCTGTTTCCCCCGCCAGGAACAGGAGCGCAAGTATTATCAGGGCCGGAATGAGAATCCGGGCATGTCCGGTCATCCGCCCGGGTTTTTTTTGTCCGACTTTTCCGTTCGCGGGCATCCGGTTACCGGAGGGCCTCCTTCCTGAATTTGTTGTCCGGGATATCGGCATTGTATTTGAGGCCTACCACGAAAAGATCGGTTCGTCCCTTGCCGTTTGCAAGCTTCATGGACATCCGGAACGGTGTCAGGATGCCGTTCACCTTTTTCACGTCGTAATTTTCAAGGAATTTATGGAATTTCCCTTTTTTGTAAAAATCGATGCGAACCACGAAAAAATCCGATTTCCGAACATAAAATACCAGGTGGTCATATACCTTTTCGCCGGTCTTCTTGACCCCTTCGACCTTGTAGCAGGGGGCGCCCAGGGCTTTCCCCTCTCCGATAAGCTTGAAATCATAATCATCTATGTCAACCGATGAAAGATCTTCATAATAGAAATGGGAATTGACAAAGGGTTTCCCCTTGGAGGAAGACGCGACCCGCTTAATCCTTCCCGAGGAGAGGCGCAACCACTGGTCATCATCACGCCCCTTGTGGGAATGGGTCAGGAGTTTAATCCTGGTGGGCCGGGAAAACGAGATTATGGCCTTGTCTTCATCATTGGGGTATTGTTTCATAAGGAGTGTGAATGCCTTTTCATTCATCCGCTTCCCCTTGTGAATCCTCATGATGATCTTACTTTTCGCGGTATCTGGCTGGGGCAGGGCATCGCTTTTTTTCATTATTTCCAGCCCGGTGAGCGCGAATGCCGAATTGGCGAAAATCAGGATCAAAAATCCGGTAAAAATTGAACGGAATTTCATGCAGGTCTCCTTTTGCGATATTTTCTTATAGTTTTGCACGACTCGGGTTTATGGTCAATCTTTTTTGGGGCGGAGTAGCTGGGAAGATGATTTGACCTCATCCCAGTCATCCCGGGTTTGCCGGGAAAAAGCGTAAGAAGCCGGATCGGGCGACTCCCGGCAGGGTTATCTCCGGCCGTACCAGGCGCACCCCGGTAAGCTTGATGGTCGCCGGAAGAACCACCAGGGCGCCGAAGGTCGTGCCGACCATGGTATACGCCATGAGGAGTCCGAACAGGATCAAGGGCTTGAACGTAGAGAGTTCAAGCGCGGTGAAACCGAAAATCAGGGCGAGGGATGTGAATATAATCGCTTTTCCGGCGACACAAAGGGTGTGGTCAATGGCCGTGTCCGTATCCTCGCCTTTTTTACGGAAATGCTTGAATGTGTTCAGGAAATGAATGGTGTCATCCACGCCTATGCCTATTGTTATGGCGGCAATCAGGGAGGTGGCAATATCGAGCCGTATCCCGCACCATCCCATGAGCCCGAAATTAATAATCACGGCAATAGTCATGGGGATCAGGGACAGAAGCGCTGCCTTGAAGTCTCTTAAAAGAAAAAATACGACAAAACCTATGACAAAAAGAGTGAGAATGAGGCTTTTAATCTGTCCGTTTACTATGTAGCCGGCGCTTTTCATGACCATCAGGGGGTGGCCGGTGATCTTGAATGTATAAGCTTTCGGCAATGTTTGTAAAAGATGGTCTGATATCCGCTTGAAAATATGGGTAAGGGCGGAAGTCCCTATGAGATGCCCGTTTGCCTCGGACAGGCGGGCGAGCACGTTTAATGTCCGGAAGTCGGGATCGACATAGGGCTCGAAAAGGTCGATGCGACCGTCCGAGTCCTCGTCGTCGGCAGAGAAGATTTCAAGATAGTCCATGATGTCCATGTCGCTGTCCGGTACGCGGTAAAACTTACGGTCATCATTGTTCATGGCCATGTTCATGGTCTTGATATAGTCCGTGAAAGCGTCCGTGCGGCCGATGTGCAGGTCACGGTTTTTATCCGATGTCAGCCAGCCCCGGAATTCGTCTATGGTCTTTAAAAACCGGGCGTTTTTTACGCCATCGGCCTTACCGGAATCGATCAGGATGTTAAATCCCCACCTTCCTCCGAACTTTCTGCTGATCTGGTCTGCGGAAGTCCTGATATAGTTATCAGGCTTAAAGAAGCTCAAGAGTTCGGTTTCAACCTGGATCCGTGAAATCCCGAGCAGGGATATGATTATGAGTATGCCGACGCAGGCGAGCGTTCGTCCCGGATAGCGCAGGGAGAGCGTCGAAGCTCCGCGCACGAGCATTTCGGTGATGGATCTATGCGACGCCTTTTTTTGTTTTGCGCGGTCTGAAAGAAATCTGTCTTTTTTATGGGGCATGAGGGCGAGCCCGGCCGGGATTACGGACGCCGAAATCAATACTGCAAAGGCCACCCCAAGGGCGGAGAAAAGGCCCCATTCCCTTATGGCCGAAAGCTGGTGGGTGCAAAGGGTTGCAAACGCCACGACGGTTGTAAATCCCGCAAGAAACACGGTCGTTGAAATATGATGCATGGAAATGCGCAGACCGACGATTTTCTCCCTGGCGGAGATTAAGTCAAAATCCGCATAATACTGGTTTAGGATATGAATGCCGTAAGAGCTTCCGACTGCTATCATCAGGATGGGTATGGAAATGCCCACAGTCGAGATTTTAAAGCCGAGAAATCCCATGAGCCCGAGTATCCAGACGGTACCCATTAAAAGGGTTATTGACGGGAGGAGCACTCCGCGGATGCTCCTGAAATTGAAAAAGAAGATAATTATGGCAATAAGAAGAACAAGGGGGACGAGGCGGGCCAGATCCTGTTGCATGAAGTTATTTATCCAGACGTAGACCACGGGCTGCCCCTGTGGGAGTATTTGGAGGCGGCCGGAATAAGTGTCCACGATCGACAGAATTTCCCGGGTAATTGCGTCTGAATCGGAAACATCGAAAAATCGTATGATAAATGCAAGGTCGGTGATGCGCCCGGCTGCGTTTGCCGCGTAAATTCCGCTTTTAAAAACCGGGTTTCGTGTAAGCCTTTTGGTAAAATTCTCAAAGTCCGCCGGGGTTCGGGGCAGTATCCGTTTCCCGGAGTTATCCGTATCGATAAGCCGTCTCGTGAGCAGGGTATCATCTTGTCCGGTGACATCCTCCATATTTAACGGAGAGATCACCTCGTCGATCAGGTGTGCTCTTCTCAGTTCAAAGGAAGATGAGACATCCGCCAGGAGATTCCTTTTTATCCTTGAGGAAAGGACGCCACTGCCTTTGCTGATAGCAGAAAGTTTGCGCATGACCAGCCGTGAAAAAACAGGGTCTTCAGAAAGACCGGCCAGAAGAGATTTGACGTCAATATAATCTGTGCCGAGAATTTTTGAAAAAAGTTCAAGACGTGTTTTGTCTGATACGGGATCGTCTGTTTTGTAAAATTCGATGTCGGACAGGAGGTCATCCATGGCGATAAAGGATTTCGGTGTTAAGAGACGTTCCCCTGAAATATCAAGAATCACGAACGTGTCAACGTCGCCATAAATTTTTTTGATTTTATTGTAATATACATATTCCGGATCCGTTTCAGGGAGAAATTTGGATATTGAGGTGTCAAAACCCAGGCGGGTAATCCCCATCCCCAGGCCGATGGTTATCAGGGCCGCGAGGACGAGAACAAAAACCGGTCTTTTCAATACCCATTGTATATATCTATCCATCGTTATTTCCTTATATTAGTATGTCAGTGCGGCCCTCGTATATCTTTATCAAAAGGCATGACTGACTCATCAGTCATATATTGATATGTTTTAAAATCAAAAGCAAGATTTTTTTGTCCGGATCGAAAAAAACTGACCGATCGCGCAGGAAACCGTATTATATGAATCTTCAAATACATCCGTCGCTCCCCGGGAAAGCACATTCATTTTAACCTTGAAAGTAAATATAACAATTGCTATTCAATCCAACTGCATGTGAAACGTTCCGCCGGAAGGCAAAATCCGACAGGAAACAATATTCATGAATAAATTCATAGGGTCGTATATCCGTTTTGTTATCCGCATGCCGAAAATCATGCTTTTTGTGCTTGCCGTTATTTCTCTAATTCTCTTTTCCGGCATGTTCCGCCTCAAATTCGATCAATCAATCGAATCGTTTATGCCCCAGGGTGACCCTGAATATATGCTCTATCAAAAGGTCAAGGCCGAGTTCGGGGATAATGACCGTTTTATTATCATGGCAGTTTCGGGCAAACCCATTTGGAGCACAAAAACCCTTTTGAAAATGGACCGGTTGATTTCGGACCTGGAGGAGTTCAAGGAATTTGACGAACAAAAAGAACTGCGCCGCATCCATCTCTTAAAACAGACTCTTTCATCAGATATCCCGACTTTTAGCTCGCTTTTGGCCGTATTTTCATATGATCCGGCGTATGACCGGTTTTTACGCCGGACCATTTCATTGTCCACCTTGCCTTCAGGGCTCATTCCACCGGAAGAGCGCAAGCGCATTCTTCGATCGGCAGGTATTTTTTTAAAGCTCAAGAAAAGGATATATATCGATAAAATCATATCCCCTCTGACCATGGAGGATATTTCCGGTAACAACGACACACTCGAAACTTATCCGTTAATTGATAAGGATGATGAAGGAAGGCGTATAATTCCCGTCACCCAGGCAGGGATTGCGAAATTTAAAAAACGCCTTTTGAAAAATCCCGCCTTTCGTCAGGGTATTTACGCCGTTGATCCGCATACCGGCAGGATAACTGATTTTTGCGTGATAATTAAATTTACCTCCATTATCAACAGGAACCCCATGGTCAAGGAAGTGCGGAATATAATAGCTTCTTATCCTGAGCTTCACATCATTGCTTCGGGTGTGCCCTATGGCAACTACGAATTTAATGAATACATGCAGAGGGATCTGTATGAAAACGTTCCCCTGGTCCTCCTGGTGATGACCATTATTTTTTTTCTCAACTTCAGGTCGTTGAGGGGTGTGATCCTTCCGCTGACAACCCTGGGGCTTTCAACCACATGGACCATGGGCCTGATGGGTTTTTTAGGAATAAAGATCACGACCGTGGGCATAACCCTCCCTCCGTTGCTTATCGCAGTTGGAAGTTCCTATTCGATTCATATCTTAAACCAGTATTATGCCGATTTCGATCTTATCCGGGCCAGGGGAGTCCGCCGGGGCCTGTTTGATGCCATGTCCCATATATCGACCACAGTCATACTGTCCGGGCTTACCACCTTTGCCGCATTCATGACCCTTATTACCAGCCGGGTTTCCGCCATAGAGGAGTGGGGGGTGTTTTCGGCGATTGGCGTATTGTTCTCGGTTCTCATAGCGATTACGCTCATTCCCGCAGCCTTGGAGCTTCTCCCCCTGACCTATCCGGCCGGACTGCTCCATGACGGAAAAAAGAAGAAGAAAAGAGTTGTGGACAGGGTGCTTGTTATTCTCGCAAAAGGCGCCGTAAAACATTATAAAAAAGTCTTTGCCGTCACCCTTATAGTTATAGCGATTTCCCTTGCAGGCGCCTTGCGCATGAAGGTCGACACCGAGTTTCTGCATTATTTTAAGCCCGATGATCCAATGCGTATAAATTCAAAAATTATCGGCGATAAATTCGGGGGAGGATGGGGCTTTGACATTGTTATTGATTCAAAACATTCCGGTGAAGTGAAGACGCCTGAATTTTTAAAGACCATTGAGAAAATCAGGAAATGGCTCACGGCTCCGGGAAACGAGGATCTGAATGTGGGACGGACGGACGCATTTTCAGATTTTATAAAGAGGATGAATATGGCCATGAACGGCGATGATCCGAAATATTACAGGATTCCGGATTCGAAAGCCGATATTGTTGATTACCTGGAGATATTTTCTGGAGAGGACGATAATTCCGACGGCCGTGTGGATGCATTTGAGCCCTTTGTTGATGCGGATTTCAGCAAGATTAATATGCTGGTTCGTCTTACTAAGAAAACGAAAAAAAGAGTGGGAACAAGCGAGATAAGGCGTATAATAAAAAAGATCGACCGCCATCTGGACAGGGTCCTGCCCCGGGGCTATACACACGAAATCACAGGCTATCCCGTGGCCGAGGTAAAACTCGCTTATTACGTGGTCTCGGGCCAGATGTGGGGGCTTGCACTTTCCCTCGGCTTTGTCTGTCTGGTTATAATGCTCCTGTTCCGGCGGTTTGCGGCAGGCCCTTTGGCCCTTATCGACATGGTCGTGACCATTATTATAAATTTCGGTGTGATGGGCTGGTTCGGGATAAGTCTGGATGCGGTAACCTCTATTATAGCCGCCATAACGGTCGGTATCGGAGTGGACGACACCATACATTTTCTAAACAGCTACAGGTCCATAAAGACCCCGGAAATGAGCGTGTCCGATGCCATTGAAAAGACCATGTATGTTTCGGGCAAGGCTATACTCTTTACTTCCCTTGCCCTGGTATTCGGGTTTGTCGTTCTGGTTACATCCAATTTTCTGCCGGTTGTCCTTTTTGCCCTGCTTATCGCCCTTACCATGGTGAACACTACGATTGGATCGATACTACTGGTGCCGTCGGCCATACGTCTTACAGGTATTGATCTGGACAGGCGGAAGTAATTATTCCAAAAATGGTAGGGGTTGGCGCGCCCGGCAGGATTCGAACCTGCGACTTCCAGCTCCGGAGGCTGGCGCTCTATCCACTGAGCTACGGGCGCGCGGCGCGCGCGGCAAATGTTATTTAGTCGATGGCATGGGTTTAGTCAAGGAAGAAAAGTGATGGGAAAAACCCGAGCCCGACAAATTTTGCTGGACAAAAAATTTATAGGGTTTTAGGATACAAATCCTTTATTGGTGTCCGTGCAAAAAGTCTGAATTTATTCGGGCAGGTTTGCACCTGCTCCTTATGTCGATCTTATCATTCAGGCGCTGTTTATAAATGTTTTTGTATGGGAGGCCATGCCAATGCCCGGCAGCCAAATGAAGGGCATGCACGCTGTTTTTATAACAGGAACCTCAACGGGAATAGGCAAAGCCTGCGCGCTTTATCTTGACGGCATGGGTTTTAATGTTTTTGCCGGCGTGCGCAGGGAGGCTGACGGCGATGCCTTGAGGATAAACGCTTCAAGCAGATTGACACCGGTTATTATAGATATTACCGATTCAAAAGCCATTAATTCAGCATTCGAATTTGTATCAAAAGAGGTGGGCAATGCCGGCCTGGCCGGGCTGGTTAACAATGCGGGCATTAACGCGGGCGGCCTTCTGGAGTTTCTTACCATAATGGAAATCCGTCATCTTCTCGAGGTCAACCTCATCGGGCACATCGCCGTCACCCAGGTCTTTTTGCCCCTTATCAGGAAGGGCGCCGGCCGTATCGTAAACATGGGTTCAATTGCGGGTATCATGCCTCAACCCTACCTGGCCCCGTATTCTGCGTCAAAAGCTGCCCTTGAAGCCATCACCGATTCTCTCAGGCTGGAGCTTAAGCCCTGGAAGATTCCGGTTTCAATAATAGAACCCGGAATTGTATATACCCCCATGTGGGACAAGGCCGAGGCAGAAGCGGCAATCAAGGCGGAAAAATTCCCCAGGGAGGCATTTGACCTCTATGGAGAAACTATCAACGGGGTCGTTAATATCCTAAAAAATAAAAAAAGGATAAAAATGATTGCGGTTTCCGTTGATGTGGTTGCAAGGACGGTTGCACGGGCACTGACCGCAAAAAGACCGAAAACGCGATACATCGTAGGCATGGATGCCAGGCTCGCCGCTTTTTTGACCTGGATGCTGCCTCACCGGGTTCTGGACTGGCTGGCCATGATGTTCTGGCGACAGCTGGGATTAAAGTAAATAAATTGAAAAGGAAAACGGATGAAACATTTAAGGGACATCACAACATGCATTCTTACGGCAGCCATTTTTTATCTGGTGTTTCCAATGACTGTTTATGCGTCGGAAGGGCAGGGGGGGCATAGCCTGACCATCCCTCAACTCTTAATTCTGGTCCTTGTCATGGGATGGTATTTGTACAACCACTTCAAGGACAAAATCAAAGCCATGTTTGCAAAAAAGAAATGACCCCTGTCAGGGTGTCGCCTCACGATAAAGACTTCTCACAAATATGATGTATTTGCGCATGTAGTAAACCATCACAATTGCCGTAAAAAGCAGCACGGTCCAGGCATATTGCCACCCTATGATATATACCATGACCGTCGGATAAACCGCTGCCGCCAGAAGATTCGTCTCCAGATGGGGTATATCCAGAATCCCGGCTTTCCGTGAAATAAGGTAGATTATGGGGGTCCAGAAGGCTATCCCCGTGAGGGTTACGATCAAAAGCGGCCATGCCTTTGACACGTAAACAACAACGAATATCGTCGTAAACCCGAAGAGAAAATCCGCCAGTGCATCAAAGTTCGCCCCATACGTCACTTTCTTTTTGCTTCTTCTGGCAAAATAACCATCCAGGGTGTCTGTTATGGCGCCGGCGGCAAAAAGATAGTAGGCGATTACCTTTTCATCACGCAGCAAGAGCCAGATAATAATAGGCGTAAAAATAATCCTCAAAGACGTCATAATATCCGCTATTCTCATTGTCGGCGCACCTCTTGAGTTTACATGATTATTTGTCAATGTTGGCTCTTACGGGCCGGGCATATGGCCCATCGACGATTTGCGGTTGTTGATACCGCTGTTTTTTAATTTTTTTCCCGGACAGTTTTGTGCAATATTTCATTTTTGATATTTGAAGAAGACTGGCCCGGAAAATAAGGAATTACAATGACTCTTCCGTTGATGTCTTCCATAACTTTTTTTGCCTTTTCGATATCCTTCTCGTCATGGCTTGAGCTTTCCATGAGTATGTCGGGCTTTATACTCATGACATTCGGCAAGGGGGAATAGGTTTCCTGGGCAACCACCACATCTACATACTTTATTGCGGCGGCAATCTCCATTCTTTCTTCAAAGGAGATCAGCGGCCTGGGTTTTTTCTCCATAACTGCGGCATCGGTTAGAATCCCGGCAATCAATTTGCCGTTTTTTCCGGCGATCTCTTTTGCATTTTTCATCATCAAAAGATGGCCTATATGAAGGATGTCCAATACGTAATAGGAATAAACGATTTTCATTTTTTATTTTTTCCTTAGATTTCCGATATTGTTTTTTAAAAGCTTATGGCCATGGCAACGCTCATTACCAGGATGCAGGTGGCAATGATCCATCCGGGCGGAGAACGCAGGCCCCCGATGGAAAAAGAAACAACGGCAATCGGAATAAAGGCCACAAGCGACATCACAAGGATGATCCACCAGGAATATGCGTCCCCTCTGCTGAACTGAAATCTTATCATCATGACAAAACCGATGCCCATGGCAATTGCCAGCGCGCCCACCACCTTCAGAGATGCAACACTTAAGGCCGCCATTTTAGGGTCCTGTTTTTTTAAATCCTCAAACTTCCTGCCGATAAATCTTTCATGATAGGGCATGATACGCGGACTGATCAGGTATACCAGGCCGAACAGGATAATGCATGCGGCAAACACATAGAGCATGACGACTGCCATCTGTAATCTTAACTCCATGATTTATCCCTTGCTTTTGAGGCGATTTGTTTAGAAGGTTTTTCCTGTCGGTTGAGTTTTTTCTTCTGGATTTATACGCAATGGCCTCAGGTGTCAATAGGAGTATTCAGCGGTTGACTTGCCGGTATTCTTCATTTAACGTGTGCCTGAATTTATTAAGTCTCCCGTTTTTCACGAGTCGGTTTACAAAAGGTGATTTTGTATGGACACAACCCGGTTCATTATTCCCTGCATTAGGGCGGCGCTTGATGCCGGCATTGCCGCCCGTAAAATCTATGATCAGGATTTTACGGTCGAAAAAAAAGCTGACGACTCCCCTATTACCCTTGCGGATCGCCGTTCCCACGCCATAATCAAAGCAAGCCTTAAAAACTTTCAAATTCCCGTGTTAAGCGAAGAGGGCAGGGCCATCGCCTATGATCAACGATCGGGATGGGAATATTTATGGATAGTCGATCCATTGGACGGGACCAAGGAATTTGTGAAAAAAAACGGTGAATTTACAATTAATATCGCCCTTGTTCAGCACGGGGCGCCGGTCATGGGAGTCATCTACGTGCCGATCACAAGGATGCTCTATTTTGCCGAGCAGACCATGGGCGCTTTCAGGTTCGATCTGCATGATAAAATGGATGGAGAAAATGAAAATGCAGGTTTTTTTGACTATGATCTTTCAAGCCTGCTTGATACGGCCGAGAAATTGCCCGTTAAACAAAACCCGGACAGGCCCTATACCGTTGTTGGAAGCCGCTCCCATTCCACCGACGAGCTTGTTTCTTTTGTGGAAGAAATAAAAAAAGAGCATGCGGACGCGAGATTTATTTCAGCCGGAAGCTCTCTTAAATTCTGCCTGGTTGCGGAAGGCGCTGCTGATATTTATCCGCGCCTGGGTCCGACCATGGAATGGGATACCGCTGCGGGCGATTTAATCGCTCGTGCTTCCGGGGCCGTTGTCTTTGCCTATGATTCACAAATCAGCTTTCGGCAAGGCGCTAAAAATCCACTTGTTTACAATAAGGAAAACCTCTTGAATCCATGGTTCGTGGTTATGCGAAAATAATAAAGAAACAAGGAGAGGATGTGAGTCCTGACCATGCAACCGCACATGGCGGCCGGCTTATAAGCCTGATGGCCGACGAGGACCGTGCGGCAATACTTAAAGATATTTCCGTCAAGCTTGCCGACGTTATTTTAAACGAACGACAACTTTGCGATCTTGAACTCCTTGCAACCGGCGGGTTTTCCCCGCTTACTGGCTTTATGAAAAGGATTGATTACGAATCCGTCCTGGACCGGATGCGGCTTTCCCAAGACATACTCTGGCCCATGCCCATATGCCTGGATGTTTCATCCCGGTTTGCAAAATCTCTTGAAGCCGGCCAGTCCGTTGCTCTCAGGGACCCGGAGGGATTTCTCCTTGCCGTCATGCATGTTGAAGACATATGGAGAGCCGAGCGTAAAAAAGAGGCCCGGCAGGTATATGGAACAACCGATGCATTCCATCCCGGTGTTGATTTTCTGTTAAACCGGTTAAACGATTATTACATCGGCGGTCCCATCGAGGTTATCAGCCTGCCCATACATTTTGATTTCAGGCAGGTCCGTCTTTATCCCATGGAGGTCCGGGGTATTTATAAAAAACTGGGATGGCAGCGGGTGGTAGGTTTCCAGACCCGCAACCCCATTCACCGGCCCCAGTTTGAAATGACCACCCGTGCCATGCAGCAGGCCCGGGCCAACCTGCTGATCCTCCCGGTGGTGGGAATGACGAAACCGGATGATTTCGACCATTATACGAGGGTTCGATGTTATCGCAAGGTTTGCCGCCACTACCCGCCTGATTCTTATGTCCTGTCCTTACTGCCGCTGGCCATGCGCCTTTCCGGCCCCAGGGGCGCGCTCCTGGACGCGATTATTGCAAAAAATTACGGGTGCACCCATTTTATCGTGGGCCATGATCATGCGAGCCCGGGGCCTGACAAAAACGGAAGCCCCTATTACGATTTTGATTCCGCCAAAAAAATTGCCTGCGCGCATTGCGGTGAAATAGGCCTTGAAATCATTGATTTTGACGAAATGGTTTATCTGCCGTTTGAAGATGAATACCGGGTCGCAGGAGATGTGCCCGAAAACACGAGAACCATCTCGCTTACGGGCACCGATATTCGTAAACGTGTGCGTGAAGGCAGGGCTATTCCCGGCTGGGCCACCTTTCCCGAGGTCATAGAGGAACTTTCAAAGGCTTATCCGCCGCCCGGCCGGCAGGGGTTTACCATTTTTTTAACCGGGCTTTCAGGCGCTGGAAAATCGACCATTGCGCGGGTGCTTTATTCCAAGTTCCTGGAACTGGGGGACAGGCCGGTTACCCTTCTGGACGGTGACATCGTAAGACAAAATCTTTCATCCGAACTTAGTTTTTCAAAGGAACATCGGGATGTAAACGTAAGAAGAATCGGGTTTGTGGCGGGAGAGATTACGAAGAACCGCGGGATTGCAATCTGTGCTCCCATTGCCCCCTATGAGCGTACCCGCAGGCAAATACGTTGTGAAATCGGAGCGTATGGCGGCTTTATCGAGGTTCACGTGTCAACCCCGATCGATGAATGTGAAAAAAGGGACAGGAAAGGGATGTATGCCAAGGCCAGGGCCGGGCTTATCACGGGTTTTACGGGTATTGATGATCCGTACGAGGCGCCGGACAAGCCCGAGTTAAGAATAGACACCACTGCCATAACTCCCATTGAGGCCGTACAGGAGATTCTTCTTTTCCTTGGTGAAAAGGGATATATATGACGACTTCATAAAAAATCCGTCTGCGGCGTTGTGCTTCACCGGGAAAGTTCTCAATGTACAAAAGTACACCTCCGCCTTTCCCGACTTGCACGCCTTGCATACGGAGCTTTTTATGAAGCCGTCCGTGCCGCCGACTGTGCCATTGATCTTGCGCAAAGGTCCCGCCTTCAAAAGGAGAAAATTAAAATCATGAAAAAAGAAATCATTGCAGTCATAGGGCTCGGATACGTAGGGCTTCCCCTGGCCGTGGCCTTTGGGGAAAAATACCCGACAATTGGCTATGATATAAAAAAACAGGTCGTTTCATCCTGTAAAAAGCATATCGACCCTTCCGGCGAGCTTGGTGAAAAAGCACTGAAATCCGCACGTCATCTCGAGTTCACAAATGATCCTTCCATGCTTTCATCGGCCGACTACATCGTTGTGGCTACGCCAACCCCCATCGACATCGCCCGACAACCGGACCTTGGTCCGATTTCATCGGCAACACGCACCGCCGGCAGGTTCATGAAAAAGGGCGCCCTTGTCATATTCGAGTCTACCGTTTATCCCGGAGTCACAGAAGAGGTATGTGTCCCGATCCTTGAAAAGGAGTCGGGTATGGCGTGGAAACAAGATTTCCACGTGGGATATTCCCCTGAGCGCATCAACCCGGGAGATACGAAGCACACACTTAAAACAATAGTAAAGATCGTTTCGGCAGATGATGCGACAAGTCTTGATCGGATCGCGGCGCTCTATTGCTCCATCGTGGATGCCGGGGTTCATCGCGTAAAAAGGATAAAAGAAGCCGAAGCCGCCAAGGTGATCGAAAACACCCAGCGGGATCTTAATATTGCGCTCATGAACGAGCTTGCCGTAATTTTCGACAACCTTGGAATCGATACCCGGACGGTTCTTGCCGCGGCAGGCACGAAATGGAACTTTCTTCCGTTTACGCCCGGCCTGGTGGGCGGACATTGCATAGGCGTTGATCCTTATTATCTAACCTACAAGGCCGAAACTGCCGGCTACCATCCCGAGGTAATACTGGCCGGCCGCAGGATTAATGACGGCATGGGCAAGTTCGTGGCGGAAAAAACCGTAAAACTCATGTCCACATCCCGTGGAAATCCCCGGGGCGCAAGAGTTGCGGTGTTGGGTCTGACCTTTAAGGAGGACTGCGCCGATCTGCGCAATTCCCGGGTTATCGATATCGTGCGCGAGCTTGAATCTTACGGAGTCAAAACCGTTGTACATGACCCTTTGGCGGACCCGGATACGGCTCGGTCCATTTACGGCATATCATTGTGCTCATGGGAGGAGGTCGATAGGGTTGACGCCATTGTAATCGCCGTGGCCCACGAGGCTTTTCGCAGCCTGCCACTGGATGAATATGTCCACAGGCTTTCCCCGGGCGGCTGCATCATAGATGTCAAGTCAATCCTCGATCCGGACGCGGTTCGTAAAGCAGGGGTTCCTTTCTGGAGATTGTAATTTTCTATTGTAAACTGTCATAATATACATTTATCCCGCCCCTCACCTTTTCATAATAGATGATCGGCGCCCTGATCGTATCCTGCATAAGCGGCTGACTCTTATAGGTCACCGGCTTTATGGATACCGCCGTTGCCCCGATATACCCGTCAATTCCCCTTGCCTCCTCTTCGGGGTTTGAAAGCCGGGAAGTCGTATTTTTCATGGAAGCGATTTTTTTTAAGATACTCTTTTGAAATTTAAGGCCGATATAGGTCTTTGCGAGGATGAGTTCGCTGACCCATCGCCGCACCATGGGCTTGTTGATGGAATTCATGGTTTTTTTCATTTTTTCGAGCATGGCCCAGGTCTGCCCGGATGCCCGGTCAATGGCATTTGGATATCGGTTTGTATACCATGTTTCCCATTGCCTGTAAGTCCTTCCGTCAAATTTTTGTATGAGTTCCGACATCTGGCCGACTTTTGACGGCCTTGTTGCCTGGGCGTTTCTGTTGGCAAGGTTTATTATCTGGGTGGCATAGGTGGGATAGGTTTCGACCTTGCCGGTGGTGTCGACCATCAGTTCTTTTGTGGTGATAATAAATTGCGCTTTTTTCTGTTTTCCAACCCTGTGATAATTTTTGGCAAAAACAGAAAAGACTGCGGCAATGCTTATTGTGGCCACGAAAAACGAGATTATGATCGGGTTTTTGCGAATCTGTTTGTACATCCGGGCTCCTCCTGATGAATCTGATAAAAAAATTTATTGACTGGAAAATGCTCTATTACTAATATCAAAAATTTTATAAAAAACAAGATGGGGCAAATTTAATTGAATCAGGGGCTATTTATAATAGGGACGGATTTCGCCGAAGGGTGTGAATCCGTTTCCCCGGACAGTGTTGGGGATAGATCCGTATCCTGGGAAAAGTCCATACGGGGATTCGGGCCGTGGGAGCCGGTTTTGCTTAATGGCCCCGGAGGAACAACCCGGCTTAAGGCATGGCGCTCAATGTGTTATTCAGGCCCTGAAACGGTTTTTATCTGCGGCGAATGTACCTCCACCATGGATGTGGTAAAAAAAATGACTTCCCTTGGCCTTTTAAAAGCCTGGGATTCCGTAATAAGTGTTTTTCAGACTGCGGGCCGGGGGCAGCACGGCCGCACCTGGGAGTCATTGGGCGGGAATCTTTTTTCCTCGTGGCTCTGGCCGCCGTTTGACAAAAGCCTTGATCCCGCCGGCCGATGGGCAAACATGGCGTCTTTGCTTGCAGGCGGTGCTATAGCCGATTTTCTTGCAACTATCGGGGTTTCCGTTGAAATTAAATGGCCCAACGACCTTCTTTATCACGGCAAAAAACTCTGCGGAATACTCGTGGAAGACTTCAGCGGTTTGCTGGTCACGGGTATCGGGATAAACATTAAATCAGCGCCTGGCGAGAATTCGTTTTACGGGCGCGGTGCGATCCCTGCCACATCCCTTTTGGCTGCGGGAAAAACATTTTCACCTCTGGAACTCTGGCTTGACATTCTTAGTGCGGGAAAATCCTTTTATTCACACATGACGCGTCATGCCGGGCCGGACTTTTTTATTAAATGGCTTGAAGCCAGGCTCGCCTGGAAGGGCGCCAGGGTTGTTATCCGTGAACTTCCTGAAGGTGAGATTGCCGCCCGTATTTCAGGCCTTGCGCCTGACGGAGGGCTTGAGATTTCACGAAACGGTCAAGCCGAAACCCTGTATAACGGCCGAATTTTCCAGGTGGACTGATTATATCGATTAATACAACAGGAAATATTTACAAGATGATTGAAAAGACTTTTGAGCAGGTATCAAACGATATCAATGGAAAACCCATACTCATCGCCAATCGCGGGATTCCGGCAAGGCGCATAAGCCGCTCGATCTCGGAACGGCTCCAGGGTATCGCCATCATGACCGCCACGGATGTTGACAAGACCTCCCCGTCAACCCTGGGCGCAAAGGAGTTGCTCCTTTTGGGAGAAGATCCCAGGGCCTACCTCGATCTTGATCATATCATCAAAATGGCGAAAAAGCGCGGCATTGTTGCAATACATCCGGGCTGGGGGTTTGGCGCCGAAGACGAGACTTTTCCGGAAAAATGCGAAGCTGCGGGAATTATTTTCATCGGCCCCCCAAGGGATGCAATGAAAATGCTCGGGAACAAAGTTGCCGTGCGAAAGCTTGCAACAACACTCAATATTCCTGTGGTGCCTGGCTCTGATGAGGCTGTCACGCTTGTTGAGGCAAAAAAAGTCGCGATGGCCATAGGATATCCGGTGATGCTCAAGGCCGAGGGCGGCGGAGGCGGAAGGGGCATATATGAAGTCTATGATGAAGAAGAATTGGATATAGCTTTTCACAAGGCATCGGTCCTTGCCGAGGCTTCGTTTGGAAACCCCCGGCTCTATGTGGAAAAGTTTCTTCCGTCCGTCCGACACATTGAAATTCAGATCATTGCCGACCAGTACGGAAATATTTTCGCGTTTGACGAGCGGGATTGCACGATACAGCGTAATCATCAGAAACTGATCGAAATCACGCCGTCTCCATGGCCGAAAATGACGCGAAAATTAAGAAATCGGCTCAAGAGCTACTCAACCTGCCTGGTCCGTGAGGCAGGTTATTATTCCGTTGCAACAGTCGAGTTTCTTGTTGACCCTGAAGGAATTCCTTATCTCATAGAGGTTAATACGCGTCTCCAGGTGGAGCACGGTATAAGCGAATGCCGTTACGGCGTCGATCTTGTGGAGGAGCAGATCGCCATTGCATTCGGATCACGGCTCAGATTTTCGGAAAATACTATTCATCCGTTTTTATGGGTGATGCAGACCCGTATAAATTGCGAGGACCCGCAGAGAAGCTTCGAGCCTAATTCAGGGCTTATAACTCGCTATATATCACCAGGCGGGCAGGGCGTCAGGCTCGATTCATGTGTCACCGGAGGGTATGAATTCCCATCCCAATACGATTCAGCCGCATCCCTTTTGATCACATACGGCAATGACTGGATAAAGACAGTGCGCCTCATGGAAAGGGCGCTTCGGGAATATATGATAAGCGGGGTCAAGACAACCATCCCGTTTCACCGCCGGATCGTAAAACATGAAAAATTCATATCCGGAGATTACGACACCCGGTTTATTGAAACACATCCCGAACTTTTGCTTTATACGGATATCGAACCCGAGTCATTACAGGTTTCACGGCTCGTGGCCGAGATTTCCGCAAAAGGATATAATCCATACGTCGGTTTGGGTGAGTACCGCGGCAGGCCCGATAAGCGGGTCGAGGCATCTCGATTAGTTTTGCCGAAAATCGAAAACAGCGCTGAAGTTTCCATCCCGCAAAAGGACCGTGAGGCGGTCCTCGATTTTTTAAGAACCGAACGTGAAGCTAAAATTGTACATTTTACCGACACCACCACGCGCGACATAACCCAGTCCAACAGTGGAAACAGGTTCCGGCTTGCGGAAGACCGTAAAGTAGGCCCTTTTTTGGATGAATGCGGATTTTTTTCCCTGGAAAACGGAGGCGGCGCTCATTTTCACGTGGCAATGCTCGCCAACATGACCTACCCCTTTACCGAGGCGGCCGAGTGGAACAGGTTTGCTCCAAAGACAATGAAGCAGATACTGATCCGGTCCACAAATATCCTTGGATACAAGCCTCAGCCGCGATCCCTGATGCTTAAAACAGGCGAGATGATCTGTGATCATTACGACGTGATCCGGTGTTTTGATTTTTTAAACCACGCCGACAACATGCGGCCGTTTGCGGAGATTGCGCTTTTATCATCTGAAAACATATTCGAGCCCGCCATATCGCTTTCCCATGCCGCAGGGTTTGATGTTGAGTATTATATTGCTGCCGCCGATGAAATTATGGCCCTTGTCGCCAATGTCACGGGAAAGAGTAAAAAGACAGCCTCCGGCCGGATCATTCTCGGGTTAAAGGATATGGCTGGTGTCTGTCCGCCCGGGTTTATAAGGAGCCTGGTCTCCGGGATCAGGAAAAAATATCCGGATCTTGTCATCCATTATCACCGTCATTACACGGACGGACTCTTTGTTCCCGCCGTCGGGGCGGCGGCAAGCGCCGGAGCCCATATCATAGATACCGCCATAGGCGCCGCCGTAAGATGGTACGGGCAGGGCGAAGTCCTTTCCACGGCAGCTTTTTTCGAAGATGAACTCGGATTGTCGACCAGGCTCAACAAGGATGCCATAAGAGCCGCCGGTTTTGTGTTAAAACAGATCATGCCGTATTACGACAGGTATTGTTCTCCGTATTTCAAGGGGATTGATTATGACGTGGTCGAACACGGAATGCCGGGCGGCGCAACCTCTTCCTCCCAGGAAGGGGCCATGAAGCAGGGATATATTCATCTTTTGCCACACATGCTCAGGTTTTTGGCCGGGACCCGGAAGATTATCCGGTATCATGACGTTACTCCCGGCTCGCAGATCACCTGGAATACCGCTTTTCTTGCCGTAACCGGAGCGTATCGGCGGGGTGGAGAACGGCATGTTGCAAGGATGCTGGACGTCCTTGAGGCGGTAGTGAATACACCTGACCAGGAGCTTTCAGATGAGATGAAAGCAAGACGCCTTAAACTTTACAAGGACAGCAATGACGCCTTCAGAGATCTTTTGCTCGGCCGGTACGGAAAGCTCCCCTTGGGATTTCCGCCTGACTGGGTTTATAAAAGTGCGTTTGGCGGAGAATATAAAAAAGCCCTGAAAAAGAGGACTCAAATATCACCCCTTGAAAATCTGGAAGAGATCGATATCGACAAAGAGCAGTTGAAGCTCCAGGACGCCATTAAACGGAAACCAACCGAAGAAGAGCTGGTCCTGTATCTGAACCATCCGGGCGATGCCCTTAAGACCTTTGAGTTTCAAAAAAAGTTCGGTGACCCCAACCAGGTGCCCCTTGATGTCTGGTTTGAGGGGCTTGTCCCTGGCAGGGAAATGGAGTTCGCAGATACAAGCGGCAAGCCCCATAAGATGATGATTTTCGACATTTCAAAGCCGAGACAATCGGGTATGGCAATCGTCAGATATCTCCTTGATTCCGAGATCATAACCTGTGAAGTTCAGATGGCAAAGCCCAGAGGCGCGGCCAGGGATACCACGCGCATGGCGGACCCGGACAACCCGTATCATGTGGCCGCGCCCAATAAAGGCGACCTGTGGGTGGTTTATGTCGGCCCGGGCGATTTTGTTAAAAAAGGGGAAGCCCTGTTTAATATTTCCATTATGAAACAGGAAAAAGCCGTATTGTCCCCGGTTGACGCCGTTGTGAAACAGGTGGTCAGGACAGCTAATTATTCGTCCGATAAAAAAATGGTCCCGGTTTCCGAAGGGGAACTGATCATGGAGCTTTCACCCGCGCCGAATTTATGCCCGTCATGCAAAGAACCCCTGTCAAATAACAATTTCCTTTTCTGCCCCTTTTGCGGGCATGGCTTGAACGGCAATGGCGGGGATGGGCAGGGGGCGGCGTGATTAATTGCAGTTGATTAAACCACGGGCCATGCCAGTGCGACCCCACGAGGTTCATAGCCTCTCAGGAAGATTACATTTTTAAAATTGAGATATATCCACCGGATACCCCAACGCAGCAAGCCTTGCGAGCAGAAGCGCAAGGTCTTTTACGCCTGAACCTTTGCCCTGTGAGGCATCCATGGCACAGGCGTAAAATTTATAACCCTTGAGTATTGACGAGACCAGGCCGGTCAAAGCCTTTTTAGGGCCTGTCTCGATAAAGACCCGTATGCCGTCCGAGTACATATTTTTTATTTCTTCCATGAAGTTGACCGGGTTTAAGAGATGATCTCCAAGGAGCGCCCTTGTCTTTGCTTCGTTATCCGGATACGGCCATGCAGTCGTGTTGGAATATACCGGCATGACGCCGGGTGAAAATGTCACTTTTTCAAGTAATTTTTTAAAGGGCAGGGCGGCATCGGAGACAAGCCTGCTGTGAAACGCCGCAGACACCGGCAGATCAATCGCCTTCATGCGGTTTTCACGGCAAAGAAGCTTCATGCGATCAATCGCATCGCTTGTGCCGGAAATTACCCCCTGGGACGGCCCGTTTCTGTTGGCAAGGATTGCGTCGATATGATTCTCTTCAATCAGTGCCTCAATCTTTTCAATGGGCGCGATTATTGCGAGCATTTTACCCTTGTCGGTTCCGCCGGCCGAAGCCATGAACCGACCCCTGGCAGAGGCAAGCATATAAAAGGTGTCTTCATTGATGCGCTCTGCCGCGCAAAGGGCGGTCAGTTCCCCGAAACTGTGTCCTGCCGCTGCATCGGCTTTTAAATTGAAATTTGACAAAATCTTCATCATTTCAATGCTTACAACTCCTATGGCCGGCTGGGCGATATCCGTTGATCTCAGCTCGGCTTCAAGCGCCTTTAATCCTTTATCAATATCATTTGATTGCGGGTAAATCTTATTTTTAAGATTGTTTTTTCCACCAATAACACAGCCTGCGTTTTCAAACAGGTTGTCAATGGGAAAAAACGCGGAAAAGAGCTCCCTGCCCATGTTCACGTACTGGCTTCCCTGGCCGGGAAAAAGAAAGGCGATCCTTCCGGGCGGCGGCCCCTGACCGGCAAAAGCGAGTTGCCCGGGTTTTTCTTCACCCGGTTCAAGACAGAGTGCCTTGTCAAGCTCGTCCATGCTATTTCCAACACTTCCAATAACCACAACAAGTCGATGGGAATCTTGATATGAAAAAGAAGAAGCGGCAGTCATGCATATTTGCGCTACGCTCTTGCCGGCGGCTTTGATCTCTATGCGGCAGTCCCGGATTTTTTCCTCCAGCTCAGGCCGGGTTTTTGCTGAAACGGCCAGGATCGACAGGCCATTTTTCAGATCTGACAAAATATTTTTTTTAGCTTTCATGACAACTGTCTCCATAATTATCAACCTCGATTTTAATGACTGATTCGTCTTCTTCTTTTTCCAAATAACTTATCTATAATATCTTGAAATTATAGATAAGTTATTTTTCGATACAGTGGTGTTCAAATCGCCATAAAAAAGCTCTATATGAGCTTCTCATGCTTTTATAATACGACATAAGTCCGGTTAAAAGCAATGTCTGAGTTTAACAGCTCGATATAAAGACGATTTACACTCTACAAAACTTCATGGAAACTAAAAATATAAAATTGCGAATTAGTACGATAGCGGCGGCATATTAGGGATATAGAACCGGCTTGTAAAAAGGCTTGATATAAAGCTGCCGATTCTGTAGATAGTCACCTGATGGAGCACGTATTCCGGCATGCACGAACACAAATTTAACTTTGAAATAATAAAGGTGGATTCATGGGCAGGAAAGCACAGCTCAATAACAAAGGCTTTACCCTTATCGAGCTTATGGTGGTCATCGTGATCCTCGGTATTCTTGCGGTATATCTTGCGCCGAAGATAATGGGGGAGCCCGACAAAGCCAAGCGGACAAAGGCAATGGTCGATATCCAGGCGCTTGAAACCGCGCTCAAGATGTACAAGCTCGATAACGGCCACTACCCGACAACTGCACAGGGACTCCAGGCCCTGGTGACTGCCCCTTCCGGCGGTCCATCGGCCAAAAACTGGCGTGAAGGCGGGTATCTGGAAAAATCAAAAGTTTCCAAAGATCCGTGGGGAAATGATTATGTCTATCTCTCTCCCGGCGTCCATGGCGATCTTGACATCATGTCCTATGGAGCGGACGGTGAGCCGGGCGGCGAGGGAAAGAACAAGGATATCTCCAACTGGGAAGTCGAGTGATTTCCATCTGCAAAACAAAGGCCGATATTCTTTTGCCGTGTATTAATCGTTTTTCCAATTTACCGGATTGCACCCCTGAAAGAGGGCCGCGCATCAGGGTTTCAAACCATGGCGGGTTCACCTTGATTGAACTCATAGTGGTCATGACCCTGATCGGGATTATTTTCTTTTTTGCCGTACCACGCATTGACTCTTCTATATTCACGAATTCCTCGCGGCAGGTTTCCAACTGGATTATCCTTCATGTCAAGTCCCTGAAAAGCAGGGCGGTCGCAAAACAGGTTTCCTATGTGATGGAAGTAGACATGGGTGAAAACCGCATATCCTGCTTTGCCGGGCCTGAAAGTAATATGGATATGCTGCCTGAAATAAACACTCAAATCAATGACTCCGGGGACACGCAACAGGGAGATGGAGCGAAATTTAATGAATCCCCTGTGGACGCGATATCGGAAAAACCAAAAAAAGAGGAATTCTCCCTGCCCGACAGGTACAGGATTGCGGACGTGTTGTTTGCCGATGGAACTATTCAGACGGCAGGTACAGTTGATATACTCTTTTATGCAAAGGGCTATTCAGACCGGGCGATCATCCATGTCAAGGATGATGATGGAAATACGATTTCGTATATTATAGAACCGTTTCTTTCCCGGGCCTTGATCAAGGACGATTATGTCGAATTCTGACGACTCCGTAAAAAGTCTGTCTGCGGGCTTTACCCTTCTTGAGGTTTTGGTGTCCCTTGCGATTATCGCCATCGTGTTTGTAAGTGTTTTGCGGCTCCAGGGGCAGACCATCTCCATGAACGAGTCCACGAGGTTTTACGCCGTGGCGCCCTTTCTTGCCCAGCAGAAGATGGCTGAGGTTACAGCCGATCCATCCTCGTTTTCAGGCTCTCAATCCGGTGATTTCGGTGAAGATGCGCCGGGATATGTATGGAAGGCCGGTGTGGACGATTTTCCAATAACAGGCCCCGACGGAGGAACAATTGAGCTTTCCCTGGCAGTGGTGACGGTTACTCAGGAGGGGAGCGGTTTGAAATTAATAATAAAGGAGTATCTCTCAGAGGCCAGAAAAGATATAACAGAATGACGGATCGCCTTACTAAATATATCATGAAACCGCAAATTACAGACAAGCAGGGTTTTACGTTAATCGAACTTCTGGTGGCCATTACCATGTTCGGGGTGGTGGCAACCATTGTGTACAGCTCCCTTAACGCGATTCTGTCCAGGACAAACGCCATAGCCCGGGCCTCGGACAGCTTTGAAATGGCAAAAAACTGCATGGAACGGATGACGTTTGACCTGACCGGTATTTATGTAGAGCCTTTTCCGCTCTATTCACCGCCCGGTTTTAGCGGCCCGGATGATCCATACAGGTTTTTGGCAAAAATAGACCTTGCGGGCGGGAATCGTTTTTCAACCCTCAGGTTTACATCCACCGAACACCTTGGACTTTCCGGATTTGCCGATTCAAGGCTTGCCGAGATCAGGTATTATGTCACTGCTTCGGATGATCCGGACCAGGGCTATCTTCTGCGTCGCGCGGACACCGCGTTCCCCTATGATATCGATCAGAACGCACAATTAAGTGATAATGATCCCATTATGTGTACAAATATTGTCGCCCTTGAATTTACCTTTTACGATGCAGAGGAAAAGACCGAAGAAGACTGGGACTCTGATTCGGATTTTTACAAAAACACGACGCCTGTTGCCGTTGGCATCCACCTGGAACTTGCATCGGGAAACAATACCCGCTCGTTTTACACAAGGGTGCCTCTTCCGGTTTTCCGTATGGCGAAAAAGGAGGGCAAATGAAGTCGACGGATAATCGCGGTATTGCCCTGCTGATAACCTTAAGCGTGGTTACTATTATGGTAACGGTGACGGTCGCATTAAACCGCAGGATGCGAAACTCCATTACCGATGCGGCAGTATCCAGGGACAGGATCATAATGACGCACATGATTGATTCCGCAGTCAACATGGCATGCGTCATACTCGCAAAGGACAAGAGGGAAGGTCCGGCCGATTCCCTGCAGGACGACTGGGCCGATCCGGAAGTGGTTGCGGACTATCTTGCTCAGATCCCGTTTGACGACGGTGAAATCCGGATGCTAATCAGTGATGAGCGGGCGCGTCTCCAGATAAACGCGCTGGTGAGTTATCCCAAGGGCCGGGATTTTAATCCCGCGCAAAGGGAGTTGTGGTATCGTTTTTTCGACCTTCTTTTGGCGCAGCAGGACGAATCGGCCGACAAATTTATTTCCGAGCCCATCGTGCCTGACATGATTATAAATCCCGTGAAAGACTGGCTTGACTTTGGAGACGACGATGCAATTTCCGGGTTAACCGGCGCTGAAGACAATTATTACCGGGATCTGGACCCACCGTATTCCTGCCGTAACGGCCCCATTCGCCAGATCGCTGAACTCATGCGCATCAAGGGCATCACCCCGGAGCTCTTTGCCGGCCTTGATATGGGGGGGGCAGGGATTGGCGCCTATATCACCGTGTCCGGCATGTCGGAGACCCCGGATCACAAGTTTACGTTTGACGGTAAAATTAATATCAATACAGCGGATGTCCCGGTCATGGCCGCACTGCTGCCTGCGGGCCAGGAGTTTCTTGCCCAGGCAATTTGTGATTTCAGGGTTGAAAAGGCGTCTGAATCCTATATGCATGACCTGACAAGCCCGACCTGGTATAAAGATGTTCCGGGGTGTGCCGACGTTACCATAAACGCCGACCTGATCACGACATCAAGCGATATTTTCCACGTGGAAGTCGGGGCTATTCTAAATGACACGTCCATGCGGGCTGCCGTTCTGCTCGAACGGGAAAAAAACAAAAAAATTGGTAAATGGCAATGCAAAGTATTGAACTGGACTTTTAAATAGGGTATTGGTGATAGGATTTACTTTTTACGAGACCATAAACTATGATGGCGTCGTAAAAAGTCCCATCTACTGCGTTGTAGCGGGTCGCGAAATGCTCGGAATACTATATGTATGCCTCCGCTTTCGCGACATTCGCGACACCACTACGCCTTGTATATGGAACTTTCTACTTAGCCATCTTTAACGGGTTGCCTGGCTTTTTACGAGACCATAAACTATGACTCAGGTGTTTTTACCTGGTTTTTTGGAACTTAAATTATTCCATGAGCAACAAAATATTAGCAATTGATATTCATGAAGATCAGATTTCCGGTCTTCTGGTTAAAACCGGCCTTAAGGGCATGCGGGACGATGGCTTTTCATCTGTTTTACTCTCCGATGCGCCCGAGTTTACCTCCCGGTTCGAATGGGGCATACAAAAAGTGATAGAAGGTCTCGACACTTCCGGGGCCGTCTGCCTGCTTTCCATCCCATCCGGATACGTCTCGTATCGAAACCTGAAGGTCCCCTTTTTAGATCGAAAAAAAATACGGCAGGTTCTTCCCTTTGAGCTGGAGCCTCTGCTCCCGTTTGAGATTGAAGAGCTTTTTATCGATTTCATGCCTGTTTCATGCGATGGCGATACCGGGCTTATAGCGGCTGCGGTGAAGAACGAAACCCTTGACATGTTTACATCCGTGTTTGAAGGTTCCCATCTTACCCCGAGAATTGTCACAGCCGGCGGAATCGCCCAGGCCATGTGTATTGCCGATAAATCCACAAAACAGATGGATCGGTTTTTATACATTGATGCGGATATCACCGGCGCCACCATCTTTGTTGTTGCCTCGGGCCGGATACATCTTGTTCATCAGGTGCGAACCCCGAAAAATATGGATGTGCATGCACGCGCCGCGCGCGTGTCGTCCAATCTGAGCCGGGTATCCGCTCTTTTTGAAGCCCGTTTTGAATCTGATTTCATTGCCGAATCGGTTATTGTGTCAAAGACTTCCGGCCTTGACGATGAATTTATTCCGCTTCTCGCGCAATCAACCGGGCTTCCCGTAAAGGCCCTGGATGTCACAAGCGGTCTCATGCTCAACATCTCTTTGGAGAATCCAAAAGAGCCCGGCGAGTATGATACCGGGCAGATCAACGCCCCCTTTTGCCTGGCCGCAGTCGAGCTGTTATCCATATCTCCGATTAATTTCAGCCGCGAACATTACGCGATTTCAAAATACTGGGGAGAAAACAAGAACCAGATCATCACCACGGCGATGCTGGGTGTTTTTGTCTTTATACTCATGATGTTCACCGTTGTTCTGGACGCACATTTTTTGCAGCAGCGGGTCGATGTGTTGAATGAAAAAATCGCATCTGTTTTTCACTCAACCCTGCCCGGGGTTCCGATGACCAAGGCTGCCGTCCAACAGATGAAGGTTGAATTGAAACAGATGAAGGAAAAGGCCGTTTATTCCGGAGAAACCGGAAACAACGTCCGTAACATTGATATTTTAAGCGATATGAGCCGGCTTGTTCCGGATGATCTTGATGTGGTTTTTACCCGGTTTATCAGGGGAGATAACGCAGTGCTCATCGCAGGCGTTACAGATACTTTTAACGCGGTTGACGACATCAAGGGCAGGCTTGAGACATCAGCGTTTTTAAGCCATATCACCATAAGTTCCGCAAATATGGATAAAACCATTAATCGGGTCCGGTTTAATATAAAAGCGGATATAGCCGGTATACAGTCCGGTTCATAGTTTTTACGAAATAAAGGAACGGATGCATGGGCATGAATTTAAACCTGAGTCTCAACCGCAGGGAAAAGCTTATCGTCGGTTCGGCGGTCGTATTTATCATTGTTTTCATTCTTGCCAGGGTGATTATCTTTCCTGTTTTTGAGAAAAGAGACGAATTGCGTCATCGCCTTGCGGTCAGGGAAAAAGTT
Source organism: Deltaproteobacteria bacterium (assembly GCA_013151835.1). Classification (GTDB taxonomy): domain Bacteria; phylum Desulfobacterota; class Desulfobacteria; order Desulfobacterales; family Desulfosalsimonadaceae; genus JAADHK01. The sequence continues at coordinate 30,563 of JAADHK010000081.1, forward strand.
GTTGAAAAAATGGTCTCGCTTGCCGGCGAACACAAAACCTTAAAGAAGAAAGCCGCGCTTTCACAGCGGAAATTTTCGGCGAGGAAAAAGGGATTCACTCTTTTTTCATTCATGGATCGGCTTGCGGGCGACATTAATATAAAAGAAAAGATTGCCTATATGAAGCCTGCCACAACTGTGGATGAAGCCTCAGGGTTGAAACTCACCTCGGTTGAACTGAAATTGCAGGATATCACCCTAAATGATCTTTCGACTTATCTTTTCAAGGTCGAAACTTCCGAAAACCTGATAAAGGTACGGCGGCTTTCCATAAAGAAGAATGATACGGAATCAGGGCTCCTTTCCGTTATCATGCAGGTGGAAACCCTGGAATCAACATAAAATGAAGAAAATATTGACTTACATAACCTTTGTCATTATTGCGGTCGGATTTTTCCTGTATATCCTGTTTCCGTCCGAAACCGTTACAACCTATCTTGCGTACAGGCTGGCGCAATTGGCGCCCCAAAGCGAGTTTTCGATTGCCGACGCCAGGCTCACCCTGCCGCCGGGGCTTGTTTTTTCAGAAATTGATATTAAATTCCAAAAAAATCCCGCAGCTTTTCTGGACAGGATAACCGTTTTTCCAGCATACGCATCTTTTTTCAAGGGCAGGATGGGGGTTGATGTTAACGCATCGCTTTATGACGGAAAGATTGTCGGGTATGCCGATTTTGCTAAAACAGGAAAGGCTGGCGATATAAATGCCGATTTTCGGGTTCTTAAAGTCAATTTAAAGTCCATACCGATAATAAAGGAGCTCGCCCGATACCGAATTTCCGGCATTCTTTCCGGGAATATTAAATACGGCGGGCCTTCCTTTGGCGCCGGCAAGGGCTCGGCACATTTTTCCGCAAAAAAATGCGGCATTGAATTTGACAGCCCGGTTATCGGGTTAAACGGGCTTGTATTTGATACCGGCAAAACCGATATCACGATGGAAAAACAGAAAATAAACATAGAAGCTCTGGATTTAAACGGGCGCAATTTGAGCGTGTCCGCCACCGGAAGCATAACGCTTGCCGCCAATTTTTCCGACAGCCGGATCAAGCTCAAGGGCACGCTCAGGCCTGCTCCGGACATCCTGAAAAAAGTCGGGGCGTTTTTTCCTCAAAAATACGTACGGCAGGGCGGTATTCCGTTTACGGTGACAGGCACATTTTCCAGCATGAATTATTCGTTTCGTTAATACAGCAACGGCCGTGTGAACTAAAGCGATAAGACACACTTATGATAAAAAAAGCTCTCACATTTTTAAACCTGGCACTTATTACCGGCGCGATTTTTTTCAGCGTAAAGATATTCTATACCGTAATCTCGGCCCGCCTCACGGCTCAAAGCATAGTCTTTGCCTATGCCGCCGGACAAAACAATGGGGCGGGACATGCAGCGGGCCGGCCCGTGGTCAGAAAAACGCGCGTGTCTTCCAAAGACTTTCAGGCAATTGTCGACCGGGATCTTTTCAAGACCCTGCAACCTGCGCCAAAGGAAGCTGAAATCTCAACATCGGATATTGAAAACCTTGAAAAGACCAGCTTAAAGCTTAAACTCTGGGGCACGATAACGGGTGATCCCGACAAGAGCTATGCGGTTATCGAGGATACTTCAACTCACAAGCAGCAGCTCTACCGTGATGGAGACGCTGTTGCAGGAGCAAAAGATGCTAAAATCAAGCTGATATTGCGCCGGAAGATAGTTTTGAGTGTAAACGGCAAGGATGAAATCCTCGAAATGCAGGATCTGTCCGTAAAGGGCGGTAAAAGATCCGGATACAGGTCTTCGGGCAGGTCCAACAGGGAGGCTGCTGCTGATGGCGAAACAGTGAGTATAGACCGCAGCCAGATCAATGAATCCCTGAAAAACATCAATAATCTCATGCGCCAGGTCAGGGTGCGCCCGTATTTTGAGGAAGGAAAGCCCGGGGGTATACTCTTATCCGGCATACAGCGGCGCTCCATATTTGAAAAAATGGGTCTTAAAAGCGGTGACATTGTCAAAGGCGTCAACGGAACCCCGATCAAGTCCGTGGACGATGCTCTCAAGTTTTATGAAAATCTGAAATCAGCGGATAGCGTCCAGCTCCAGATAAAAAGAAGAGGCGAAGAAAAAACCATCATGTACCAGATCCGCTGATTGCGGAATATATGAAAAGAAAGGAATCCTACGTATCATGAAACAAAGACGTCTAAAGCCGGTTTTAGGTCTCCTTGTTGCCACGGCCATTATGCTGTCATTGCCGATGCATTCGGTCATGGCCGCCGATGGCAAGACTTCCGCAGCACAAAAAAATCAAACGACCCCAAAAGACCAGGCCGGCGCTGCAACGGATGCCAGGGTTGCCGGAACTGATACCAATGCCGGCGGCCAATACGTATCCATTGATTTCAATGATGTTGATATCAATGTTTTCATAAAATTTGTCAGTGAACTGACCGGGACCAATTTCATCGTTGATCCGCGTGTAAAGGGCAAGATAACGATTATTTCGCCCTCAAAAATATCCATTGCAGAGGCTTACAAGGTTTTTGAATCCGTTTTGGATGTCCACGGGTACGCCACTGTACGGGCAGGGGAGGTCACGAAGATCATACCTTCGCCCTATGCCAGGACAATGAACATCGAGACCCGTTACAAGAAAAAGGGCGGCTCGGCCGAGGACAGGATCGTCACCCAGTTGATTCACCTGAGGTACGCAGATCCCAATGACGTAAAGCAACTATTTGCACCCCTTGTTTCCAAGAGTAGCGTGATTCTCTCCTACCAGCCAACGAACATGCTGGTCATCACGGATGTTTATTCTAATATCAAGAGGCTGATGGGCATTATAAATGCCATTGACGTCACCGGCATCGGCCGTGAACTCTCCGTGCTTTCATTAAATTATGCCGATGCCGAGGAGATGAGCCGCATTATAACATCTATTTTCACAGCCCGGAAAAGAGGCAAAAAATCCGGGCAGCAGGATATTACAATCGTGCCCGATACAAGAACCAATGTCATGGTGGTAATGGCCAGCGAGGCAAATACCGAGCGGGTCCGGCAATTGGTAGGCCTCCTGGACAAGAAGATTCCCAAGGGCAAGGAAAACATACATGTCTATTATCTTGAAAACGCAAAGGCCGAGGATATTGTCAGCGTACTCCAGGCTTTGCCGTCCAAGGGAAGCAAGACTGTAAAAGGGAAAAAAGTGGCCCCGGTTGTTTCCGCGAATGTAAAGATCTCCGCAGACAAGGCAACCAATGCTCTTATTGTTCAGGCAAGCAAGGACGACTTTGATACATTAAAGGATGTAATTCAAAAGCTGGATATTCCCCGGCCCATGGTCTATATCGAATGCCTCATCATGGAGGTGAGCAGGGATAAGTCATTTAACCTCGGCGCCGAATGGATAGCCGGCGGCCAGGGCGCCTTCCAGGGCAAGTCCGGAGTTTACGGCGGCGGGTTTTCAGGAGGCGCGCTCGGCGGGGACAGGGGGTACTCATATACCGTTCCATCAGCGACCGGGGCTCTCACTCTCCCGCCAGGGTTTTCCCTTGGCGTGTTCGGAGAGAACATCACGGTCGGAGGCGTTCCTTTTCCCTCTATTTCAGCCGTGATCCAGGCATACAAGAAGGACAACGACGCGCATATCCTGTCCACGCCCCAGATTCTTACCACAGACAATGAAACCGCCAAGATCCAGATCGGTGAAAATATTCCATACCTTACCCAGTCCAGCCCGGCCAATACGGCGTATGGTAATTCCGGGTACAATAATTATGAATACAAGGATGTGGGCATAAACCTGGAGATAACACCCCAGATCAACAAGGACAGGAATATCCGCCTCGAGATATCCGAAGAGATCAGCAAGCTTAAGGGAACTACGGACCAGTTTCAACCCACGACCCTGAAGCGGTCCATAAAGACAACTGTTATTGTAAAGGACGGGCATACCGTGGTTCTGGGCGGCCTGATTGATCAGAGTCTTTCATCAACCGAGTACAAGGTTCCATGTCTCGGGAGCATCCCTGTTTTGGGGTGGCTCTTCAAGACCGTTGGAAAGGGGGATCAGAAGACCAATCTGTTTATTTTCCTGACTCCAAGGGTTCTGGAAGGGGATGATGAACCCTCAAAATTCTGCGAGGAAAAACGTAAGGAAATAGAGACGATCAGCAAAAAATCCATTAAGCTCTATGGCCAGCCCGACAAGGAAAAACCATCAAAATGAGCGCTCCTAAACTCTCCGACATATTAACCACTGATTTCGGCATGCAAGAAGATATCATCGCCGAAGCCCGGCGAGTCGGGGTGGAACAGGATATTTGTCTTGCCGAGGCCCTGATTAAAAAGAAGGTCATAACCGAATTGCAGCTTCTGAAAGCTTACAGCCGTCTTTATGATCTTCCATTTGTTTCCCGACTGCCCACAGAGGATATGGAAACCGATTTTGCGAAAAAGGTTCCCATCGGTTTTTTAAAGAAGCACACGATCGTGCCGGTGATCCTCGCCGAAGGAAATAAATCCGGCCTTTCGCCTGATTTCACGGCAGTGCTGGGGGAGGCCCGGGCCGTTATCGCCATAAATGATCCCACCTCCTTTCCGGCCGCAGACGACCTGGCAAAGCTTATCAATACCGATGATTTCGAGGCCGATGATTTCGAGATCGTACTTTCCACGCGAGAATCCATTTACGCGCTTATTAACATAGCCTTTGACAGCAGCCGTGACACGGCGCAACAGCTTGTGGCCGACATGGAGGAAAACAGCGGCGATATTTTAAGCGAGATTGAAGAGACGGCCGACCTTCTGGACGATACAAGCGATGCCCCGATTATAAAGTTAGTCAATCATGTGATATCCCAGTCCGTAAAAATAGGTGCAAGCGACATACATATCGAGCCGGAGCAGCACAGCTTTAAAATCCGCTACAGGGTCGACGGGATACTCTATGATATGCTCACCCCGCCGAAATGGATGCAGGCATCTCTTGTTTCCCGGATAAAAGTCATGGCCAAGATGAATATCGCTGAAAAAAGACTTCCCCAGGATGGCCGGTTCGAAGTCAAGATCGGCAACCAGAGCATAGATATCCGCGTTTCAACAATCCCGATTTCCGACGGGGAGCGCGTGGTTCTTCGGCTTTTGAATAAGTCGGGCTCCCTTTTTGAACTGACCCAGCTTGGAATTGAAAAGGAGAGGCTCGATATAATAAAGGAGCTGATCCAAACATCCCACGGCATCGTCCTTGTGACGGGACCTACAGGCAGCGGTAAGACCACCACCCTTTACGCCATACTCTCCACAATCAATTCGCCGGATATCAATATCATAACAATCGAAGACCCGGTGGAATACAAGTTAAAGGGAGTCAACCAGATACAGGTAAATTCAAAGATCGATCTTACTTTTGCCCGGGGGTTGCGGTCCATTGTCCGCCAGGATCCGGACGTTATCCTCATCGGCGAGATGCGGGATCTTGAAACCGCCGAGATCGGCGTACAATCGGCGTTGACCGGGCATCTTGTATTTTCCACCCTCCATACAAACGACTCGGCCTCCGCCATTACAAGGCTTGTTGACCTTGGAATAGAGCCGTTTCTCATATCCTCGTCGGTGCTTGCGGTTGTGGCACAGCGGCTGGTGCGGGTTTTATGCGATGAATGCAAACAGCCGTACACGCCGGACGATATTACCTTAAAGCGTCTCGGGATATCTCCTGAAAATGCCGCCGACATTGTTATTTACAGGCCACAAGGATGCCCGAAATGCTTTCAAAGCGGTTACAGGGGCCGGCTGGGGATATATGAAATTTTAAGGCTGGATGAAACCATTCAGAGTATGGTTCTTAAGACCCATGATTCCCACCAGATCAAGAAACAGGCCATACAGCAGGGAATGTCGACTCTCTACCAGGATGGAATTTCAAAGGTTTTAAAGGGGATAACCACTATTGAAGAGGTCCTTCGCGTCACCCAGTCTTGATGATCTCGTAAAAAGTCGGGCAACCCGGTTACGATGGCTAAGTAGAAAGTTCCATATACAAGGCGTAGTGGTGTCGCGAGAGCGGAGGCATACATATAGTATTCCGAGCATTTCGCGACCCGCTACAACGCAGTAGATGGGACTTTTTACGACGCCATCAGTCTTGATTGCGTCGTAGAAAGCTGAACGTCAATGTCATTAACTTAAGCGTTTATTATAAAAACCAACCGCATAATGTCGAACAGGGAATATCGAGTCCCGAAGTTTTTTACTTCTGCGGTTCAATATTCCGTGTTCAATATTCGACATTTTTTAATAAAATACTATAGTGTTCGGTTTGGTTCTTGCACCTGTTATTTTTCTTGTACTGCCCTCGTAGGGGCGGCCTTCAGGCCGCCTTTCATGAAATTACATGGAGCCATACAGGCAAATGGAAGGCTGAAGCCTTCCGCTACGTAGGCCGTGCGAATATTCATCTCATTCCCACGCTCCAGCGGGGGAACGTATTTACCGCAGAACGTTATTATGAGAAACTTTTACGTCATACTTATCTTCCTGAGTACTGTCTTTTCAGCGACCTGCGCATACCCGGCCATGTCGCCATGCCGAACTGCCGATGATGTCTTCTCCTTTGCCCAAAGCCTGGAAAAAGACTCCGACTATGATTCGGCCGTATCTGAATTCAAACGATTTGTCTTTTTCTTCCCCAATGATCAAAAGGTTCCTGAAGCCCTGTTTTCCGCAGGCATGGCCCGTTTTAATCAACACCGGTATTCAGACGCAATTGCGCTCTTTGCATCCGTGGAAGAAAAATACGGCACATCGGATACTGCAATAGAATCCGTATTCATGATCAGCCGCTGCCTTGTCGCCGCACAAGAGACTGAATCCGCCATCCTTATTTTAAAACGGCTTTCCTCGTCTTTGTTTGATCAATCCGTTCACGACAGGGCATTGGTCCAAACCGGCTGGCTCTATCTTCAAAAATCCGGCCGAAAATTCAACATTGATGCCGCCAAAAAAGCTTTTTCCGCAGTTTCAGATTCCGGAAAAAAGGCGTTTCATATCCAGGCGATACTTCATGAGCTTGATGCAAAGGGAAAAAATATACCGAAAAAAAGCCCCTTTCTGGCAGGTCTTTTTTCCATCGTGCCGGGAGGCGGATATCTCTATTGCGGCCGGTACAGGGATGCGGGCATGGCCTTTTTCCTGAATTCGGTTTTATTTACTGCCGCATATGAGAGCTTTGACAAGCGGCTTTACACCCTTGGCGGCATGCTGGGCGCAGTCGGGGTCGGGTTTTACGGAGGAAGCATCTACGGCGGTATAACATCCGCACACAAGTACAACGCCAGGGCGAAGGGCCGATTTTTAAACGGCTTGAAACAAAAGTATGCTCCCGCCGACGTATCGCTCAGCCGGCAGCGGGGTGGTTTTTTTGTGGCATTTTCCCTGAAGTTTTAGCGGGGTCGTCATCTCACGAGCTGGTTCATCTCGAATATGGGCATGCAGATGGAAAGGACGATAAAGCCCACCACCACTGCCATGACGAGTATGACCACCGGTTCAAGGAGCGCGGTCATCCCGGAAACTGTGGCGTCCACTTCGCCTTCGTAAATATCAGCCATCTTGCAAAGCATTGATTCGAGCTTGCCGCTGTTTTCACCCACCTGGATCATCTGGATGGTTATGCTGGGGAAAATATCGGAGCTCGAAAGGGCCTTGCCCAGGCCGATCCCTTTTTCCACATCAAGCGCGGCTGCTGCAATGGCATCGGCGATCAGGCGGTTGCCAACGATATTTTTAACGATACCGAGAGCCGCCATCAGGGGAACCCCGTTTTCAAGAAGCGACCCCAGTGTGCGTGAAAAACGTCCTACCGCAAGCTTTTTTTTAAGCGGCCCGATTATCGGAAGTCTCAGGAGTATCCGGTCAAATGCATAACCGCCCTTATCGGTCTGTATCAATTGCCGTAGACCAAACACCAGGCCGCCGATGGCGATTAACAGCACCCACCAGTCGGTCCGCAAAAAATGGCTCAACCGGATCAGTAACCTTGTGGGCAGGGGGAGCGTCTGCTTCATATCGGCGAATATAGACGTAATGCTCGGAACTATGTATGTGAGAAGAAAAAAGAGGATCAGTATCCCCACAATCGACATAAGCACGGGATAGGCCATGGCGGAACGGATGCGGTGGCTCAGTTCCTGCTGTTTCTCGCTGATGTCGGCAAGGCGGTTTAAAACAAGCTCCAGGGTCCCCGATGACTCGCCGGAGCGGACCATGTTTACATAAATATCGGAAAAAACGAGGGGGTATTGGGAAAGCGCCGCCGCAAAGCTGCTCCCTTCCTCAATGGCGTCTTTTATCTGGGACAGAATTTTTTTCAGGGCGCCTGTGCCTGTCTGGGGCAAAAGAGCTGAAAGAGCTGAAACCAGCGGAAATCCCGCCCCCAGAAGAGTTGCAAGCTGCCGTGTCATTATGGCGAGTTCAGCCGGCTTGACCCGGGATGAAAACGAAGCAAGCAGATTTGAAAACCGGGCTTCTTTTTTGGTCGAGGCCTCCACCACTTCATGGATTGAGACAGGAAAGATATTGGTGGAGCGCAGCTTCTGCCTCCCTGCCGCAACACTTTCGGCATCGATGATGTCGGTGATCGTTTTGCCCTTAATATTCAGGGCGGTATATTCATAAGTCGGCATTTTTCAGGCTTTTTTTGTCAGGTTGGCAACAATTAAATACTAAATAAATCAGTAAGATTTTTTACGCGAGATATCGTTATCATTTGCCGGCGACAAAAGCAATCCTGAATATTGAAACCGTGCATGGCCTCATCGTGCCCTGTCTTTTGACGTCCATGATTTCACTTGCGATTTAGGCAGATAATGATATAGATTCAGGGCGGCTTGCGAAAGCTTATTTTTTTGTCGGCGTTTAACCGAACAAATTGATTTCAATGTAACTATTCTCCATTAAATCGTCATAAAAAGAGGGCAAAGAAGAAAATGCAAAGGGTATGTTTTGTGGGCTGGAGGGGAATGGTCGGATCCGTTCTAATGGACCGGATGAGGACCGAAGGCGATTTTAACGGGTTTGATGCCTTGTTCGCATCCACGTCACAGGCCGGTGAACCCGGCCCGGAACTGGGACCGGATGTCGACATAAAGACGCCTCCTTTAAAGGATGCATACGATATTGACATGCTTTTTGGCGTGGATATCATCGTAACCTGCCAGGGGAGTGATTATACAAAAAAAGTCCATCCTGAACTGAGGAAAAGAGGCTGGAAGGGCTACTGGATTGATGCCGCATCCGCGCTCAGGATGTCGGACAGCAGCATTATCGTACTCGACCCGGTCAACCGCCCGGTCATAGATAACGCGCTTGATAGCGGTATACGGGACTTTATCGGGGGAAATTGCACGGTAAGTCTCATGCTCATGGCAATCGGCGGGCTTTTTCAACAGGGGCTTGTGAAATGGCTTACCTCCATGACCTATCAGTCGGCATCCGGTGCAGGCGCGAAAAACATGCGCGAACTCGTATCCCAGATGAAAGCAATTGGTGATGCCTCTGTCGACCTGCTGGAAGACAAGAATGTGTCCATCCACCGGATCGACACTCGGGTCATTGAAACAATGCGCTCGAAATCCTTTCCAACGGACAGGTTCGGGGTCCCCCTTGCAGGCAGCGTTATTCCCTGGATCGATTCTCCCATGGAATCAGGTCAGACACGCGAGGAATGGAAGGGTGTTTCAGAAACCAACAAGATCCTCGATACAAAAGAGCAGATACCCATAGACGGCACCTGTGTTCGCATAGGGGCAATGCGTTGTCACAGCCAGGCATTAACCATAAGGCTCACCCGTAATGTCCCCATGGACGAAATCGTATCGATAATCCAATCAGCAAACAAATGGGTCCGTATTGTTCCCAATAACCAGCCGGAAACGGCGCGCGATCTCACCCCGGCCGCAGTTACCGGAACGCTCAGTGTGCCGGTGGGAAGGCTCAGAAAATTAAATATGGGCAATGATTTTTTATCGGCTTTTACCGTGGGAGATCAGCTTCTCTGGGGCGCGGCCGAACCTGTGCGCCGCATGTTAAAGATATTGCTGGATTATCTTACCGCTTCGTAAAATCGGAAACTTAAGATGCAGGTCTCGATTTTCTTATTGATTTTTATCGCCCTCCTTTTGGCGGCCGTGCTGCTGCTTGTTGCTTCAAATATCCGCAAATCCGACCGGATAAATCGTTTTCGCGGTAGAATTGAAAATCTTGAAAAGCGCATTTCCCTTTTCCGCGACATTGTAAATGATGGTATCTGCACCTATGATCCTGAATCCATGTCCATTACAAGCTGTAACTCCGCTTTTACCAATTGGTTCGCAGGCAGCGAGTCTGAATACGGACGTATGCCAATTGATCTGTTTTGTACCGCCGGTTCGCCTTATACTGTTTCTGATCTAAAAGAATGTGTAAAAAAGGTGGCCGCAAATACGCCCGTTCATTTTGAATGGTCCGCTGTCACCAGGGACGGCAACAACCTCCGCTTCATGGTTTCCGCCCATGCGATTGATGCGGGAACCGACAGCGATCCCATTGTTTTTATCTTCCATGATGTTACAGATCGAAAACATATGGGTGATGAATTGACGCGTCTTGCCGGTATCCTTGAATCCATCGGCGAAGGCGTGGCGACTGCGGACATTGACGGAAATATTACTTTTGTCAATAAGAGATGGGCGGATATGCATGGTTATTCCCAGCGTGATCTTATTGGAAAACATATACGGATTTTTCATTCCGACAAACAGCTGCAAGAAGATGTAGAGCCGTTTAATGAAATGGTGATCCGGAAAAAGGTGCACAGCGGCGAAGTAGGACACATGCATGCGGACGGCACCCTTTTTCCCACCCATATGACCACAACCCTTATTTCGGATCAAAACGGAGAACCGGCCGGTTTTACCGCCATGGCAACTGATCTTTGCGAGCAGAAAAAGGTTGAGGCCGCCCTCAGGTCAAGCGAGATCAAATTCAGGCAGCTCTTCAGCCTCATGCCCGAGCCCATAACCCTTGCAGATCTTGCCGGGCGGATATTTGACGTGAACGAAAAATTTTGCGATCTGTCCGGATATACCCGTCACGAAATTATCGGAAAAACTCCCCTGGACCTGGGTTTTGATCCGGACCAGCGCCAGGAATTTATCAATGCGCTGACCAAGAGCGGGGAAGTTAACGGCTTTGAGACCGGCCTGACAGTCAAGGACGGAAGCAGGTTTGCAATATTGCTATTTGCCCGGCTGATCGAAATCAGAGGCGATTTTTTCACATTGACCGTCCTGCATGACATAACAGACCAACGGCGGCTCGAGAAACGTCTTGGCGAAGCGGAAAAAATGGAGGCCATCGGAACGCTTGCAGGCGGCATTGCGCATGATTTTAACAACATTCTTTCGGCAATACTCGGATACTCGGAATTGTCGCTCCTTAAAACTGATCCCGCTTCAAAAGTATTCAATCACTTAAACAATATTTTAAAGGCGACCAACCGCGCGCGCGACCTGATCCGGCGGATTTTAGCAGTCAGCCGTCACGATGTGCAGGCAAAAAAACCGATCCGCATCGAGCCGATTGTCGATGATGTTGTCGGCCTGATGCGCGCAAGCCTTCCCAGCCTCATCGATATAAGAAAAAATATATCAAAACCGGAAGGGAAGGTCATGGCCGATCAGGGCCAGATTCACCAGGTTTTGATGAATCTCTGCACAAATGCGGGCCAGTCCATGGAGGAAAACGGCGGTGTTTTAGTTCTGGGCGTGGATGAAGTGAATATAACGTCACACGCAATTACTACCGGTTCAAACCTGAATCCCGGCAAATACGTCCGGATTACAATCCGGGATACCGGTTGCGGCATTCAGGAAGGGGTCATGAAGAAAATCTTTGATCCTTATTTTACCACTAAGCCCAGGGGGAACGGAACCGGCCTGGGGTTGTCGGTGGTCCAGTCAATAATTCAAAAACACGGCGGCGCCATTACCGTTTCAAGCATGCCGAAAAGCGGTAGCACATTTACCGTATATCTTCCCACGATCGATGTCGTTGGTTCGCCTGTAAATCAGATAGCAAAACCCGATGATAAAAGACTTCCCAAGGGAAGTGAGTCAATCCTTATTGCAGACGATGAAACAGCCATTGTCGAGACCGAAGGCGAGCTTCTTTCACGGCTTGGGTACAGGGTTAAAACCGCCGGGAGCGGGAAGGATGCGCTTTTGCTTTTTAAAGCAAATCCCGATCATTTCGACCTGGTCGTATCGGACATGACCATGCCGGACATGGCCGGCGACGAGCTGGCGGCCCGGTTGATGAATATCCGCCCCGATTTTCCGGTTGTTCTTTGTACGGGCTACACCACGCGCATGAACGAAGAAGAAGCGCGAAAAAAAGGAATAAAGGCCTTTCTCTACAAGCCTGTTTCCATAACCCGGCTTGCACGGACAATACGGGAAGTGCTTGATGCGGGGGAGGGGAGCGCCTGACCATTGTTGAGGTGATTAATCCTGTAAATAATAATGGAATTACAATGGAATATGATTATGCAATCATCGGCTCCGGATTCGGGGGCAGCGTTTCCGCCCTGCGCCTTGCTGAAAAAGGGTACTCGGTGGTTGTGCTTGAACAGGGCAACCGTGTCACCCCCGAGGATATGGAAGAAGGGGACAGCGATATCAGGCGCCTGAACTGGATGCCTTTTCTGGGCATGACCGGTTATTTCTCCCAGGACTTTTTCCGGCATGTAACCCTTGTGCGTGGGGTTGGCGTGGGCGGGGGGAGCATCGTCTATGCTGCGGTATTGCTTATGCCCAAGGACGATTTTTATAAGGACCCCGCATGGTCCGCCCTTGGCATTGACTGGAAAAAAGTGCTTGCGCCCCACTATGATACTGCCGTAAAAATGCTTGGGGTAACCGAAAATCCGAGCATGGATATCCAGGACGAGTTCCTTGAAAAAACGGCCGAAGCCATGAACGCGCAAAACAGCTTCGGCCCGACGCCCAACGGAATCTACTTCGGAACTCCGGAGGTCATGAAGCCCGACCCGTTTTTTAATGGTGCGGGTCCGCACAGGGCAGGGTGTCATTTATGCGGCCGGTGCCTCACCGGCTGTTCCCATGGATCGAAAAACAGCCTGGATAAAAATTATCTATACCTTGCCGAGAGACTCGGCGCAGCCATCCTGCCGTTTCGCAAAGTATCCGGGATAATCCCCATGCCCGGGGGAGGGTATTGCCTAAAAACCGGGCACCCCGTGAAACGGTTTCGCAAGTATCCGGACATCACGGCAAAAAAAGTGATTGTTGCAGCCGGTGTGGTGGGTACGCTCGAACTCCTTTTTTCCTGCCGGGAATTTCAAAGACTCTTCCCGCGATTTCGCCCATGCTCGGCAAAGTTGCCCGCACAAACAGCGAGGCCATCGTGGGGGTTTTATCATCAGACGAGGATATCGACCTGACCCGTGGTACGGCCATATCCTCCCATTTCTATCCCGACGATCATACCCATATCACCCAGAACCGGTTCCCAAAAGGGTACACCTTTATGAAGTTTTTCACCGGCCCGCTGGTGGATCATTCAAACCCTCTTCTGCGCACCTTAAAAACTCTTTGCGCCATCATAGCCCATCCATCAAGACTTGCCTTTGCATGGTGTGCCAAAAACTGGAACAAACGGGTCACTGTGTTGACGGTAATGCAGCATCTGGACAACCAGGTGGCCTTCAAATACGGACCCAAGGCATCCATGATGTTCCGGCGCGGATTAAAATCCGTGGCCGTTAAGGGAAAATCAGCGCCCACCAACCTGCCGGTAGCAAACCGGGCCGCCGAAACCCTTGCCCGGGTTTCTGATGGTCAGCCCCTGAACATTTTAACGGAAAGCATTGGAAATATGTCCACAACCGCCCATATCCTGGGCGGTTGCCACATGGGATCAGGGCCTGAAAACGGCGTGATCGATACCACGCACCAGGTATTCGGATATCCCGGCCTCTATGTGATCGACGGATCTTCGGTGTCCGCCAATATCGGCGCAAATCCCAGCCTCACCATCGCAGCCCTTGCTGAACGGGCCATGAGCCTGATCCCGGGGAATGAAAAATGAAAAATTAATAATGAAAAGAGAAAAAGAGAAAAAGATTTTTCACCTGATGAAATATTCAAGAGCGAATTTCTGCCGGACTCTTTTTCGCTTGTGTCTTGTTGCTCTGTTTTTATGCGTTATTCCATTGGCGGGGGCGCAGGACCCAAAGGGAATGGATTCGTCGTGGCTCACTACCCATGAAAAACAATGGCTTTCCAGCCACCCGGTTATTCGGATCGCACCCGATCCGAATTTTCCGCCGATTGAGTCCTTTGATGAGAATGGCGAATACCAGGGCATCGCAGCCGACTTCATGCAACAGGTACAAAAGGAAACCGGGATAAATTTTCAGGTTGTCCGCTGCAATACCTGGAATGAAGTTCTTGAAAAAGCCAGATCCGGAAAAATCGACGCGCTCCCCGCAGCGGCTCAAACCCCGGCGAGATCCGGATATCTTTTATTTGCCGATCCACACCTTGTATTGCCGGGCGTGATCATTACCAGAGCTAAAGTCAAAGGAACGATTACTCTTAAAGACCTATCGGCCATGCGGGTTTCCGTGGTGAAATCCTATGTGTGGCAGGAGCTTCTGGAAGCTGATTTCCCCGGCATTCAACTCGATCTGACGCCCGATCTTCAAACCGGACTGAAAAAAGTAGCCATGGGCATATCTGATGCCCTGGTGGCAACCCTTCCTGTGGCCATTTACTATATTGAAAAGCAGGGAATCACAAACCTTCGTGTCGCTGGAGAGACCGGCTATTATACCAAGCTTTCCTTTGCCTCCAGAAATGACTGGCCGGAGCTTAATGCCATTGTCGGCAAGGCATTGGCCCGTATCTCTCCAAAGAAAAAAGATGAAATCCTTGGGAAATGGATTCGTTTAAAAGAAAATTCAATATTCATGAGCACCCTGTTCTGGATGATCCTTATTGGGATTATCGTGGTCTGCAGCCTTATCATTATCGCCATTTTTGCGTGGAACAGATTCCTCAAAAAGGTGGTGAATCAAAAAACAGAGGAATTGAGAATTGAGCTTGCCGAGCGCAAACGAGCGGAAGAATATCTTCGCCAAAGCGAGGAAAAATATCGCCTGTTGGCTGACAATACTTTAGATACATTGTGGATATTGGATATAGATACCCTGCGAATCTCCCATGTCAGTCCATCGATTGAACGCCTTTCCGGTTATCGTGCCGAGGAGATAACAGGCCGCCATATCGGTGATATATTGACACCCGCCTCAATTACACTTGTTACCAACGAAATAAGCGGCCAATTGGCCGCAGATAATCTGGGCCAGGCAAAAGCCCCCACCGTTGAACTGGAGCAATATCGTAAAGACGGTTCGACTGTTTGGACAGAGGTTTCCACACGATTTCTTCGTAACATAAAAGGGGTTCCATACTCAGTCGTGTGCGTTACAAGAGACATTACCAAACGCAGGTCGCTTGAAGCTAAACTCCGCCAGGCTCAAAAAATGGAATCCATCGGGACTCTGTCCGGGGGTATTGCTCATAATTTCAACAACATAATGAGTATTATTATGGGTAACGCGGAACTTGCCCTGTCGGATATGCCGGAATGTAATTCAGCCCATGCGAATCTTGAGGAAATCAAATCCGCCAGCCTGCGGGCCAAAACCATCGTTGCCCAGCTCCTCGCGTTTTCCCGCACAACAGATCAGGACTTGAAACCCACGGCCGTTGTGCCGATTGTTAATGATGTGCTTGCTTCTTTACGTTCTACCCGCCCAGGAATGATTGATATTTGCACGGACCTTGTGGATGCGGGACAAACCGTTTTGGCCGATCCGGTTCAACTCAATCAGATCATGATGAGCCTTTGTTCCAATGCATCCGAGGCAATGGAGGACAGCGGCGGGATTCTTACCGTAAAGGTGGAGTCCGCAATTTTGGACAAAACGTCACCCGGTGTCGGCCCGGAATTAAATCCAGGCGATTATGTCAGGATAATTGTCTCCGATACCGGCCCGGGGATCTCGCCTGACATCATAGACCGTATCTTTGATCCGTATTTTACCACCAAGGGCTTTGAAAAAGGGGCCGGAATGGGCCTTGCCATGGTTCACGGGATTATAAAAAACAACAACGGCGCGATTTTTGTTGACAGCACACCCTGCAAAGGGGCCGTGTTTTCCGTTCTGTTGCCTATGACTCATGAAAAACCGGAGACGAAAACAGGACTGGCAAAGGATATTCCAACGGGAAATGAAACCATCCTTTTCGTGGATGACGAGGAATCAATCATGAAACTGGGGCTGTTGATGCTGGAGCCCCTTGGCTACACGGTTGACGCAACCATGTCGCCGACCGATGCCCTGAACCTGTTTCGCGCCGCTCCGGACAGGTATGATATCGTCATTTCCGATATGTCCATGCCGGAAATGACCGGCGTTTGTCTTGCCGAAGAACTCATACGCATCCGCCCGAATATTCCGGTGATTATCTGCACCGGGCAAAGCACGCTCAATGATGAGCAAAAAGCAAAATCAGTGGATATCGTCGCCTTTGTCATGAAACCGGTTTCCAGGCGGAAACTGGCGAAAATCATCCGGCAGGTTTTGGATAATGAAAACGGGAAATGAATTGAATGTTGATAAGTGAGTACGCAGTTAACCCAGCCACAAGGTGGAGCTTCTAAGTCTTGAGAACAACGACGAGAAAATTTCCCTTGTCCGGCAATGTGCTGCTGAATCCCTGACAGTCCGGGATCTCAGAAAAATGATAGAAACAGGAAAAAAGCTGCTTTACGTGCAGACCCCGGTTTCCACCCGGATCTCGAAGTTTTTAAACAATACTTTGCGCCGCCTCAAAGACGCGGGTCCGGAATTGATGGCCTTAAACGAAGATTTGGCCCAGACCGGGGGCGAGTCCGGGGACCCGGGAGCAATCAATGAGGATCAACCGGTTGAACCGGCTGAAGATGAACCGGGACCGGGGGCAGGGGATAGCGAGCTGTTTTATCGGGCCGCAAGGCGGATACCGCCGCCGTTAAACCTCAACACATTGCCGCGCAAATCACTGGAATCGTGAAGATGGCGAGGTTTCCGGCACAATGGATGACCATGGGGACAAGGATGTTTTTCTCCCGTTCGTATGCGCACGCAAAAACAATCCCGCCTGCAAGCTGGGGCAGGGGGATTCCGGCCCGGGTGTGATGAGCCCATACAAATGCGGCCATGCTGATGATCATGGCAGGCCAGAAGCCCCATTTTCGTAAAAATCCGAAAACCACTCCCCTGAAAAAAAGCTCTTCGGCCGCAGGCCCTATGATTCCGGCAATTACAAGAAATAAAACCAATTCCCACGGCCGGGATGGAAGGTTTGCGTGAACAAGGGCTGCAGGATTGATTCCAATCAGGAAAAGAACGACGCCCGCCATGGCGACAATTATGCCGAAGATCACGGACCAGAGGCAGCCCATCCAAAGTCCGCGCAGGATTTCATGGCTGCGCAGGCCGGGAATTTTAGCAAAATTCCGGAAGAAAAAAACAAGCCCTGCGATAATGCAGATGTCCGCCAGGCGTGCAAATCCGGTAACCAGGACCGGGTCGCATGTAAAAAATGAAGCAGCCCATTCCACGAAAATAACGCCCGCAACCGCTGCGGCAAAGGGTTTTAATCCAAACCCGATTGAATCCATCCTGTTTTCCTTAATGCCTTGTAAGCATACCATTGAACATATGCATGATCGGATCTTACAATAAGCTCCAGGATAAGGGGGCGAACAACAGAGTAATGCCGCCTTCCCATGGCATAACAGGCCATGCATACTACATTGGGCGAAGGATCGTAAAACATCTGTTTGAGAATTTTTCCGGCTTCCGGCTGCCTGCTGTTTCCAAGCGCCCTTGCAAGCCAGTACCTTACCGGCACATGGGGACTTTTTGCCAGGGCTTTGGCATTGGCATACCGCATGGGATCAAAACCGGATTCCTCGATTGTTTTTAATGCGGCCCGCTGTTCAGGCCAGGCAGATGATGCCAGTTTTTGCTTTAATTCCTTTTTCGGCACCTGGTCTACCGGCAGGCGATAAAGGGGAAGAATAAAGGCAAGCCCGAGCACAAGACACGAAACAGCCGCCCACACATCCCGGGCACGCGGATTTTTGATCCACAAAAAAAGGGTGCAAAACAGGAAATGGACCATAAGGTAAAAGATAAAGGGCAGGGCGCAAAGGAGTGAAAAAAATGTAAATTTACGAAAAAAAACATTTGTGTCGCATTTGTCTGAAAACATGGAAAGAAATTTTTTTGGATCAGATAAAAATTTATGAACAGGAGCCACGAGCAGTTTTTTACCGCCATGAAAAAACGCGAGTTCGCTGTTTTTTTCAACAAGAACCAGGTCAACCGGCGTATTGGATACGACCGGCAGGTAATCGTTTTTAATCAACGCTTTTTTTATCTTTTTTACATCAAAGCCGGGGCCGGTTTCAAGCCTGCATGTTTTTAAAAGCTTTTGGTCATAGGATTTGAACACTTCGGCCGGAAAAAGCGTATATTTGTAATAAAAATCATTTACCGCCTTTCCCGCCGGGTTTGAGAAAAGGACATAATCCCTGATATTGATGAACATATCCCTGTCTGCCTGTGCAAACCAGGAAAGTCCCAGAACAAGAATGATTGCAATATGCACGACTGCGCGAAGCACGTCGATTCCCGATTTTTTGTTTTTAAATCGACGGGCCGAAAGGATAAAGACGGGCACGGGAATAAAAAGCGCTGCAAGAGTTGCAGCCGGATTAAACCCGTTGGCGTTAAGTGCCGCGATGAACAGCGCCAGGGGCAAAAGAGCGAAAAGCATGGCAGCGCCGTGTTTCAACCCGATGCGGCTGACGATCCATGCCCATAAAAATGAAAGGCAGCAAAGGCCTGCCCCAACGGTGAGCGTAAAAAATACCGCGCCGCAAAAAGCGGTTTTAACGCTCTGCAGCATGGGAAAGACAAGGATGTTCGGAACGGGGAGATAGCCCGAAGCGCTGATCATGCCCATGCAATTGTATAAATCCGTGTTCGATAAATAGACAACAACCGAAAAGACGATCTGCGCGCAGACCAGGCCGGGCGCCAGGAGCAGAAATGGATGGGAAAACCGTCTCATGGCCGTTTATTTTTCAATCATCCGGACAAGGGCGTCAAGGGCAAGAATGTAGCCGTACGCCCCAAGTCCCGAGATCTGGCCGGTCGCAATATCGGCCGTCATGGAGCGATGGCGGAAAGGCTCACGCTTGAAGATATTTGATATATGGACCTCGATTATCGGGCAGTCAAGCAAAAGGAGCGCGTCGCGTATGGCGATGCTGGTATGGGTGTATGCTGCGGGATTGATGATCATGCCGTCACACACGTCCGTGGTAGACCGGACGGCAACCTGGATGCGGCCGACGATCTCGCCTTCGATATTGGACTGGAATGTTTCCAGTTCAACCCCTTTTTCCTGTGCGGCCGAAGCAAGCATCTGGTTGATCGCATCGAGGCTTGTCGTACCATACTTGTCGGGTTCACGTTTTCCGAGCATATTGAGGTTCGGCCCGTGAATAACGGTAATCTTAATTCCCATGGTTTGTTCCTCCAATGATAATCAAACGGAAATGTCAGGCCTGATCAATGCCTTTAATTCATCGATTGTCTTTTTGTAGTCCTTTGATCCAAATATGGCCGAACCCGCCACAAAGGCGTCAACGCCGGCGTCTGAAATGGATTTGATCGTATCTTTGTTGACCCCGCCGTCTATTTGAATGAGAGTGTTTAATTGTGCTTTGTCAATCATGGCCCTGAGCGTTTTTATCCTGTCGAGCGAAGAGGGTATGAACGACTGGCCCCCGAACCCCGGATTTACGCTCA
The DNA here is from genome assembly GCA_013151835.1 of Deltaproteobacteria bacterium. Classification (GTDB taxonomy): domain Bacteria; phylum Desulfobacterota; class Desulfobacteria; order Desulfobacterales; family Desulfosalsimonadaceae; genus JAADHK01. Next base: position 50,580 of record JAADHK010000081.1, read on the forward strand.
TGAGCAGGACAAAATCGATATCTTCTAATATCCATTCAACGGAGCAAAGCGGGGTTGCCGGGTTTAACACCACCCCGGGCCGGCATTCGGCCAAATAAATCTGTTCTATGGTCCGGTTCAGGTGCGGGCAAGTCTCCACATGAACGGAAATCAGGTCGGCCCCGGCCTCGGCGAATTCATCGATATAGCGTTCAGGCTTTTCAATCATCAAATGAACGTCTATGGGAAGGTTTGTGACGTTTTTTACGGCCTTGACGATCAAGGGGCCGATGGTGATGTTCGGGACAAAATGACCGTCCATGACATCCACGTGAATCCAGTTCGCGCCGGCCGCTTCAACGGCCTTTATCTCTTCTCCAAGCCGGGAAAAATCGGCGGATAAAATAGAGGGGGCGATTATTTTCATGCTTTCTGCTCCTTTTTTTTAAACCTTGCGATGAAAAACCCGTCCATATCATAGAGGTGCGGAAAGGTAAACAGGCATCCGTTTTCGTTTATTATGGAAGAAACCGGCGCCTTGATTTCACCGCTGCCAATGTCGGGATGAAAATTCGGCTGCCGGGATAAAAACGCGTTACGGACATCTTCTGTTTCCTCTGGTTCAATGCTGCACACGGCAAAAACGAGTATCCCGCCCGGCGCAAGAAACCGGGCCGCTGAATTTAAAATGTTTAATTGCCGGGCACCAAGTGACGCTAAGCGCTTTTGGGACGCAGAAAGCTTGATGTCCGGATTCCGGCGGATCACACCCATGCCCGAGCAGGGCGCATCCACGAGTATCCTGTCAAACATGGGGAGGTTTATATCCTTATCCGTTATATCCCCCTGTTTTGCAGAGACGCTCTTAATCCCGAGCCGTTTCATGTCTTTTCCAAGGGCATCCAGCCTGTCCGCGTCCTTATCAATTGCAAATATCCGGCCTGTATCCTTCATCATTTGCGCGATATGTGCGGTCTTGCCGCCGAGCCCGGCGCAGGCGTCCAGAACGGTTTCACCCGGGGCAGGGCAGAGGATTTGTGAAACAAGCTGGGCCGCTTCATCCTGAACCTGGAACAGGCCGTCTGAAAAACCCGGCAACGCGGTTACCGGGCCGCACGGGCCGCAAATTAAAAGTCCTTCCGGCGAATAACGGGTGGGCTCAACCGGGACACCGTTTTCTTCCAATAAAGAGGCAAGCCGTTCCCTGTCGGTTTTGAGCATGTTGACCCGCAAGGTTAAGGGAGGAATCAAATTCATGCGGTTGCAAATAAGTTCAGTATTCTCCGCCCCGAAACGCTTGACCCACCGGTTGACTATCCATTCAGCAAAAGCGTATTTGATCGCAATCCCGTGTGCAATGCCGGTCACGCTAAGTTTTTTATTAATTTGATCTTTGTTTTTCGCGATGTTTCTAAGCAATCCGTTTACAAATCCTGAAATCCATTTCGGCGCAACCCTTGACGCCATGTTAACAGATGTGTTGACTGCGGCAGAATCCGGAATCCTTGACATGAACAGAATCTGAAAAATACCGAGACGCAGGATGTTTAAGATTCGTTTATCTATTTTTTTAATCGGAGTCGTTGAAAACAGGGCAATGATCCGGTCGATGCGTATTTGCCACCGAAGCGTCCCGAAAACAAGGGCGTGGATAAGGCGCAGGTCCCGGGCGGACAAGTTTTTGCAGGTTTTTTCATCCAGCACCCGGTTTAAAACAGCGTCCAGGTGTGCGCGGCCATCGTCTATACTGTTTAAAATCAAGAGGGCCGTTTGCCTTGGATCAGCCTTCATGAGACAACGGTGCCGGGTTTAACCGGATTTCCCGCAAGAAAATCGCACGCCTTCATGCGGCGGCCCGAAGCCCCCTGGAGTTCGAGAATGGCAAGGGCGTCTTTTCCGCATGATACCCGAAGCTCGGATAAGGGGCTGGGAATCACTGTTGCCGGAGGCCCGGGTTGTTCCATTTTTCGGACGGCTGCATTAAAAATTTTAAATCGCCTGTTGTTTAAAAAGAAAAACGTACCGGGCCAGGGATAAAGCCCGCGCACAAGACGTTGTATGCTTTCCGCCGACAGGCGCCAGTTGATATGGCCGTTCTTTTTTTTAAGCATGGGGGCGTAACTCGCCTGCGCATGATTCTGGGCAATCGGCCTTATGCTTTTGTTTTCAAGCCCAGCCAGGGTTTTAGTCAAAACCCCGGCCCCCAGGCGGGCAAGCCTGTCGTGAAGTGATTCAGCCGTGTCGTCGGTTGAAATCAGCGTTTTTTCAGAAAGAAGAATCTCGCCCGTATCCAGCCCCTTGTCCATGAGCATGGAAGTTACACCGGTCTGTTTTTCACCTTTAATAATGGCCCATTGGATCGGGGCGGGTCCTCGGTATCTGGGTAAAAGCGATGCATGAATGTTTATAGGACAAATAGCTGGAATTTCGAGTATTTTTTTGCTTAAAATATGACCGTAGGCAACCACGACAAAAAGATCGGGCGCAAGCTTTTTCAGGGTCTGATAAAATTCGTCGGAGGCAACGGATTCCGGCTGGATCACAGAAAGGCCGAGTTTTTCTGCGGCAATTTTAACAGCCGGGGCTGCGGGTTTTTTCCCTCGCCCGGCCGGTCGATCCGGCTGGGTTACCACAAGGGGGATGCGGCATCCGTAATCTACAAGCGCCTTGAGGGCCGGCACTGCAAAATCGGGTGTTCCCATGAATATTGTGGTAAAAGGGCAGGTCATTTATGTTTCAGCTCTTTTTTAAGTTTTCGTCGGTAAATATGACGTTTTAAGGCGCTGATATGGTCGATAAAGAGGATGCCGTTTAAATGGTCAATTTCGTGCTGGAGGATTACCGACACAAAATCGTCGGCCTCAAATTCAAGGGATTTTCCGTTTTCGTCCATGCCCTTCACGCTAATAGTGTCGGCCCGTTTAACATCAGCCCTGAAATCGGGAACACTCAGGCAGCCTTCGTTTTCGGATAAAACCTCGCCGTTTGAGGAAATGATTTCCGGGTTGACCAACACCTTGAAGTTTTTAACCTTTGGGTCAGGTTCGGGATCGTAGATAAGCAATTGCATGTCGATCCCGGCCTGGGTGGCCGCAAGGCCCACTCCGGGCGCAAGGTACATGGTATCCGCCATGTCCGATATTATTGATTTGAGTTTTTCATCAAAAGTAGTGACCGGGGCCGCAGCCTTTCTCAGCCTCGGGTCCGGATCGGTAAGAATCTTCAGCACGCTCATCTTTCCTGATTATTTCCTTTAGGTTATTATGTTGCAAGTATTCTTTCAGCTATGCGTATATCCTGTTTTATCTGCGCGGAAAGCTCTTCAATGGATGAAAATCGCTTTTCAGATCTTATCCTCTCATGAAAGTTTACCCGAATGGGCCGGTCGTAAAGATCACCGGAAAACCCAAGGATATGGACCTCCACGGTGAACAGGTGATCTTCAAAAGTCGGGCTGTAGCCGATATTGGCCACGCCGTCATATATTTTTCCTTCCGAGGCCGCGTTTACTTCCACGGTTACGGCGTAAACCCCGGTCTTCGGGCATAATTCATCCGTTAATTTTATATTTGCCGTGGGGCATCCCAGGATCCGGCCCCCGCGGTTCCTGCCGGGTGTAACAGCCCCGCGAAGCTGGTAGGGACGTCCGAGCATCTTTTCCGCTTCGGTCACATCGCCGTCCTGCACGGATTTACGTATCCTGGTGCTGCTTACCCGGTCTTCAGGGCGCTTTCCATTAAATATCCAGTCCGTCACGATAATTTCGAATCCGTATTTGTTGCCGTATGACTTTAAAAAATCAATATTCCCCTTCCTGTTTTTACCGAAAGTATAGTCTTTGCCCACAACAATCGCCTTCATTCCTATTTTCGCCAAAAGTATACCGCATACGAATTCATGGGCGGTCACGGCAGCAAATGATTTGGAAAAGGGGATGCGTACAAGGACGTCGATACCCGTGCTTTTAATGAGTTCCGACTTTTGTTCAAACAGCGTGATAAGGGGTGGGGGGCTGGTTTTTTTCAGGACCTTCATCGGGTGGGGTTCAAAGGTAATGGCAACGGATGTCCCGTTTATCGCCCCGGCCTTTTGGATCACGGCGTTAAAAATTTCGCGGTGCCCGAGATGGACGCCGTCAAAATTTCCAATGGTCACGACCGCGTTTAAAAACGGCTCTTTTATTTCATCCATGCTGGTGATCAGCTTCATTATTATTACACGCTTACGAAGAAATTAATCTTGACTTAACAATGATGTGGCTATATAGAAAAAAACTCTTTTGAAATCAATCATTCTTTTGCCGAAGTGGCGGAATTGGTAGACGCGCTAGGTTCAGGGTCTAGTGGGGTTTCCTCGTGGGAGTTCGAGTCTCCCCTTCGGCACCAAACCAAAATCAAGGGGTTAGCCTATGCAATGGGCTGACCCCTTTTTTGTTTTAAATTCAGCCTGGTGATGTAAAAAAGCGTTTCATATTATCTAATTGACACTATCTTCCAGCCACACCAAATCAGGAAAAAATATGTGTTGAACGTATGCAGGGTGGAATAGTTTTTCATATTGTTCTTGCTTTTTCCGGTAATAAGATACAATATTTGCATCTTCAAATTATGTACGTTCAAATTTTGCCGGTCAATCAGCAAGGATATTGATAGAATGGAGCATAATGTGCCAGGCGTAACGATCACACGAGAGATGTTCCTTAAGGACAATCAGGGCCGAACGTTTTCCGATGTTGTGAATGATCCGGAACAATCTTTCACCGCAGTTCTTGAATTCTTTAATGATAGCAACAGGCAACGTCGGATGAAGGAGTCTGAGATTCATCACGACAGACCTCCGATGGCTGGCGTTATCCGGGAACTTGAATCACATCCTGCCATCGATCGGTCTCTGGCAGATATACACACTCAGAGGAGCAAGCGATTACGGCAGGCTGTTGGCGTGGTGGTACGAATGATCATGGAGGCCAGTGGTTGGCAAAAAACCGGACGAAAAGGCTCTCTAGGTGTAAGGGCCAGTGGGAATCGATCGGCTCCCACGCACAACACGGGCGGACTCGCATTTTGGTTCATACGTGCTGAGCGTTACAAGCGTGCTGAGGGTATGCCGTACCGATCGGTACGAGAGCGCTGTCAAAACCTCGAAACCACAGCGCCACAACAATCACGCAACTAAAATGGCGTCGTAAAAAATCCCATCTACTGCGTTGTAGCGGGTCGCGAAATGCTCGGAATACTATATGTGTGCCTCCGCTTTCGCGACACCACTACGCCTTGTATATGGAACTTTCTACTTGTGCCATCTTTACCGGGTTACCTGACTTTTTACAAGATCATCAAAATTGAACACGAATTAAGAAAAGGATAGGTGAATTTGAACAACCATTTTAACAACAGACGCGTAACAACGGCATTGCTTCTTGCAGCCGGCACGGGGAGTCGTCTGTACCCCTTGACGAAAAGCAGGCCTAAGTGCCTTACAATGGTCAATGGAACGTCCATCCTTGAACGCCTTGTTGATTGTTTAAAGCAGCAAGGCTTCAAGCGCCTGGTTGTGGTCACGGGGCACCTTGAACATTGTATTCGGGAGTTTCTGGGAACACAGGCGGGCGGCATGACCGTCGAGTACATTTTCAGCCCGCTGTATGAGACGACCAATAACATTTATTCACTCTGGATGGCCCGTGAACGTATTCATGAGCCGTTTCTGCTGGTCGAAAGCGATCTTGTTTTTGACGAATCTCTGCTGGATGACATGCTTTATCCTGATAGAATTGCCGTTGCACACATGCAGCCGTGGATGGACGGTTCCACTGTCACAGCCAATCAATTTAAACAGGTTAAGGCCTTCCGGAGCGGCACGGCCGGCCCTTCAGATGAGATCAGATACAAGACGGTGAATATTTACAGTTTCTCGCGCTCTTCATGGCTTGCTATTTCAAAAAATTTAGACCGGTACATTTCATCCGGCAGGGTCCATGACTATTATGAAGCCGTCTTTGCGGGCATGGTGGCTGACGGAGGCCTCTCGCTTCAGACCGTCTCTTTTGACAACAAGCCCTGGTATGAAATTGATACTATTTCCGATCTGGCAGAAGCTGAGAAGATTTTTCAGGCAGACGCATATAAATCAACTATTCGTGACAATATCACGCCGCAGCCCTCAGTAAGGCCGCTGTTTCAACGAGCTAACAGACAGGCGGAGACGACAGCACGTCCCTTTTCCGGTGTCAGGGCTTCAACCCATGCTTTCAATTTGGGGCGCTGATTCGCCTGATCTTCAAAAAAATGAAGAGTCTCCAAATAAATCAATAGGAACTTATACATGAAGCAATATGATTATGAGACTCAAGCACAAAAATACGCATTCATCTCCGGACAGCATGGTGGGTACTATCATCATGATTTTGTAGATCATTCCTATCTCTATAACCTCTATTTCCCGCCAGAGGCGGTTTTTACCAACTTCAAAAATCAGATCCACGATCTTGTCTTAAACTACCCGGTTGCACAGGATGCCTTGGCCGGTCTTATCGGTAAGCTGATACATCAACCGGCTGAAAGGATTGTCGTTGGAAATGGCGCGGCCGAACTTATAAAAATTGTCTCAGGTCACATATGCGGTAAGTTGATAGTCCCGGTACCCTCTTTTAATGAATATGCGAATGCGGCGCCGTCGGGCCGGGCTGTTGAATTTGCGCTTGAAGTTCCATCCTTCCATCTGGATGTGGATAAATTTGCAGCTGAAGCAATCAGGGTTAAAGCTGATGTGGCTGTTGTGGTAACACCAAATAATCCGACATCTATGCTGGTACCCAGGGCAGATATCGTCCGTCTTGCACAAAAACTTGCACCTCATGACTGTATGCTGATCATCGATGAATCCTTTATGGATTTTATCCAAAACCCGAGCCAAACAACCCTGGAGCAGGACATCGAGCGTTACCCCAATATGGCAATTTTTAAAAGCATGAGCAAAGCCTATGGAATCTGCGGTCTTAGGATTGGCTATATGCTTACCGCCAATGCCGCCTTTGCCGAAGCGGTACGAAAAGGTGTGCATATCTGGAATATTAATGGGTTTGCAGAAGAATTTTTGCGGATTTTACCAGATTACCGGCAGGAGTTTGTCGAAAGCTGTAAACTGGTACGGGCCGACCGGGACAATCTATATCGCAAACTGTGTTCTATCCCGGGAATGACTGTGTACAAACCCGATGCAAATTTTGTATTCTGCCGTCTCCCCGATGATACGCAAAGCGCTCCTGAATTCACGCGGAGATTATTTGTTGAGCATAACATGTACATAAAACACTGTTCAGACAAAACACTTAAGGATTCTGATCGATATGTTCGTATTGCCAGCCGTACCGAAACAGAGAATTGCGTTTTAGTTGACGCATTGGCAGATATCATTGACTCGAAAAATGAGGTTTAATATGAAATTAGATAATAACATGTCTGTATCTAAAATAGATTATGTATCTATAAAAGACACTTATGCGTGTCCTTGCGATGAATCAAAAATGTATGATAAATTTTTAATGCCGGTAAAATCAAAAGGGATGTGGGTTTGGTTTGATGGAGAAGAAGAACCTTATCTTGATTTGGTTCTTAACTACAGTTCTGTAAATTTTGGACATTGTTATCCGCCTATTGTAAAAATTGTTAAAGAAGTAATAGAAAGGGTGGATCAAATCCATTCATTTCATTCAAAAGACAAACTTGAATTAAGTGAATATCTTTCAAAAAAAGTAAGCGCCGATGAAAATTATCAGGTATATTTTAATATAGGTGGTTCTGCGGCTGTTTCTGATGCTATTCGGTTATGTCGTTATACTACCGGGAAAAAATGTATGATCTCGTTTGACGGCTCATTTCACGGAGTGAGTTCTGCGGCGGCTTCTGTAGCAGATGACAGATTGGTAGCAAAAGAACAATTTGGTGTTCCCATATCCGATTACGCATTCTCTGTTCCGTTTCCAAGCACCCATAATGATGTAACTATTAGTGATTGTTTGGAAAAAATTGAAAAGTTGATCTCGGAAAATGATATCGCCGGAATTATTGTTGAACCGATACAAGGGGCCGGTGGATTTATAATTCCAAAAGATTCTTTTCTTTTGGAATTAAGCAATCTTTGTAAACGGTGTGACGTAAAATTAATAATAGATGAAATACAAGTGGGTTTTGGACGGGCAGGTTCCTTTTTTGTGTATCAACAATATGGAGTGGAAAATCCGGATATCGTTCTTTTGTCAAAATCAATAGCAGGCGGTTATTTTCCTGTTAGTGCCGTCATCGCACGTTCTGATTTTTTTGCCAATGTACCCCGTAGAGGGACGGCTTTTCAAACTACTTTTAATAACAGTTCCCTGGGACTGGGAATAGCTAATCAATTAATGAAATTAGTAGAAAGAGAGAAGATTTTTGATGGTATATTAGAAAAAGGGAAAGCTTTTTTAGAAAAATTAAATTTTTTAAGTAAAAGCCCTTATGTCGCTAATTTAAGAGGGGTGGGGTTCGCGATTGCTTTTGATATTGTGGATCCATTATCTAAATTGCCGTCGGATAAATTAGCAAAAACATTTGTGTCTCAATGTTTAAAAGAGCATGTGATAAGTTATGCCTGTGGTGTTAATTTTAACAGTGTCAAAATTATACCTTCCTTAGTCGTTACCAATGAAGAAATAGATATAATAACTGAGAGACTTGGCAGATGCTTGCAAAGCTTTCATGACCATGTGAAGTAGAAAGATTATGGATGAAGTAAATAAAAGAATGGCCATTATGAACCTGCTATATATTGGTGTTTGCAAAGAGAACCTTGAAAAATATTATCCGTCTTACATTAAAGGTGAATTTTTAACAGATACATTCACTGACGCCGAATTGGTAGATGCTATAATACTTAAAGATATTAATATTTTAATGGTGGATGTGTTTAATTCAACATTCACAGCATCATTATTGCAACAATTGAAAGGGCGCATAAAACTAATAAATTTTTTGTATCAATCCATTGATTCTTTAATAGACTTAAAAGAAGCCGCGAATTGCGGCATAGAAGTTAAAAAATTACCTGATGACATTTACTGTCATGAAGTGGCTGAGTTTGCGGTTGCTCAATTATTATGTGCCTGTAAGGGCACAATCCAATTTGATAAATCTATTAAAAACGGAGAATGGAACCAGGCAATCAATACAAATTTTTCATTACAAGGTAAAAC
>JAADHK010000015.1:0-7319 GCA_013151835.1 Deltaproteobacteria bacterium
AGCCATGGACCAGCCAGCGCGAAAAGCTTACGGGTGCCAGCGGATTCCTCGCTGAATTCCAGTGCTGCTCCTTCGCTGTTATCTGAAGATGAGTGCATGAAAAACAGTCGGGTCAATTTTTTGCCGTCAAGGTCTTTAACAATTTTTTCCTTAAGATTCTGCGGCAGTTCAGCAGGCAAATCATCCATGGAAAAATTTTTTTTCTCTAATAAGATATCATTAATGGACAAATCAGCAGCATTCATAAAATCGAGGATTTTCTTTTTCTTTTGTTCCTCTTCACACTCCTTGATGCTGAATTCGAGATTTATGCCTTCCCCTTCACCAAGTACATGCAGCGTCTTATCAAACCAGCTGAATACCGGCTTGAGCTGTTCATTGTTCAATTGAATAGCGGTTGAAAGGAAAAGTGCGTTGCGTTGTTTCGTGTAGCCTCCTGCCACACCCTGCGTCGGCCGATGAATTTTGGACCAAAATACCAGATATCCTTTTGACTATTCTTATCGTAATTTCGCTCAAACCATTTTTGAGCCCTTCCCTCAGGATAGGCAAACAGCCATTCCCCGGTTACACGTTCGGAATTAACGGCAAAACCATATTGATAGCGTATGCCATTTTGGATAAACAGGACTTCAAACTCACACGGTTTCCGGCTGCTTTTGCTGTTAAACAGAAACGGAGTTACATCTATTTGTTCGCCTTCCTGCCTTTCCTTGGCGGATGACACGACAAAATTTTTTACAAAATCGATGGCTTGAATAAGATTACTTTTCCCGGCGGCATTAGGGCCGTAAACAACAGCAGAGCGAAGAAAGCGCGATAAATTAGTAACAGGCGTGACAAAGCTGTTGTCTTCCCGCAATTCAGAAGCAGTATTTGCCGCCATTGTCAACGACTGGGTTGGAAGGAAAGATCGATAATTGGTGACACTAAATTCAATGAGCATAACAGCCTCCTCAGTTTTTATTTAGTGTCAATTATTGCATAATAACTGCAAAAATCAAGTTAAAATTAAATTTATAAAGAGAAAGTGACATTAACGGGGCACAGGCTGCGCCCAAGCCCACGTAGCCGGGGGACGTTCAAGTAAGCAGGGGGGTTATGCTTTTCTCACCGTCACCATATAAATGGCCGGGATAAGGAGCAGGGTAATGACGGTTGCAAACATGATGCCAAAGCCCAGGGATATGGCCATGGGGATAAGGAACCGTGCCTGCATGGACTTTTCGAAGATCATGGGCATGAGCCCGCCAAAGGTGGTGAGCGATGTGAGCATGACCGGCCGGAACCTCGACCGCGCGGCCTGAAGAACAGCCGTAACGCTGTCCTCCGGGTGTTGTGCCATCTTCTTGTTAATGGCCACAAGCAGAACCAGGGAATCGTTTACCAGCACCCCGGAAAGGGCGACAATCCCGAAAAAGGAAAGCAGGCTCAGGTTATAGCCGAGAATCAGGTGCCCCAATATGGCCCCTATGATCCCGAAAGGTATGGCGGTCATTATGATAAGCGGCTGGACATAAGAGTTAAACGGGATGGCAAGGAGTACGAAAATAAAAAAAAGGGCCACGAAGAATCCCTCCATCATGCTTTCCATGGAATCGCGACGCTCTTTTTCCTCTCCCTGGAAGGAATAGGCCAGGCCCGGGTAATCGGCTGCCAGGGCCGGAAGGAAAGCGCCCTTAAGATCGGTAAGTATCTTTTTGGCGTCCGCCGCCGCCTCGTTTACATTTGCGGTAACATCGACCACCCGCCTGCGGTCCGCGCGTTTTATCACGGAATATCCGGGCCTGATCTTCCAGGAAGCCACCTGGGACAAAGGAATAAAATCCCCGGCAGGGGTTGCGATCTTCATCTGCTCAAGATTGTAAAGGGAACTACGCTCGGAAAGGGGATATCGCACCATCACGCGAACATCATCTTTTTCACGCTGGATTCGTACCGCCTCGCTGCCATAAAAAGCGCCCCTCACCTGGAGTCCCAGGGTTTCCACATCCAGGCCCAGTGCCCTTCCCCGGGGTGTAAGCACAAGCTTTATCTCCTGCTTTCCGCCCTGGATATTGTCGCTGATATCCTTTACGCCCTTGTATTTCTTCAATTCTTCCTTGAGCCGCGCGGCCGCCGCAGACAGGTCGTCGAAAGTGTCTGATGAAAGCTCCACGTCTATGGGCTCGCCCGCGGAAAAAAGGGATGATGAAAACTTTATGCTCTCGGCGCCCGGGACCACCCCGGTTATCTCGCGCCACCGGTCCGCGATCCGCTCGCTTCCGATCCCCTCACGAAATTCCGACTTGACAAGTTCCAGGGCCACTTCCCCCACATTGGGCCCGGTTTGAAGCGGCTCCCCGTGCCGGCTGGCATAGGGCATACTTGCGACATTGCTCACGATGTGCAGGATAACATTTTTGCCGTATTCCCGGTTTATCTTTTCCCTGAGCGCTTCAGCACGCCCGGCCAGATAGTTTACCACCCGGCCCGTCTGCTCGGCCGAGGCGCCCTGAGGCATTTTTACCGAAGCCACGACCTGGTCCGCCTCCACCTTGGGGAAAAAAACAATATCGATCCTGCCAGACTTTACAAAACCGATGGTCACAAGAAGCATAAACACGCCGATCGATATGGTCACGTACTTCCAGTTAATCGCTTTTTTCAGGATTGGCAGGTAGACCGCGTCCATGAAACGGTTGAGCTGTCGGTTAAAAAAGCCGGGCAGCACGCGCAACACCCGGCTTTGCCTTCTTTCCTTTAAATGCGCGAGATGGGATGGGAGGATGAACAGTGCCTCGATCAGCGAGATGGTCAAAACGGATATGACCACCGACGGAATGGCCGTCATGAACTTGCCGAATATACCCGAGACCATCAGGAGGGGCACGAATGCCGCAATCGTCGTCAGCACCGTAAAAATTACGGGAACGGCCATCTCGTATGCTCCCTCAATAGCGGCCTGCCTTCTTTCCATTCCCGATTCTATCTTCTGAAATATATGCTCACCCACGATAATCGCATCGTCCACCACGATGCCGAGACAGATGATAAATGCAAACAGGGAAATCATGTTAATCGAAACGTCAAATTGCGGAAGCAGGATAAACGCCCCGAAAAAAGAGGCGGGAATACCCATGGCAACCCACAGGGAAAGCCGTAATTCCAGAAACAGGGCCAAAAGCACGATAACCAGCACAAGCCCGTAAGTCCCGTTTCTCATGAGCAGGTTCATGCGACTGCGCAATACCCGCGTAGTGTTGTCGATGACCGCCGTATGAATGCCCGTGGGCAGGCGGCTTGAAACCCCTGCCAGGTAATCTTTCACGGCCTTTTCAACGCCGAGCGCCGACTGCTGTCCGATGCGAAACACCCGGATGATCAGGGAACGTTTGCCGTCAAAGGCCGATGAAGCGTCGGTTTCCTCGAAACCATCGTCTATGGAAGCGATATCCTTTAAATATACCGGCGCGCCGTCATCATTTACGATAACCGGGATATACATGAAATCATGGCGGTTATATTTCAGGCCCTTTGTGCGCACGAGGATTTCCTCGCCCTTCTGGCGCACCCGGCCCGCCGGGAAGTCCCGACAGTTGGCGGCGATGATCCGGGCTATTCCCGGAATGGTGAGCCTGTATTTTTCAAGGCTTTTTTGGGTTACATTCACGGATATCTCATAGGGGCGGACCGAGGCGAGGGTCACGAGTGAAATACCCGGCATTGCGGAGAGATCGTCGCGCATCCTTTCCCCCATCCGCTTTAAATCCTTTTCGGACGCATCTCCGTAGACCACCACCTTCAGAACCTGCCGCTTTAATGAAATCTCGGAAATAACGGGTTTTTCTATGTCCTTGGGGAAATTGGTGATCCTGTCCACCGCGCTCTGGATATCGTCCGTCAGCTTGCGGGAGTCGTACCCTTTTTGTATCTCCACGATAATCGAACCCAAGCCCTCGGATGCGGTGGAGCTGATCTTCTTTATGCCGTCAAGGCCGCTGATTTCCTCTTCTATACGAGTACAGACCGCCTCTTCCACATCCTGGGGAGTGGCCCCCCTGTACGGAACCGATATGGAAATCACATCCAGACTGTACTCGGGAAAGACCTCTTTTTTTATCAGAATAATCTGCACCAGCCCGTAACCTATGATAAAGGCGAGCAAAAGATTCACGGAAACCGGGTTGTCCACCATCCAGCCTATGGCGCGCTTCATTTAACGCTCCCCCCGTAAACCCTGATCTTCATGTTTTCGGTCACGGCAAACAATGGCGATGTAATGACCTGTTCGCCGCCAATAAGGCCGACTGCCCGAACAAAATCCTCGGTCCTGTATATGATCTCAAGCGGCCGGATATGGAGCCGACCGTCTTTTGCCGTCCAGGCAGATCCATTATGTTCGGCCGAAACCGGGAGGCGGGCTGATTTTATCCGCCTGCCCGAGATTTTCACGGTGACAAATCCTCCGTTTTCAAGGGGCCGGTCAAACCCGAAGGGATTTTTGACAATTACCGTAACGCCGACCATCCGGGTTGCGGGATCAAGCTGTCCGCGCGTGCGAACCACCCGGCCCGGATATTCCTGCCTTTCCCCGCCGAAATCAGACACCACGGTGGCCGCGCAGGGAATATCAAAAAGTGCGGTTGTCCGGTCGTTTAAAGGCACGTCCACCTCCGCGGTATCGGTTGAAAATATGGAGCCCACCTGTTTTGCCGCAGTTACAAACTGCCCGGTATATGCCTGAGCTGTGGTAACCCGGCAGTTAAACGGTGCGGTGATAACGGTGCGCGCAAGGTTTAAACGGGCCTGGGCCAGATCCGCCTCGGCCGATGCAAAATCGGCTTTTGCCGCCGCAACCTGGGGAATATAAAACGCCAGATCATCCGGCCGGGCATCACTTTCACCTGCAAACCCCTTTTTTACGGCCTCCCAATTTTTTTTCGCCGTGGCCGCCTGTTTTTCCACTTTTTTCAACGCAACCCGGCTTTTGGCAACCCTTGCCTCGGCCCGCGTTACGGCAAATTGGTAATCGCTCTGCTCGATTTTAAGCAATATCTCCCCTTTTTTTAAAAACCCGCCGTCAACAAAGTCGGAAGATACCCATACGACTTTGCCGCCCACCTGGGGAACAACGCTAATGGAATGCTCCGGCCGGACCGTGCCGTATCCTTCTATGATTATGGGACTGTCATCTTCAGTCACGGTCATGACCGACACGATGGGCCCAAGGTTTTTAACCTCAACCTTTGGGGGCTGTTTTTGAAATTTCATAAAAAGCACGAGCGCGAAAATACCCGCTCCTATAATCAGGACGGCGATAACGGCCTTTGTCTTATTTGAATCCACTTTACTGTTTCTCCCCGCTTGTTTTTGGCGAAGCCGCAGCATACCAAAATCCGCCGCCAAGGGCGGTCATCAATTGCACCCTGTTTTGCAATAGTTCCAATACCAGTCGATTTTTCGCAATTTTTGCCCGTTCCATCAATATCCTGTTGTTTAAAAATGCCGCATACGACCCGGTTCCGGAAAGGTAATCCAATTTCGCATTTTCAAATTGAACCTGTTGCGCAAAAATTTTTTCGTCTTCCAGCACAAGACGTTCTTTTATATCCGCATAAACACTCAGGGCGAAATCCACATCCTTAAAAGCTGAAAGCGCGGTTGAGATATATTTTTGCACTGCTATTTTCGCTTCTATTTGCGCCTGTTTTACCGCTGCTTTTTTAGCGCCCCGGTTGAAAAGCGGGGCCGCAATCCCCCCGGCAAGAGTCCAGACAGATGAATAATGATCAATCAGGTCCGAAAGATCGGAGCTTTTATAGCCGGTGCTTGCCGTGAGCCGCACTGAAGGCAGAAGCGCGGCTTTTGCAATACCGATGGCAAGGAGGGCCGCACGTACGTTATCTTCAGCGGCCCGTACGTCCGGCCTCCGGGAAAGAAGAGAAGACGGGAGCCCGGCGGGAACAGGGGCAAGGCCTGAATTGATCCCGTCAAACCCGGAAACGACAATATCTTTTGTGGGATTTCTGCCGGAAAGCGCGTTAATTTGAAACGCAAACGATCTTGCAAGGCTTTGGGCCCCTGAAATTGCCTGCAAAGCTTCGGCCCGCAGCTTACGCGCGGCCGCAAGAGCCGAAGAATCAATCGCCCCGTCAAGGTAGCGGCGTTTAGCGTCCGCGAGCAGTTTTTTATGGATACCACCAATCTGTTTTGCAATTAAAACCTCGGCGTCCTGCTCGCTTAACCTGAAATAGAGATCGCAGATATTTGAAACCAGGGTGAGATAGACGGTCTTTTGATTTTCCCGTGCCGAAAGGATCGCGATGCGCGCGCGTTTTTGTGCATTTGAAAGCCGCTTCCAGAGATCGACCTCATAGGAAGCGGTCAGGGAAAGCCCAAAGGCATTGTTGGTAAACGAATTTCCAAAGGGAAGAAAGGTGTTCAGGTTCACCTTGGTGCGGGTGGCATCCGCCGACAGGCTTAAGTCGGGAAAGAGCGGGGCAGAGGCAATTACGGCCTGCTGCCTGTACGCCTCAACGTTTAACAGGGCGGCAATTGCGTCCGGAGATCCGGCCAGGGCATTTTTTATAAGCCCGTTCAAACAAGGATCGTTAAAATCCGTCCACCAACTATTGTCTGAAAAGGCTTTCGCGTTCGACTGGCCGTAAAAAGACTTTGCAGCATCGCCGGGAACACTTATCTTTTCGTATTTGGGGGAAAGAGAGCAGCCGAACATGACCTGGCACAACAGCAAAAGCAACAGGGTTATTCTCAAAAATCGAGGGGTGCGTAAGAATCGAGATTTGCAAATATTCATTTCTTTATTCACCATCTTCTCCGGCTTGTGGGCCTTTCCCGCCGCCTGCCGGCGCATTTACGGGGAGATTCAGCCTGTTTTCCGAAAAGAGGGCCTTTACTCCCGACGCGAACCTTTCCATAAGACCGATTAAAAGGGTCTGCTCGTCAGGGGAAAGGCCGGACATGATGCTTGCGATGTTCTTGAAATGGGCGGGAAGAAAGGTGCCCATGAAATCTTTGCCCCCGGGAGTCAGGCGGAGCAGGACCCGGCGCCTGTCCTTGTCGGTCCTTATTCTTTCGATAAAGCCCTCGCCTTCCAGGGTGTCGGCAATTCCGGTAAGTGTTGCCGGGCTCACGGCATATGCCCGGCCGATCTCGGACATGCCCACAGGCTCGCCGTTGTGCAGGAAAAGCTGAATCATGAACATGAACCTGGCCTTGGAGAGCCCCATGAGGGAAAAATAATGCTCCATTAAAATGGGCACCTCGTGGAACTTGTGGATTATTCTGACAAAGGAAAGGATCGTTTCACCGTCCGC
>JAADHK010000015.1:7363-13826 GCA_013151835.1 Deltaproteobacteria bacterium
ACCATTTTCTCGATTGATGGCTCCAAGTTTTTGCCCCTTATTAATTGTGACCTTAAATTAAGGAGCCTAAACAATAAAAGGAAAACTCCCCGGGGTCAAGGAAAATAATCAAACGCCATTTGAAATGCCGGTCATGTGTTTGAGTGCTCAGACATTAAACAGGAACTCAAGACTCTGACAACGGATGACCATTGAAGAAAAGTTGATCATCGTTTCGGCCATTTTTTGAAAATCTTTACCTTGTAGGGGCGGGGTTTATCCCCGCCCGAAACGGGAGGGCATAAAGCCCTCCCCTACAATGGCCGAAACGATGATCAAGGCCGAAGAAAACGAAAAACGATTTGCCATTCGTAGCCAGTGTCATGAAAGGGGGATAAATGAAACAAGAAATGATATTGCGAATCTCAGGGCGGTACTTTTGTATAAAGCTGGCTTGAAAATAAGCTTGAGTTGACATTTCAGGCGGCGCCATCTCTGCGGCCATGCGCCCTTTTTACCGGTCTCTTGATTTTTCTTTAAGCACCTGCACAAAAGCATGGGCAAAGGCATGGGTATCCCCCGGCCATCTTGCCGACACATAATTCCCGTCCCGGACCACCCATGAAGGCTTGTCATTTTCAAGGCCGTCACGAAATAAACCGCTTGTTTTGATGAAGTATTGCTTGTGGTCCCGTGGAACATCCACAAAATCTTCCGGTTTCTCAAGATTCCGCTTAACCTCCATCTCAACACTCCAATGGCCGGGCGGGTCGTCTTTTGACTCGATATAGGTTCGGTAATAGGTTGAGTCCCAGAACCTGCACAAATACCGGGTCAAATTCCAGGCTGATTTTTCCATCGCCCATGTCAGGGCGACTGTCTTTTTGCCGTGCAAAACCGATTTGCCGGTTTGCGGCGAGATGCTTCTGGCCGCAACCAGAACCCCATGGCAAATGGCCGCAACCGGTTTATGGTTTCCGGCGGAATCAAGAGACTCGAAAAAATCGACCACCAGCGCCTGAAGTGTTTTGCTTTCCAGATATTCTTTCATCGGTGGCGCGTGTCCGCCGGACAGAAGCAATCCATCATAATCGTTTACGCTGAGTTCGTCGTATTTCTTCGGGTTCAGAAAATTCAGGTCATTTTCAAGCGCCCGGTAGCAGGCCCGCGCAAACGATCCGGCCCTGAGCATCAATCCAACGAGCTTGATTTTTTTTAATCCGGGGATCCGGCCCCAGGGGTCCAGGCCCTCCCCGGTGATCATGATCGGGTCCGCATAACCGCGTTTTCCATCCGGCGTGGCGAAACACACATCAAAACCGGCAGCGCGAAGAATTTTCCAGCTGACAGCGGTTTCCGTTGGATCGAACCCATGATTCGGCAGGGGAAATATGATTTTCATTTTTTTATTCCTTGATGGCGTCGTAACAAGCCCCATCGATTTACCCATCTTTACCGGGCGAACAGATTTTTATGCGTCCATCATCATTCCTTGTAAATGGACATCCGCCGTGCGCCGTACCGTGTTAATGCGCCTCGGCCCAGTCCCTGCCCACCATGATGTTGACCTTGAGCGGCACCTTTAATTGCCAGATATTTTCCATGACATCTTTTGAAAGAAGCTTCATGGTCTCAAGCTCGTCTTCGGGCACCTCGAAGACGAGTTCATCGTGAACGGTCAGGAGCATGGCGGTTTTAAGCCCCCTTTTTTCAATCTCGGCGTCCATTTTAATCATGGCGAGCTTGATGAGATCGGCGGCTGTGCCCTGGATGGGCGTATTTACGGCGATCCGCTCTGCAAATGCCCTGATATTGCGATTTTCGCTGTTGATCTGGGGTATGGCGCGTATCCGTCCCAGCTCGGTCCCGGTCTTACCCTCTTTTCGCGCGGTTTCAATGGTGCGGTCGATAAAGGCCTTGACCCCGCTGTAGCGGAAAAAATAATTGTCAATAAAGGTTTTTGCCATCTTCACGCTGATGCCGAGATCCTTGGAAAGGGAATATGACCCCATGCCGTATATAATACCAAAATTAATGGCTTTGGCCTGCCGCCGCAGCTCGGACGTTACCATCATGGGGTCTGCGTTAAAAACCTCGGCCGCCGTGCGCGTATGGATATCCTCCCCCTCGGTAAAAGCCCGGATAAGAATCCTGTCATCCGAGTAATGGGCAAGTATGCGCAGTTCTATCTGCGAGTAATCGGCGGACAGGAAAACAGAGCCGGGTTTTGGAATAAAGGCCTGCCTGATCTTTCTGCCTTCCTCGGTTCGGATCGGTATGTTCTGGAGGTTGGGGTTGGAACTGCTGAGCCTGCCCGTGGCGGTCACGCTCTGGTTATACGATGTATGAATCCTGCCGGTTTCCGGGTTTATCAGCGTAAAAAGCGCATCCACATAGGTTGATTTAAGCTTTGAAAGGCTTCTGTACTCAAGAACCCTGGCCGGAAATTCATGCTGTTCGGCGAGTTTCGTCAAGACCTCCACGTCCGTGGAATACCCGGTTCTTTTCTTTGTTTTTTTCTGGACCGGGAGCTTTAATTTCTCAAACAATATGCAACCGAGCTGCTTTGGGGAATTAATATTAAACGACTCTCCGGCCAGGTCCGTGATCTCGCGCTCAATTCCTTCCAGCCGTTCGGAAAACTCCTTTGAAAGAGAGGCGAGACGGTTGCGATCAACCATGATTCCAGCCTCTTCCATCTTCATCAGCACCGGCACCAGAGGCATTTCAACAGTTTCAAACAACCGGTCAAGCCCGGCATCGGAAAGCATGCCTGAAAAGCGCTGAAATGCGCAAAAGGTGATATCCGCGTCCTCGCACGCATAGGGGACGGCTTTTTTTACCGGAACGTCCGCAAAGGTTTCGGCCTTTATCCCTTCGCTTTGTGTTGCTTCCTTGTACGAAATCATCTTGTGATCGAAAAAATCGAGCGCGATCTGGTCTAAAGAATGGGACTGCCTTTCAGGATTTAAAAGGTATGACGCGATCATGGTGTCGAAAAAGACACCGGCAAGGTCGGCCCCGTTGTGCCGCAGCACGGCCCAGTCAAATTTGATGTTCTGGCCGATCTTTCTGATCTTCGGGTCGTTTAATACCGGCATTAAAATCGCAAGGGCTTGCTCGCAGTCGATATTTTTATGCGAATCTTCGCCGGAAGCGGGGGTGTGTCCGCACGGAATATAAAAGGCCTCGTTCTCCTTTATGGAAAACGACATGCCCACAAGCCTTGCGGTCATGGTATCAAGCCCGGTGGTCTCGGTGTCAATGGCGAAAATCCCGGCGCGGGCGAGTTTTTCGGCAAGAGCTTTTACCCCGGCGGGGTCCGTCACGGCCTGGTAGGTTTTTTGCGAAAGATCGGTTTCAACCGGATAATCCTTCTGCAGGGCGCGAAACTCAAGCTCCTTGAAGATTTCCGCAAGCACATTGTTATCCGGGGCGCCTGCCTTAAGGGATTTAATATCCCATGTAAGCGGCACATCCGTTCTGAGCCACGCAAGCTTTCGGCTTAAAAATGCCTGGTCCTTAAAATCGATCAGCTTTTGCCGCCGCCCCTTTGCGGCCACGGACCCGATATTTTCATAAATCCCCTCAAGGCTTTTAAACTGCCGGATCAGATCAAGGGCCGTTTTGGGACCAATGCCCGGAACGCCCGGAATATTGTCGGACGAATCCCCGGAAAGGGCCTGCACATCAAGCATCTGTGGCGGCTCAATCCCGAATTTTTCCCTGACCGCCGCCCGGTCCGTAAGTACCTCCTTCATGGGGTCCCAGATAATAGCCCTGTCCGTGACCAGCTGGACGAAATCCTTATCACCCGTGACCATAACCACGTCAAACCCGGCCTTTTGAGCCTCATCCGACAGGGTGGCGATGATGTCATCGGCCTCAAAGCCCTGTTTTTCAAATACGGGAAGATTAAACCCTTGGCTCACCTTCTTTATCCACGGAATCTGGACCGCCATCTCCTCGGCCATGGGCGGGCGGTTGGCCTTGTACCGGTCATAGATTTCATGACGGAAGGTTGGGCCTTTGGAGTCAAAAATCATGGCTGCGTATTGCGGCTTTTTTTCCTCCATGAGCTTTATCAGCATGCGGGTAAAGCCGAATACCGCGTTTGAGGGAAATCCCTTTGAGGTGGAGAGGTTGCGGATGGCGTGAAAGGCCCGGTGAATGTAGGCCGTGCCGTCGATGAGGTAGATGGTATTTTTTTCAGTCATGGGTCCCCTATGAGACAGGATTTACGGCCATCAAATCCTCAAGCTCCGCCATGGATCTGATATGAAAATCCGCCTCAAGCCCTGGATTGTTATATGCAACAAAGCAGACACCCGCAGCCTTTGCCGACAGTTCATCCAGGGCCGAATCGCCGACATAGGCCATTTCATGCCGGCCGACCTTGAAATGATCCACTACAAGGAGCAAAGGATCCGGGGCCGGCTTTGGCCTTTTCACGTCCAGGGCCGTGACCACGAGCTCGAAATAATCCTCGATTCCGTGCTGTGCAAGTACGCTGGGCATGGTATCGGTCCGGTTCGTGGCAATGGCAATGGCATGCTCTTCACGGAGCCGTGAAAGCACGCCTTTTAAGCCCGGCGCCATTTCCATGTGCCGGATATACGGCCCATACCCCCTGGTTTTACGGTATTCATGGGCCGCATTCCGGAGCCCGGGGTCGGGAAAAAGCAGAACCAATGACTCTTCCACGGTGTGCATCTGGGCGTAGTCGAACTGGTCAGCATCCATGGGCGGCAGGCCGAAACGGGCGAGGAGTTCATCATAATACATTCGATTGGCCTTTTGCGTATCAAAAAGCACACCGTCGCAGTCGAATGTGATCACCCGGATCGATTTCATAGACGCGCTTATTCCGGCTCGGGCGTTGCCGAAGATTTTTTTACCTGGGCTTCGACCGGTTTCAGGTTCCCGGAAACCATAATAGTTATGGTCTTGATCAGCTTGCTGTCGGTTTTAAGGTAAATCTTGTCATAATAGCGGCCCGGCTCGGTGCGGGTATTGGTGACCGTGAGGGCGTAGGTCTTTTTATCAAACCGGTCGTTTTCCGAAAGTTCGTATTTAAAATCTATCCCCTTCATTGCCGATACATCGACGATTTTAAACGGTTTGTCAGTTTCGGGAGCGATGGTTACGATCTGGGTAAGCGAATCACCCACATGACCGGAAAAGACAACCCGGCTGGGCGTAAGCGTGACGACCTTTTCAACCCGTCCCTTGATTTTCAATGGTATCCTGGAATGTTTTGGATCATTGGTATTAACGGTTGCCGACTTGGAGAGAGTTGTCCCTCCCTGGCTTATTTTCGTGGTTACCCTGATTTCAATCTTTCCTTCCTGGCCCGGAAGGATGCGGCGGTCATAATGGACTGCCGTGCACCCTCACGACGTTTTGACGGAAGGGATTTCCAAGGGTGCGTCACCCGTATTTTTGATAATAAACTCGTGAAGGATATCCTGACCGGCCGAAATCGAACCGAAATCAAAGGTGTCTTCACTGACCTGCGCCACCGGCCCCTTGTCGGCCGCCATAGCGCCCTGCCCGAATATCAGACAGATTCCCGCCACAAAACAGCAGGCCATCAAAAATCTAACCATTCTCTGCATTTGTCATACCTCCAGATTAAAATTTACCTTGATTGAAGAATACGTAAATAAGCACACGCTACCTTGCTTATAACCATAGGAGACATAGGAAATGGAAGCATGAAAGTCAAGGACGGAGATGAGGTGCCGGATCAGGGAATCAGGATATCCATAAGCGTTCTGCAAGATCATTCACACACGAGGCGGCGTTAACGTTTTTTCCATCGCCCGATTTTTCCAACAAAAGCATATTCATTGATATTACAGTATGTTTAATTTTATCACATAATCCCTCCATAAATCCGGGGAGCATCGAAAAAAGGGGGGCGTTTTCACGGCCCCGGAATAGAGTTTTTACCTGCCACGCGCGTGGCAGGTAAAAAAAATTGCGGAGATCAGGGAGAAATTTTCATTTTTTTTGCTGTCACCGGGAATCCGGACCTGTATAATTACCGGCCTTTTTGCATGCATAGGGTTATTTTCAGTAAACTTTTCTGACTGGTTTCCGATGTGGACTTATCCTGCGAATGGGGACTGATTCCCTTAAACAACGGCATAAGACCGGATGGTTCATAATTGAAAATTGGAGAATGGGCATTAATGCTCCACCGCCTTTTGCGAGATATGCACCCTGTAGATCTTGACAAACAAGGTATTCAGGTATTTTTTTGTGACTCGTTGCCTAATTTATTACCTATATTTTACTATTATTACCCAATTTCCTGACTCCCTACTCCCACACGCATGGAAAAATTTATATTCCGAGTATCAACGCACGGTTCATCCCCACATGCGTGGGGAACTTTCATTTTCATGGGTCACGGACCGGCCTTTATACGGTTCATCCCCACATGCGTGGGGAACTTAGGGTCAACATCAAACACCCA
>JAADHK010000078.1 GCA_013151835.1 Deltaproteobacteria bacterium
CTTTGCTCCTGAAAAACCACTACGCCTTGTATATGGAACTTTTAACTTAGCCATCTTTTCCATGTTGAGAGACTTTTTACGAGTCCATCAATAATAATTTCCTTTCCTATTGGTGATACCATTGTACTCACAATGAAAAACGTTGTCAAGGATCAATAAAAATATCCGGATGTAATGAGGGCGGATTGTTTCACCTCCCAACCGCCGGAAAAAAGTGTTGACATTCATGCGAAAAAAAATTAATTAATTGGTTAAATAAATCGTTTGATTAATTAATCCCGCTGCAGGGGACCTGTTTGCACAGGGTCGGCGTATTCTCCCTGCCTCGTGCAAACAGGCCATACAAGGACCACTATAATGGCGGATCAAAATACGGCTCAAAAAATCCTGGACGCCGCAATTCGGGTATTTGCAAAAGAGGGGCTTCGCGGGGCGCGAATGCACGAAATTGCCCGGGCCGCCGGCGTAAACCAGGCGCTTTTGCATTATTATTTCCGTTCAAAGGATAAATTGTACGAAGAAGCGCTTTTTTCGGTTTTTTCATCCATGATTGAAAATTTGGCAGAAAAACTGCGGGGCGGCGGTGATCCGGAGGAAAAAATCAGGCGCATGATTTACGCCTACATTGATCAGCTCAACGCCAATCCCGCGCTTCCGAGGCTTCTTGCCGCAGAATCCCTGGACGGAGGTGAACGGTTGAAGGCTGTTTTTGATCGAATCCGGATCGAAAAAGGTCTTTCTCCCCCGGAATTTATAATCCCGTTTATCGAGAGCGGAATCGCTTCAGGCCGGTTCAGGGAACTTGATCCCATGCAGACGGCCGCGAGCGTCATCGGCATGTGCCTCTTTTATTTTATTGCAAAGCCGGTTATTCACCATATCTGGGGGGCTCCCGATGACGCGGATGCTTTCATAACAGCTCGAAAAGAAGCGATTGTCGAGCTTGTGCTTCATGGGATTGTCAAAAAAACCTGAATTATCGGGCTGCCTGACGGCAGCAAATCTCAAGTCATAGAAGAAATCGAGGAAGGGAATCATGATATGAGAGTCTTTTTCTTTAAAGCCCGGGCAGTGACCGGGTTTATCCGGTATATTATTATAATAACGCTTGCCCTCATGCCGGCGTTTTCCGCGAACGCCGAAGATCTGCTCGAAGTTTATCACCAGGCACTTGCCACGAACCCGGCCATTGCCCGTGCACTTGCACTTGCGGATTCCAACAGAGCGTCTCACAACATCGCCAAATCGGCACTCATGCCCAGGATTAACGCCAGTGCTTCGGCCGCGCTCGAATACAAACACATCAGCGGGTTCGGCGATGATTTCAAGAGCATTACGCTTCCAGGGGGCGGGTTCGGGGATATCAACGACACCTATTACGGCAAGCGTTACAGCGTGACATTGACCCAGCCGCTCTTAAATGGTCGTGCCTGGTCGGATTTAAAAGCTGCGAACGCCCGGATTCGCGCGGCACAGGCAGCGGTGACGACGGCCGAACAGGGGCTTGCCATGGGGGTGATCAACGGCTATTTTAAAGTATTGAAGGCCATGGCAGGGGAACGTGTGGCTCGTGGCCGTAAAAAACTGTTCAAGGAAATACTCGACCAGGCCCAGGCCCGGCTCAAGGCAGGGGTGGGGGACCGGGTTGCCATTTCAGAGGCCCGGGCAGCCTATGATGCATCCGCGTCCACCCTCATAAACGCCGAAAACAATGTGAGCATCGCCATGCACGGGCTCTGCCGCCTGGCACATGCAAATCTCGGAAAATTAAAAGACGTATACAATGTAAAGCCGCTCGGCCCGGAGCCGGATGAAATTGGACCGTGGAAAAATTCCGCCCTGGAAAATCAGCCGCTATTAATCCGGGCGGCACAAGACCTCAAGACCGCAAGATACCAGGTGGAGGCGGCCCGCAGGGCCAGATGGCCGTATCTCGGAATTGATGCGGGGTATGCATACGACGTAGGGAGTTTCTTGCCGAGCACAAAGACAGTTGGGCCGCACGCGGGACTTGTTTTTTCCCTTCCCATTTACGAAGGCGGCGGGATCGGGGCGGGGATAGAACAGGCCAGGGCAAGGGAAAATGCCGAGAAATACAGGGTAGCGGAACTAAAGGACCAGGTCATCGTGAATGTGGAGACCGCTTTTTTAAACCTGAAAACCAGCGCGGCGCTGCTTTTTGCCGCAGATCAATCCCTGAAATCCGCAAAGACGGCGCTTGCCGCCACCCGGAAAGGGTACCAGGTGGGATCCCGCTCCATCATCGATCTGCTTTCATCGGCCCAGGATTATGAAACTGCGGAAGATGATTATTCACGTACGGTTTACAGCCACCTGACGGCAAGGGCTGCGCTCAAGGCCGCCGCCGGCGTTATTTCCGAAGCGGATGTTAAGGCGCTGAATTCGGAAGTTAGTCCGTAATTCACTCAAAAAAGGAAAAATATCATGGCAGGAAAGAAAATCCGGAGGATCATCGTGCTGCTGGTTCTGGCGGCCTGCGCTTCAACCGGAATTTATTTTTATCTCCAGCATAACGGTGGCGGGGAAAAATCCGGCCTTCGTCTTTATGGGAACATTGATATCCGGCAGGTGCGGGTCGCATTCCACGATACAGGCCGGATATCAAAAATCCTCGTCTCCGAGGGTGATGCGGTAAAACAAGGCCAGGAGCTTGCTGAAATCGATCCCGTCCGCTACCAGGCCGGTCTTCAACGTGCACAGGCAGTAGTCGGGGCACGGGAGCAAATTCTTTCCCGCCTTCTTGCCGGAAGCAGGCCCGAGGAGATAAAAGCCGCTGAGGCAAGGGTTGCAAATGCCGGGGCAAGGGTTGCGGACGCGCGCCAGGCATACGAGCGGACAAGCGAGCTTGAAAAAACAGAATTTGCATCAAAACAGAAATTAGACCATGCCAGGGCGATGTTAAATGCTGCCCGGGCCGCGCTCGACGCTGAAAAGCAGGCGCTTGCCCTTGCGGTAAAGGGGCCGAGAAAGGAAGATATAGCGGCGGCAAAGAACAATCTCGAAGCCGATATGGCCGCGCTTGCGCTTGCAAAACAGGAAATGGCGGACACCAGACTTTACGCCCCTGCTGCGGGAATCATCCGGGACAGGATTCTCGAACCCGGCGATATGGCTTTTCCCCAGACCCCGGTATTAACCCTTTCTCTTACAAATCCCGTGTGGGTACGCGCCTATGTTTCCGAAACAAATCTCGGAAAAATCGCACCCGGCATGCCCGCTGCGGTGACCACAGACAGTTTTCCGGGCAAAACCTTTGCCGGATGGATCGGCTTTATTTCGCCCACGGCCGAGTTTACGCCCAAAACCATTGAAACCGAGGAATTACGGACCCGGCTTGTATACGAGGTTCGCGTCTTTGTGTGCAACCCGGAAAATAAGCTCAGGCTGGGCATGCCGGCAACGGTTGAAGTTCTTGCCGGAAAAAAGCCCGCGCCTCTTTTAAAGGGCGGAAAAAATCCGTGCGGGGTGCGGTAAATGCCGGCGTCACCCGATCAAACGAGCAATGGCGTTGTCATTGCTAAAAGTGTGTGCAAAAAATTTAAGGCGGGAAAGCGCGTTGTAACTGCGGCGGACAATGTCAGTTTCATCCTTGCGCAGGGTAAGGTAACCGGCTTAATCGGTCCCGATGGGGCGGGGAAGACCACTTTACTCCGCCTGATGGCAGGGCTTTTCCTGCCTGATTCCGGGAGCTTGAACGTGCTTGGAGTCGATGTTACCAAAAACCCTTTGCGCGTGCAGGAATCTATCGGGTACATGCCCCAGCGGTTCGGCCTTTACGAAGATCTTACAGTGCAGGAAAACCTCGATCTTTACGCGGACCTCCAGGGAGTGCCGAAACGCGCGCGCAAAAGCCGATATGACGTGCTTATGCGAATGACCGGTCTCGGGCCGTTTACGATGCGGTTCGCGGGCGCGCTTTCCGGCGGGATGAAGCAAAAACTCGGCCTTGCCTGCACCCTTGTCCGCCCTCCTTCTCTTCTGCTTCTGGACGAACCCACGGTCGGCGTGGACCCGGTATCGCGGCGCGAGTTATGGGGCATCGTATACCGGCTGGTGGAAAAAGAAGGACTCACCGTTCTTTTGAGCACGGCGTACCTGGACGAAGCCGAACGCTGCGATCATGTATTTCTCATGCACCAGGGAAGGTTTTTAGGCAAAGGGCCGCCAGATTCGTTCAGCAAAAGGGTTTTGGGTCGGAGCTTCCAGGTGAGCACACCGGAAATGACCAAGCGGAAACTCCAGGAAAAGCTTTCCCGCACTCCCGGGGTGGTCGACGCCATCATCCAGGGCGAGAAGGTGAGGGTTGTCACCAATGAGGCGCCGATTCTTTTGGGAGAAAAACTTTTCCCGGATATTCCCGGTCGTTGCGTGGCCCCGGTCCCCCCCCGGTTCGAGGATTGCTTCATCGACATGCTGAAAAAAGAGGATGGACACACGGCCCAAAGGGGAATCAACACGGGTATGACCGCACACCTGGCCGACAGCAACCGGGAAATGATCAGGGTGGACCGTGTGACGCGGCGTTTCGGCAATTTTTACGCGGTAAAGGAGATAAGTTTTAAGGTCAGGCACGGGGAGATTTTCGGCCTGCTCGGGGCCAACGGGGCCGGCAAATCAACCACGTTCAGGATGCTGTGCGGGCTTTTGCCGCCTTCCGGGGGCAAGCTCAACGTGGCGGGCCGGGATCTGCGGCATGCGGCGGCCAAGGCCCGGTCCCGCATAGGGTATATGGCCCAGAAATTCTCGCTTTACGGTGACCTTTCCGTAATGGAGAACCTTAAATTTTTCAGCAGCGCGTACGGCCTTTACGGAAAGCGTCAAAAAGAACGCATTGACTGGGCCTTAAACGAGCTGGAGCTTTTTCAATACGCCAATGCCATGAGCGGCAACCTGCCGCTCGGGTTCAAGCAGAGGCTCGCCCTTGCCGTGGCCCTGATGCACGGGCCGGACATAATCTTTCTGGACGAACCGACCTCCGGAGTCGATCCCCTGGCAAGGCGCGAGTTCTGGCACAGGATAAATTCGCTTGCCGAACAGGGCGTGACGGTACTCGTGACCACCCATTTCATGGAAGAAGCCGAGTATTGCGACCGGCTGGTCCTCATGGCCGAAGGCGAAATTATAGCCCGTGGCACCCCGTTTGAGATGAAGGAAAGGTTCCGCTCGGAAAAAAATCCGGAGCCGAGCATGGAGGATGTCTTTATCGGCATGATCGAGGCTTGATGGAGAATGAAGCTGTTAGCCGTTAGCTGTTAAAGGAATAGACATGAGAGATTTCAGAGAACTCAAGGTATGGACCAAGGCTCATCTTCTTACGCTACAGGTCTATAAAATCACAAAAAATTTTCCTTCTTATGAACAATTTGGACTTACAAGTCAAATGCGCAGGGCTGCGGCATCCGTTCCAACGAACATCGCTGAAGGTTGTGGAAGAGAGAGTGAGCGAGAACTTGCCAGGTTTATGAGCATCGCTGGCGGATCTGCAAGTGAGCTGGAGTATCAACTACTTCTCGCCCGCGATCTCAATTATATACAGGAAGAAACATATAACGCGCTTAATCAACAGATTAATGAGATAAAGAGAATGTTGAACAGTTTTATCCGAAAGCTGTTGGCTGTTGGCTGCTAATGGCTAAAAGCTAACGGCTAACAGCTTTTAGCTAAAAGGAAATCCGCATGAAAAAAGACGAAAAGAATAAGCCGCTGAAACGACACGGCGGTTTCATGCGCCTTTCGGGCATGATAAAAAAGGAAATGCTCCAGATCGTAAGAGATCCGTCGAGCATCGCCATTGCCTTTGTGCTCCCCCTTATCCTTCTTTTCATGTTCGGCTACGGGGTTTCGCTTGACGCAAAAGACGTTCCCGTGGCCATAGTCGTGGATAACCCCACGCCCGTTACCGCAAGCCTTACCGGGGCTTTTTTCAGTTCACGCTATTTTGCCGCAAAAAAAATTCCCTTGATGAATACGGCTCAAAAGGCGCTCATGGCCGGGCGTGTGGACGGGATCATCTGGCTGCGGGGGAATTTCACAAAAGACGTGCTTTCCGGAAAAACGGCGTCCATCGGGGTCTTTGTAAACGGAGTGGACGCGAACAACGGCCGGATCATAGAGGGATACGTCCAGGGTGTCTGGGCCAAATGGCTCGATTCCTTTTCCCGGGCCAACGGCCGAAAATTAAGTTTTCCGGTGAATGTGAAATACAGGGTCTGGTTCAACCCGGCCGTGAGGAGCCGCAATTTTCTCGTCCCCGGCCTTATCGCGATCATAATGACACTCATAGGGGCGCTTCTCACGGCCCTGGTGATAGCAAGGGAATGGGAGCGGGGAACCATGGAAGCCCTGTTTGTAACGCCCATCAGGGTGCGCGAAATTCTGTTGGGAAAGCTCATCCCCTATTTTATTCTCGGCATGGGCGGTCTTGTCATGTCGGTTGCAATGGCCATCTGGCTCTTTAAGGTCCCCCTGGAGGGGAGCATGCTGGTGCTCATGGCCACGTCGGCCCTGTTTCTGCTGGCGGCTCTGGGCATGGGGCTTTTAATCTCCACTCTTGCGAAAAACCAGTTTGTGGCGGGACAGGCCGCAATTATCACCACCTATCTTCCGGCTTTTATCCTGTCCGGGTTCATTTTTGACATAGACTCCATGCCAGCGCCAATCCGGGCGATCACACATGTAATCGCCGCGCGTTACTACGTCTCCATACTCCAGACGGTTTTCGCCGCCGGGGATATCATGGCCGTGATCATCCCGAATTCGCTGGCTTTGCTTGCAATGGCTATATTTTTTCTGGGGCTTGTGAGGATTAAGACAAAAAAAAGACTGATGGCGTCGTAAAAAGTCCCATCTACTGCGTTGCCGTGGGTCGCGTAATGCTCGGAATACTATATGTATGCCTGGTGCTTT
>JAADHK010000059.1 GCA_013151835.1 Deltaproteobacteria bacterium
TTTATTTCAGAAAACTAAGACAAAGAAATATTGATGTATGGCTGGTATGCCATATGCGGGTAAAGGAAGAACTTCAAAAAAAACTATGCCCGGAAGAATTTGAAAAAGTCCCTTTGACTGGGATTCCAAAATTGACGGGCTTATTGATATTTTCAAAAAATCTTTAGCCCATGCAAATGAGCACAGGTAGCGGAAATCCGTTATCTTCAACCGATTCCGGGTTTTTGGATTTACCGTTAGCGGAGCATGAATGATTAATTGGAAGTCGCCGGCGAATATGATTGGAACATATATATTGCCGTTTCACAATTCCATGGTGGTATCTCCCCCCGGACGAGTAAAGCCGGGGCAAGGCACTCTTATACTTGTGCCGAGTATCATGCGGTCCGGCACTCATCTGTTAATCGATACGATTCTGAACAATTTTTCGGCTTACAGAAGAAGACCTCTCTACGTCGACCTGGACAGGCTTTTGGATGAACCCGATGGGCGCGATGAACGCGTGGAGCAGTTGCTGGGCGCCGGCGCATATGTGGTAAAAACACACTATCCGCAGGTTTATTGCCATCCGGACCGGGAACCGTTTGTTCTCCGGGTCGCAAGGCAGAGTAACATTATTACTGTAAACCGTAAATTTGAACAAACATTCCGCTCATCTTCAAGCTGGGGGCATCCGATTGCCGAAGACAAGGATATTTACAGGGAATCAATTCTGCGGTTCCGGCGATTCTGGTCGGAAGAGCCGATGTTGGAAGTTTCATTTCCGGAACTTACAATCCCGCTCCATCAAAAAGCCACTATTGAGAACATAAGCGGATACATTAATGTCGGACTCAGTGACAGCAAGCCGGTTGTTGTTACGATTCCCAAAAACAAGCGGCTTAAAGTATATATTGCAAAGTTGCTTACGCGGCTTTTCGGAAATTATTCTCCTGTTATCAATACGACAATAAGGTATGCATCCGATTAATTTTAATGGAACATTTAAGATGTTAAAAAGGGTTGTCCCAACAGTAAAAAAAATTAAACAGGCATTGTTTTTTCCCGTGGGCGGAATGAATAAAATCGTCTTGAATAAGCGGGTTCTGGTTGCGACCCATCATAAAACAGGCACCAAATGGCTGGCTACAATATTTAAAAAAATCAGCATAAAATTAAGGTTGAAATATTTTTATGGCCGCCAGGAGAACCTGCCGAAAGACTTTGATATATTTTTTCAGGACCACAGTACCTTTGATTTTGACCGGTTTCAGAATCAATACAAGGGGCTTCATATGATCAGGGACCCCAGAGACACAATCGTTTCAGGATGTTTTTATCACCGGAAATCCAGGGAACATTGGCTGCACATCAAAAGAAAAAGATTTGGCGGACTGTCCTATCAGGAAAAGATTAACAGCTATGAATCGTTTGATGATCAACTCCTTTTCGAAATGGAACATTCCGGAAGGGGGGGAATTCAGGCGATGCTTGCATGGGATTATGATAATTCAGCTTTTCTGGAAGTAAAGTATGAAGATTTAATAAAGGACACCAATCTCTTTTTATTCCACAAGATATTCGCTTTTTTAGGTTTTCCCGGAAGATACCTTCCGGAAATATTAAAAATTTCATATGAGAACAGCTTGTTTTCCGGAAAACTCAGGAGATCCGATCACCTTCGATCCGGTAAAACAGGACAGTGGGAGAAATATTTTAAACCAACGCATAAAAAGAAATTTTTGGCCTTGTTTGATAATTCATTGATAAAATTAGGGTATGAAACCGACAATAAATGGGCGGATATTTAAATTTTCAGATTAATCATTGTGATATTATGCCTGTTTTTTCAACCGGGTTAAAATCATCGATAAGACTATTATAACCGTTTTAAGAAGAATCCTGAAGTCCATGGCCAAAGACCAGTCCCGGATATATGCCTGGTCGAGTTGCAGCCAGACATTAAAAGGCATTCTGTTTTTCCTTCTACTAACCTGCCAGGTGCAGGTGATTCCCTGTGCCACTGAAAGCCGTTTTCTTTCCCATAGCCGGTATTGAATGGTTTCTTTAACGATCGCGGGCCGTGGCCCAACAAGACTGATGTCTCCTTTAAACACGTTAAACAGCTGCGGCAATTCGTCCAAGGCCGTATTTCGGATGAATTTTCCGGTGTTCGTAAGCCGGGGATCGTGTTGAATTTTAAATACCGGACCATCCATTTCATTTAAATGGTTCATTTTTTCCTGAAGTGTTTCCGCATGCGCCACCATGGATCGAAATTTATACAATATAAACTTTCTTCCATATTTTCCAACTCTTATCTGACGGAATAAAATGGGGCCGGGAGATGTTGTTTTAACTGCGGCGGCAATGGCAATATATATAGGTAAAGATAGTGATATTAAAATGATGGAAGCTGTGAAGTCAAACATACGCTTTGCAAAAACAAGTTCGGGCGGACGATAAACAAATTTTACGATCAAAACCGGGGTGTTGTTAATGAAATCGGAAAAACAGGCTCCAATTTTTTTTAATCTGGCATGGTTTCCTGTATCCGGGGTGATAAAATCAATCCCTGTTTCGGCACATGCATGAACAAGGTATTCAATCTCCTCTACGCGCAGGTCTTCTCCGGAGTTAAAAATAGAATCGACAAATCCGGATCGCAGGATATCCGGCAGGTCCTTAACTGTTCCCAATACCGCGTGAGCGGCTTTTTTCAGCTCTTCTTTATTTTGCCCGGAGGTTAAAAATCCCACAAGCCGTAATCCGCATTCCGGGTGTGATATGATATAATCACCGGTCTCCCGGGCTTTTTGTCCTGTTCCCGTGATAAGAATATGTTTAATGAAATTAGGATTTTTATTGTCTTTAACAATAAGCTGATCCAGATAAAAACGACTCGCCGTAAGGAAAAAACAGAGAATCAGGGTGATTATCAGCGAAAAACCGGCAGATAGCAGCAGACTTGTGGAAAACCTGGAAATGAAAACAAAAAAAATACATCCAATGAGCAGACAGGGGATGATCGGCTGGCGGATTGCATCTTTTGTGTTTATTGGGCCGTTATATCGGTATCCGTTGAAGATATGAATAATAAAAGTTGATAAGCTGATAAGCGCGGGAGAGAGTACCAATTGCCAGATAGTTCCGTATTCATTCTTGTGGAAAAAGATATCCGGAAGCAGGTTGACCGAAAAGCAGCTGAAAATTTTGTAAAGAAATGGAATTAAAAGTGAGAAAAGAATAATCAGGCCTGTTAATTTAACGGTGAAATTGATTAACGAAAGATATTTTTTTTGATCATAAAACATTTTATAATTTGTTTCCCTCAATTATAGCGGTTGGATTTTTGAAAACCAGGTCGCGGGCTTTTTGTGTTCCGATTATCTTTTCAGCTTTTTTTAACGCATTTGACAGAATCGGGCGGCGATGAGTTGGAGTATGGGCATCTGAAGCCATCACATCAACAACACCTTTTTTCAGCAAATGAATTGCACATTTTTTTATTTCGCGGCCAAAGAGCCCTGTCAGGCTGCCGGCCGTAATTTGAACATGCACATTTGTATCCAGCAGGCTGAAAAGCTTTTCAGGGTCACGAATAATGGACTGATTTCTCTCCGGATGTGCGATGATGGGCTTAAGGCCGTTAACTAATAGTTCAAAAAAAAGTTCTTTTGAATTGATCGGTACATAGTCAACGGGAAAGTCTAAAAGGATATAAGGTGTCCGGTTGAGTGTGAAGGCTTTGATAATGGAAACCGGGAGCAAAGAACTGATTTCAGCACCGGGAACTATTTCAACGCTTATTCCAAGGTCGCGAAGTTCCTGGTTCAGGCTCAATGTTTTATCCGCGATGGATTGTGCTGAATATTGATTGTCCTTGATGTGCGGTGTTGCCACAATTTTTTGAATACCGTCGTTTGCCGCAATCCTCGCCATTTCTATGGAAGCCTGTATTCCGGAAGCGCCGTCATCAATACCCGGCAGAATATGACAGTGCAAATCAATCATTTATTTTTTTGATTCAGCAGGTGATTCTCCATAGGTTCCGTAGCCCCCGTAATAGCTGTAATATCCATTCTCCTTTATATTTATTGCATTAAGAATAATACCGATTAATCGGGCGTTAATATCCTTTAATGATTTAATGCAATTTTGAGCCATATCGTAATCGGTTTTTCCCGCGCGTATGACCAGGACGGTTCCATCAACGACTTTACTCAAAATCAGGCTGTCCGTCACATAGAGTGAGGGTGCTGAATCGAGAAGAACCATATCATATTTTTGACTCATCTGCCCAATCATATCCCGAACCCTTTGGGAACTGATAATTTCGGATGGATTCGGAGGCTTTGGCCCGGACGTGATAATGTCCAGGCCGGGCATCGGTCCGGGTTTAACAAGATCACCATTTAAGACACCGGCAACATACGTACTCAAACCCTCTGTGTTGTCAAGGCCGAAGAGGTTATGGATCTGCGGGTTTCTTAAGTCCGCATCAATCAGCAGGACTCTGTGTTTAAAATGGACCATTGCCAGAGCTAAATTAACGGACGTAATGGTTTTGCCGTCGCCGGCCGATCCGCTTGTTATCAGTAAGCTTTTTGGCTTGTTATCAGCAGACGTCAGCATGATCGATGTCCGAATGGCTTTATATCGCTCAGAAAAAGCGGAATTTGGGTTTTTGATCATGGAATTGATCATTTCTTTCTTTTTAAGCCGGCTTAAAAAGACGGTTCCCAGAAGCGGTAATCCAAGGCGGCTTTCAATCTCATCCGGAACTTTAATGGTTATATCGATATATTCAATAAAAAACGCAAGCCCGGTGGCGCTTACTATTCCCAGCATCAAACCCAGAAACAGATTCAGAAAAACATTCGGTTTATATGGAAATTCAGGGGATTTAGCCCGCTCTAAAACCCAGACGTTAATCGTCTGGATTCCACTGATGATCCTTTGTTCTTTTAAATTGGTGATCAGTGCATCATAGAGGCTGCGGTTTGTCTCAATCTCTCTTTTCAGTATATTATATTGAATAAATTTTTCATTGGATTGAATCTCCTCGGCCTTGGCGGTATCTATTGATTTTTGAAGGTTTTCTTCATTTAACCGGGTTAATTCAAAATCGGTTTTAAGGGTTTGAAGAATATTTTTGATTTCCCGGTGCTGTAGTTTTTTAAGGCCTTCAAGCTTGGCTCTTGCCTTGATCATTGCGGGGTGCTGCCTGCCGTATTTTTTTGATATGGATAGCTCCATGATATTTTGTTCAGCTTCAAGAATAGATTGTTTCAGGGACAAAAAGGCATTGTTCGTTGCAGCTGAAGGAATTGACAATGTATTATCGATGTCCTCTTTACGGACTTGATTATATATGGTTTCTAATTTTTTACGTTTTGTTTCAGCGAGGACTAATTGTGAATTGAGTTCGGAGAGTTTTTGGGGGGTGTTGCTGATACTCCCTTTAAGGGGTACGATATTGTTCGCCTGGATGTATGATTGTAAAGCATTTTCCGAATGTTTAAGTTTTTCGAGACTTTGCTCCGCTTTTCCCTTCATCCAGTTTAACTTGTAGTTGGCAATATTTAGTTTAATCTCAAGTAGTTCATCCATATAGGCCTTTGCGATGGCATTAACAATGATCCGGGACAGGTCCGGATCATCTGAACTAAAGGAAATCCCGACAATGCGGCTTGTCCGGACCGGGTTTACCTCGATATTTTTAACAATAAATTCCGTTATAATCTCTTTAAGGTTCCTGTCGGCACCGGGATTCCCGGCAGTGCTCACGTCGGCCGGTGCGTGTAATCCGAACATTTCCTTTATCTTATTGAATAGTCTGGTAATTTTGTCTGTTGTTCCGGATCCGTTTTGACCGCCGCCGTCCAGATGCTTCCTAAAGTAATCAGTATATTTAGTGTCCAAAGACAAGTTTTTGACAACCTTGCGTGCGACGGCTTCGCTTTTAATAATCTGGTACTGGGTAGCCAGAAATTCAGGGTCCCGGCGGTTATCCGGTTTATTCTGGGACAGAGGGTCCTGTTTGACATTTTCAATGAGCAGTTTTGTGGTCGCTTTATACTTCGGAGTCATTGTAAACGTAATGATTGCGGTAATTGCAAATATAATTATTGAGCAAAGAATTATCATGAGATGTCTTTTGTTGATAATTCTTATGTAGTCACTCAAATGTATGTCTCTTGCTTCCATTGTTTCCCCAAAAAATTTCCAACTTATTAAAATAAACTTTCCGGAACAACAATAACATCCCCGGGAAGAATTAAAACATCCTGGCCTTTTTTTCCTGATTTGGTGATTGCATTGACCTTTACTTCAATGATTTTATTTTTCCCGTTTTCAACTCTGATAATTCTTGTTTTGTTCGGCGCTGCAATGGGTGTAAAGCCGCCTGCCATACTGATTGCTTCAATCAATGTCGTCTTTTTTCCCCTGTAGGGATAAGATCCCGGATGCTGAACCTGGCCGATAATATAAATATGTTCCGTTTTAGGGATGTACAGGAGGTCTTTGTCGGCAAGCAAAAGATTTGACGCCTGATTTCCTTCATTAAGAAGGCCGGCAATATCGATCCATATGACAAGTTTGGATTCCTTGGGGGTGTTGGGATTGAGTGTTCGGATAATGATTCCCTGATTGCTGCTGTCCGGAAGAAGCCCCCCTGCTTTTGAAATCGCATCCAGAACCCGGTCCTGTGCCTTTAAAGAAAAGGAGCCGGGGGTTTTTACGGAACCGAGAACCATAAAAGTTTTACTCTTGAATTCATTGACAGTGACGGAAACACTTGCATCAAGGAGATATTGCCCCTTGGCGAGTTTTGCGGATATCAGTTTTTCGATTTCCAGTGTAGTAAGATTTTTCACCTTGATACGACCGATAAACGGGAATGAAATATATCCAGCCGCGCTGATGCGGACATTTTTTCTCGAAATATCCGGTTCCTCGTAAACCGTGATGTCCAGGGTATCATATCCGCCAACCCTGTAATCTCTGGTTGTAGAATCGTTTGCATGGGGAAAAAGTTTTAGATATTCCGTAACGGAATAATTCGGGGTGCCGGAAATAACGGTTTCAAGACCCAGGTCTTTTTTTTTATTCTCTCTCGATTTTTTAATTTCTTCCAGTTGTGCCAGATCCTCTTCGTTGATTCCTGAAAAATGATCATTTGATACGGTTATGACACGAACAACATCGCCCGTGGTGCTGCATCCGCTGGGAAGCAGCAATAAAAACAGAACCAGAAGCGGCAGGAATATGTTTGCCGTATAATGGCGTAAGGGTGTGGTGGTCATTGGTGTCTCTCCGGGAATCAATTCGCAGGACCCCCTTATTCGGCGGCATCGGTATGCCGGGGTAAATGTATTTTTACATCATTGATTTTTACTTAAAAAACTTAAGTTTATAAATTAAAACGATTCCGTCCGGATTGTCAAGCAGCAAAAGGTCCTGTTTTCATGACAGGCAAACAATGGCGAGGCTTGAAACATCTTCAGAATGTTGAAGCTATGCTTAAGGAAATGATATTGTTGGTGTAATCCCTTTTATTATATGCAGCTTTCGTCGCTTCTCTTGTTTTATATTCATATCGGATTAGCGCACTGAGCCATTTTTTGATTGAATAGTCGATCTCCATGCTTGCATGAAACAGGTTATACTTTTGTTCGGGCAGTGCGGGTCCATCGTCCATGTCATAATCCCATATTGCAATTCCCGTGTCGAATGAAATCAAAAAAGAACGCATCAGGGCTTGATCATAACCTATTCTTAAAGAAGTGTCCGTATACGATAACGTACCCGATATGTCAGTCGGCCTGATTTTTCTATCAAGGATAAGTGAAAGCTCTGTTTTTGTTTTTATTTGATAATGAATATCAATTTCCGCCGTCCAGGTTCCCATATCTGAATATGGATTGCTATTTTTATTAACTTTGTTTTCGAATTTTATTGTTTCATATCCCAATGTCAGCAAGCCGTTGATTTTTCCGCGCGGGTCAACGGAAAACCCGGTCAAATAATCTTTTTTTATGTTGTCTTGGGAGGTTTTGGAATTCCAGCCGTCCACACCCTTGTTTTGTTTGATATAATTGTTTGACTCTTCGGTATATTTCAGGATAAAAGAGGTCTTGGGGGTTAATCTGTTTATGAGTTGCAGGCCGAATATGTTTCTTTCCCGATTTTTCCATTTATCAATCTCATCGTCAAACCATCTGTATTGATTGTTATATAAACCTTCAATGGCCAAACGACCGGATATATCGTATCCAATTTTAAAATTTGCTTTATTGCTGCTCCGCCGTGTTTTTCTCCCTTCTCCGTAATGCTCCAGGGTCCCGTAAGGATCGGCGGTATGGATGTATGTGTTATCAAAGTCGCCGTATAGATTGAAAGGGGTTCTATAGTGGATGGATAGATAGGGGGTGTTTACAGTATAGTTGTTTTCATGATAGTCTTTGTATGAAACAATATCCAGAGAGTACCCGGCTGTTGCGGACAGTTGCCGGTTAATATTATTATATTCCAGGTGAAGAGACGGTGAAATTGTGCTGATAAAATCATTGTCTTTGCGCTTGCCCAAAAATATATTATCATTGTGTTCAAGTTTGTATGCGAGACCGGTATCCATGTCGAATTTGGTCTTGGGCATGCTTTCCCGGCCATGCGCAATAGAAGAAAAAGAGAATATGGCGACCAGGAGCAGGGATAAAAACCTTAATGGCGTTGTTTTGTTTGTTTGTTTCATTATATCTCTTGACGGCTCCGTAAAATGCCGTCGTATAGTTTTCAGGGAGCCGTTGCTCGGGGCTTTGAGGAGGCCGTAAGCTGTTTACTGTAAATTTGGACTTTACAAGCATATTAATGTTTGTTCTTTAGATGTTTTTGCGTTTTGTTGCAATAGTTTCCATAAAATTGTCCGGAGATTAGATATTGATGATCTCGTAAAAAGTCCGTCAACCCGTTAAAGATGGCTAAGTAGAAAGTTCCATATACAAGGCGTAGTGGTGTTGCGAAAGCGGAGGCATACATTTAGTATTCCGAGCATTTCGCGACCCGCTACAACGCAGTAGATGGGACTTTTTACGACGCCATCAGATATTGACGGACTCATAAAAAGTCGGATGGCACGCTAAAGATGGGCATTTCAATTCTCAAGGGGAGCAAAAAGTATTTTGTAATTACGTGCGTGATCGCTGTTCTGTTCTGGTCGGCATTGTCATCGGCGATCGTCCGGGAGCAACATTCCACCATCTCCGCCCGGCTTGGTATAAACCTTGCGGGGCCATCGGACTGGAATACGGAACTTCCTTTTGTCGATGTGTTCCGGATGTCGCGCCCATGGATCAGTCAGCGCGTGGGGAGCAAATGGGGAAAGGGTCCGGAATTGTCCCTGGATGCTCACGGCTGGATAAAAAAACTGGATCCCGGGTGCCGGGCGGAAACGCTTTTGTGCAATATTAAAGGCGGCCATTACCCTTCGGGAAATTATACGGTATTATACGACGGCAAAGGCAAAATCTCATTCAAGCGGGCTGCAACCATTATCAGCAGCAAACCCGGCCGTATTATCATTCATGTCAATTCGGATAAAGGCGGCTTTTCTCTATTGATTGACGAGACTGACCCCCAAAATTATATCCGGAATATTCGCGTTATCATGCCCGGTTTTGAGGATAAATATCGTGAGAATCCGTTCCATCCTGATTTTCTTACCCGGTGGCATGGAATTGCATGCATACGATTCATGAACTGGATGAAAACAAATGGTTCGCAAATCTCAA
The DNA here is from genome assembly GCA_013151835.1 of Deltaproteobacteria bacterium. Taxonomy (GTDB): domain Bacteria; phylum Desulfobacterota; class Desulfobacteria; order Desulfobacterales; family Desulfosalsimonadaceae; genus JAADHK01. The sequence continues at coordinate 9,774 of JAADHK010000059.1, forward strand.
AATGGTCGGATCGCCCGACTCTTATGGATGCAACGTTCTCAAACAAGGGCGTGGCGCTTGAGTGGATGATTGATCTGTGCAACCGCCTGGGGGCTGATCCATGGTTTTGCATTCCCCATCAGGCCGACGATGAATATGTGGATCGTTTTGCCCGGCTTGTAAAAGAAACTCTTGATCCCGGCTTGAAGGTCTATATCGAATATTCAAACGAGGTGTGGAACAGCCGTTTTGCCCAGAACAAATATGCAGCCCGGGCAGGCAGGAACTTTGTGACGAGGGGCGGGAAAAAGGAAGCCGCCGCACGATATACGGCTTATCGCTCGATTCGCATATTTAAAATCTGGGAGGGTGATTTTAAGGGAACATCGCGCCTGGTTCGGGTGTTGCCTTCACAGGCAGCCGATCCATATCTTTCAAGGATGATCCTTGAATCCTTTGATGCCTGGAAATATGCGGACGCCCTGGCCATTGCGCCTTATATTTCATGCCGCATATATGATAAGGACAGGGGCAAGGGACTGTCGGCGGTTCAGGTCGAGAAATGGACAGTGGACCGGATTCTTGATTATATGGAAACAACCTCCCTGCCGACATCGATTGATCGGATACGAAAAAACAAACAAGTCGCTGAAAAATATGGCCTCCGCTTAATTGCATATGAGGGCGGTCAGCATATGGTGGGCTTGGGCCGTGTTGTTAAAAATGCAAAAGTGACTCAGTTGCTCCATGCGGCAAACGCCCATCCGCAGATGGGAAAAATCTACCAAAAATATCTTGAAGCTTGGGAAAAAGAGGGCGGAGGGCTGTTTTGTCATTTTTCATCCATTGGAAAATGGACGAAATGGGGCAGTTGGGGGCTTATGCAGTATTATGATGACGACCCCGCAAAATCACCCAAATTCAGGGCCGTGATGCAATGGGCCGAACATTGCGGACAATTGGTGCGTGTCCCGGACAGATGATGAATGAAACGCACTGGTCTTTGAGGCCCGGCCTGACGATGGCTTTGTGCTGGGTTATTCCATATGAATTCAGGGGATTATTTTGAAAATTTCATGTTGATTTGAAGCCGGGCTTTCCGCCAGACAAACATCAAAATTTTCTTAATAGGATTATATTTGATTTCAGATAAATATAAATGCGTTTTTATTCATATTCCCAAGACCGCAGGGCAAAGCATCGAAACCTTTTTTTTATCCTTGCACGGTCTTGCCTGGAAACAAAGGGGCCCTCTTCTGCTTAGGCATAACCCTGATCCGATGCTGGGACCGGAACATCTTGCCCATCTTAAGGCCTCGGAATACACGGATTTCGGATATCTAACCCCCGATACCTTTAACAGCTATTTCAAGTTTTCTTTTATCAGAAACCCATGGAGGCGATTGGTTTCTGAGTTCAATTACAGAAAATATGGCATGAAATATAGTTTCAAAGAATTTGTTTTTAGTGGACTACCTGAAAAGGATTCTTACTCGGATGCTTATCGTCACATTGTGCCACAGTACGATTTTCTGCATGATGCAGCCGGGCAACTGATTGTGGACTACGTCGGAAGATTTGAAACTTTACAAAGTGATTTTGATAATGTTTGCTCGAAGTTGGGAATATCAGATTCAAGGCTGCCCCATGTCAACCCTTCAGGCCTAAAGCGCTGGATAAATATAATGTTGAAACATTTTTTTTCGAAAAACACCTCAACGACAAGGCATTACGCTTCATATTACGATTCGGAAACTTTAGAATTTGTTGAGAAGATGTATTGCGTTGATATTTCCGGCTTCGGCTATAAGTTCGGTGATTAAAGGTAGTGTTTCGGAACATGCAGGCAGCAAATTTTTCGGGATCGGGGATCGATAATTTCGGCACAATCTTAAATGATATCAGTAATCTGAAGTCCCCATGCCTTGTTGATCAAGTTAAGACATGGGAATGGATCATTTCCAAAGCGTTTAAGATTTGTGTTGAATTGGGATATCGGGCTTGAAGCCTGAAAAAGGCTCTCAGGATTATGGAATTTGCGAAAACGGATGCCCGAAACCAAGCCATATCCGCATCCAGCAAACAGCCGCAATGCATATGACCAGGAGCAGTGTTGCGTGAATATCCTGCCGAATTCCCGATAAGCCTTCCCGCCGGAGTCCATGGTTTACTGAAATATATAGGGGAATATCGTTGGATGCAACTACGGCCACAGCTCCCGGAATTCCCCATAAATAAAATCCCATTGGAAGTCCTATGAAAATATAAATAAATTTCAAGAAGTTGCCATAAGCATGGTAGCGTGGTTTTCCGATTGCAAACAATGCCTTGTTGATTGAAAGAGAAAGCAGATAGGGCCAGATGCCGATCGCAAGAACAGGCAGCATCCAAGCTGCCTGCGCATACCTTTTGTCATAAAGCCTTAGAATAAATAAGTCCCCGAAACAGGTTAAAATCATCACCAGAATACCCAGCCCGATCAGAATGATCCGACGTTTCCGGAGAATTTTAATGCGAAGCTCTTTTCGGGGAAGATCATTAAACTTTGATATAACGGGAAATATGATTATATTGGAGATTCTTGTGATCAGCATTTTGGGGATATCCGATATAAACAGGGCAATTGTAAAAATTCCGAGCATTTTAAAGGTAAAAAGCTTTCCCATAATCAATTTATCTGATTGTGAAGCTAAAAAAGTCATAGCGGTTGAGATAAAAATCCATTTCCCGAAGGAAAAGATTTCTCTTGCGCAAGACCTGTTCCAGGCAAACCGGTTTTTCATCTCCGGCATGAGTCGATGACTCAACAGGCTTTTTGTCAGTGAAGAAATAAGGCTGCCCGCAACCAGCGCCCAGATGGTTGGACTGAACACGGCCCATGCAATAATCACGGCTGTTGAACAAATCTGGGTACACAGATTAAGCAATGTCAGCCTGGCAATGGCTATCCGGCGGTTCAGAATAAAGAGGGATGTTGAATTAAAACCGGAAATAACGGATGAAAAGGCGACTATGGGAATCAGCCACAGGAGTTCTTTTTTACCATAAAACAGGGAGATGGGCCATGCAAGGATCAGGGAGCCCAGCCAGAGCATGGCTCCGCGCATGACCTGAATTGTCCACGCCGTGTTATAAAACTCCGGGCTTTCACCTTTTCGGTTTTGTATAATGCTCGGGCCGATGCCTATATCGGAAAAGAGCTGCAGGCCCATGATAAAAACATTCACCAGGGCCATTAATCCAAACATGTCCGGGACAAGAAGCCGGGTCAGGAGGAGGTTTGCGGCCAGCCGGATTGACTGGTTGAGCGTAAACCCCGCAAATATCCAGATCACACCACGAGTTGCATTTTGTCTGACAGACGGCATTCGGTCACTCATTCCAGCAGGACAGATCCGTTCCCGTTAATTTTGCTAACCATTCATTGCCCGGTTTATATCTTTCAATAAGAGACAATCGGGTATCCCTTTTCATTGGAGGTGGTGTAAATCCTTTTTCTATTTTACGCCCGACTCCGATTTTTCGGGCAAGCCGGTACAGAGAACTTCTCATCCGTTTTGGAAGCAGATAAGCGGTGTTTGCCATTTTATGATTTGATTTGATTTTATCCGTCAATTCCTTTCTGACCCGTGTTTCGCGAAAGTCTTTAAATCTGTTTTTATGAAGGCTCCGGTGGGAAAAAACCTCTGTGTCCGATTTTATTCCTATAAATTCAAATAAGTTGCTTAATATCATGCCTTCTTCAACCGAGTATTGATGAGTAAAGACAAAAAAAAAGGATTCTACGGGGAAATATTTAAAAAAACTTTCCAGTTGCAATTTATAATCACTCGAATCCAGGCAGACGGGATCTGTTTCAACATGCTCCTCGAACGTTTTATCAAATGGCCGGCCCGGGTATAGCTCTTTTGTGAAGCGATGAATATAATGTGAATATGCGCGGTCAACCGGATGCCGCATCATATAAATAAACTTTGCATCAGGGCAATATCGGTAAATCCTTTCAGCGGTGTCCGGATATTGCGGCATACGTGTGTAACTCGTTGACGCATCCATGCATAATTGGTTGTTTTTCGCATTTTTAAAAATCCGGGAATAAAAATCCGGGCCTTGCAAAAAAATTTCATCATGGGAAAAAAAATCATATTCTTTTTTGGGACCCATAAAGATTTGGCGGTGTTTGGACAGGCGTGCGGCCAGGCTTGTGGTTCCTGATTTTGCCGCGCCGATGATCATGAAGTCGGGCATCCGTTGATGTCTTTTAAGGGCTGGTGATTTTTCCGTAATGGATATCTCAAGGCTTGCCATCATTGTGGTCCTGCCATGTCATATTCAGGGGTAATTTTTCTATTTATACTCGATTATTTCAGGCTGTTTATTTAATGCCCGACAAAGTATGAATTGAATTTGTCCTTTTAATTCCGGAAGCTTGCCGATTAAATTAAAAAGAGAATAATAAAAAGATAGTTTCCAGTCATTGTTTTTTTGATATTGCATGATCATTACGCGAATTATCTGAAGCGGATATATAAGGAAACATGCAAAAAATGCCGGGCTGAATATATTTGCGGCAAGGATCACGCAAAGAGGGATTAATATAACCCACAACCAGATTCGCATGTTTTCACGCATACGGAATTTTTCCCTGCCCAAGCCATGAAGAGCAAAATTTTGGGCATTCGCAAAACCGTTTCTGACGCATCGTTTCCACCATTGTGAAAATTTTGTGATATCCGCATCATGAATTGCCATTGGATAGTCGATCCGCCATATCTGAAATCCCCGGTTCCGGATACGATATCCCAGTTCCAGTTCTTCTCCTGCGATTATAGATGGATTAAATCCTTTTATTTGTTTAAAAAGCTTGGCTCTAATCATGAATATGCCTCCGGAGGCTCGTGTTTGACCGATCCGAATATTCCATTCAATATCGCATAACAAATTATAAATGGATTTTTCCGGATGTCGTTCCGTCACCTGTCCAAAAACAATCGCCCGTTCGGGGTGTCCTTCAAGTTCCTGCCGGGCATGTTCCAGCCAGCCGTTAAGCAACTCACAATCACCGTCAATGAATTGAAGATATTTAAGTTCCGGATAATTTGTTAAAAGGTGATAAGACCCTTCATTGCGGCTACGGGCGGCGGTGAAAGGTATATGTTTATCCAGTTCAATTATGGCAATATTAGCGGATCGAGCGAATTCAACACTGGAATCGGTTGATCCGGAATCCACATATACAATATGCTGATAATTTTCTTTCAATCGGTCCAGGCAATTGAGCAAACGACGCCCTTCGTTTCGTCCGATGATGACTATCCCGATATTTTTCATTTGCCGCAAATCAATTTGAAGGAATTATTATTGCTTTTCACAATCAAACCCTTTTAAAAAAACACTGTAATGCATAAAATCACGTAAAAGGCGGTGCGGACGGGTATTATCTTTTTTTTGTATTCTGGTTTTTATAAGCCACAAAAGATGTCCTAAAATAAATCCCGAATCCGCTAATAACGTATGGAACCCCCCTTTGTTCTTGATAAAGAAACGCCTGCGGGATTCAAACCAATATGCAGGGCGCCTTGAGGAGTTTTTCCTGGAGCTGGAAATTCCGGTAGCTGCTCCTGCTTTGTGTATAACCCGGCTTGAAGGAACATACCAGCAATTAAACCCAAATTTTCTGGCTTGATAAAAAAAATCCACTTCTTCGAAATAGAGAAAATAATGTTCGTCCATCAAGCCGATTGTTTCAAATACTTCCCGTTTAATCATTACTGATGCGCCCGATAACCAATCTGCTTTATGTGATGTTCCCCGAACGGGCTGATGTATTAAATAAGCGTTGAATATTCTGGAAACAATACCCAGGCTGAGCATGCCGATAAATTCATTGAAAAAAGAGGGGAAATTAAATGTGGAAATCTGGGGGGTGCCGTCCTCATCTTCAAGTCGGCTTCCGCAGATTGCTGTTTGATGGTTGTTTTTTAAAAAATTCAGCAATTCCCGGGCGGCGCCCGGTCTGATAAACGTATCCGGGTTCAATAACCAGATAAAATCCGGAAGCCCGGTTTTTAATGCTTCTCTTAAAGCTATATTATTGCCGGCGGCAAACCCGCTGTTTTTTTTCGAGGATATTATCTTAAAGTTTTCTGACCACTGATTTTTTTCAATGATTTTATGTATTTTTTCAAAAGAGCCGTCCCGTGAGTTGTTGTCGACAATCGTGACATGCAAACAATCGTTAAGCGTGCTTGATTCACGGGCAAGTGCGTGAAGTCCCTTGATTACTAAATCAGCCGTTTGATAATTTACGATAATTGCCAGTATTTTCATTTTATAAAGGTGTTGTCTGTTTTTTTATTTTCAGAATTTAAACCGGCCTTTTCTCTTTTGGTCTTTATCCATCTTTTTTCCGGATTTTTGATAAAACTAAAATATATCGGCACTTTTGAAAACAGATAACACGGTGTTTTTAATAATGTTTCAAACGAGAGGATGTCTCGACCGAAATTTAACCAGCCCAGGAGAATCGTCAGTGCCAGGAGAGCCCCCAGGCCGGCGGACACGATGGCCGGAGCCCATATAACAAGATTTAACAAAGAAAGAGAAGTTAATATTGCCATGGCAATGGACCAGAGAAAAAACAAAATTGACAATGGTGGTATCATTAATTCCATGCTTAATCCCAGAAGATCAATTCTTTTAAACCTGATTGAGTGGCGCAGGAGCCTGGGGACTTGCGAAAAAATGGTTTTTAGATGGCCATATTCCCATCTTTTCCGCTGGATGACGGCTGTATCGGAAGCGGCCGGGAGTTCCCCTATGATCCTTGCGTCCGGACAAAATAGCGGGCTGTGCCCGGCGAGGGTTAAATCAATACCGAGTTGCATATCTTCGACAATATTTCCATTGGCAAGGGAAACTTCCTGAATTACGGCCCAGGGAATCGCCATACCGGTGCCTGTCAGCAGGCAGGGCAGGCCCAGTTTAAACAAACCTGACGGACGGATATAATTTTTAAAGCAAAAAGCAAAGGCGGATAATTGACTTTTCGTTCCGGCGCCTTCAGGCGGTTTAAGCAGATAGGCGGCCTGAATCGGCAGCCCGGTTTGAAACGCCAGTTGAGATATCTTTTTCAAGGAATCCGGTGTCGCGATTACGTCCGCATCCATGAAAACAATAATATCCGGGGGGTCTGATTTCAAAGATGAAATTCCATAGTCAAGCGCATACCCTTTTCCAGTGAAATCAGTATCATGGCGTTCGATCACGTCAGTGCCCAGGTTCAGCGCAACAGAGGCCGTGGCATCGGAACAATTGTCCGCGACAACGAGAATCGAGTCGGTTTGGGCCAGCTGCGGGAGAATTGAAACAATGGTTGAGGCGATCACGGCTTCTTCGTCATGGGCGGGTATGATAATTGTAATTCGAGGCGTTTTATCGGCAGGTGGACGGATTTTATTGCAGAGCACAATGGCCGCAAATGTTTCAACAGCCAGCACGGTTATCGGAAGGCCGATAAAAAATAGTAGAATATATGATAGATAGTTGATAACGGACATGAGTGTTTTCTTATTATAAATTGTCTGAGATCAAGACTTTTATTTTTTCAGCTTCCGTAAGGCTGTTATGGTTGTTTTTAATTTTTTTAAATCCATGGTCTCCCATTTCCTGCAGCCTTGCAAGGTCATCCGTTAAAACACGCGTGAGCGTTTCGGTCAACTTTTCTATTGATCCTGGTGGAACAAGATAGCCGTTAATATTATTTTCAACCAGTTCGGGAATCCCCGCAATACAGGTGCTGATAACGGGGCGGCCCAGGGCGAATGCTTCCATGATGACAACAGGCAGGCCTTCTGCAAAACTGGGCAGTACCAGTGCGCGACTTTCGATAATTTCCCTTTTGACTTCATCGCCAGTCAGCCATCCGGTAATTTTTACACTATCATTAAGCTTAAGCTCATTAATTTTCAGCTCAATTTGATTTCTCATGTCACCATCGCCGGCAAAAATCATTTCAAAATTAATCGCCTGTTTTTTCAATTCATTAAGGGCTTCGACAAGAAGAAGCTGCCCTTTTTGCTCGCAGAGTCTTCCAACGCATATCAACCGTGGTTTATCCGGTAAAGGTACCGGCACATTGTCTATAAAAGCGTTATCCACCGTGCAGTGGACGACATGTATCTTTGACCATTCCCTAACATGGCAATGGCGCATCAATTGACTGCGGCAGTAATTGCTCACGGCAATCACAAACTTTGCGTCTCGGATTTTTTCTTTTAATAACAGCCCATTGGGATTGTCAAATTCTTCAGGCCCATGGACGGTAAAGCTGAAAGGCGGGCCGCCTATGGCCCGGCACAGAAGGGCGACCATTGCCGGATTGGTGCCAAAATGTGCGTGGAGATGGCGTGTGTTTGATTTTTTCAGTATGATTTTTAAGGCGCACGCTTCAATTAAATATATAAAATGTTTCAGAACACCGGCCTTGCTTTTTGCACCCAGGTAAAATGTTTTTTTTACGACCTTTAAAAACAAAAGCGGGTTTGACAAAAAGACACGCATAACAAGAGATATTAATATAAATGGATGGATATCCAGAAGAATCGAAGTTTTAGCAAATTCTTTTCTATCGTCTTCGTCAATGATTTTGTCAATTGTCGAGCGGATGGAGATTCTATGGACTTTAACTCCCAGCTGTTCTAATGCCCGTATTTCCCGACGAATAAAAGTATGGCTCACCAGGGGATACTGGTTAATTAAATAGGCTGTTTTTATTTTTTTATATCCTGCAGTCAACAACAGCCTCTTTTTCGGCGGCATGAATGAATCGAACATAGGCGCTTCCGAGAGCGATAAAAGACCAGCAATATAATTTAATATAGGGTAACAGGCTGACGGTTCCGATCAAAAGCATGCTTGCAATCAGGGTGCCGACCATGAGAATACCCAGATAAAAACACTCGGGACTGTTTTTTCGGGAAATTCTTTTAACACATTTAAAAATTTGAAAAATAAGTATAATAAATATCAGCGCAAAAAGAAAGAGACCGATAACGCCGCTGTGCAGGGCAACCTGCAAATACGAATTCACAATATCGATGATTCCCTGTCCCTGCCTCATCTCTTCGAGCTCAACTGAGGAAAAATAGTCGGCCGAACCAAACCATAAATTTTTTTGTATTTCCATCAGTGAATTCTGTATTAAAGCGATCCTGTAGCTGAATGTGCCGTATGGATCCAATGATATGAAAAAGTTTTTTCCAACAGCCAGAATGCCCCCAATAGCCAGAATGCCTGAAAACAGGTAGATGCCGATAATATTGAGGTTGATTTTCGGTAAACCCCAAAACAGGAGTATCATAACAATACAGCATAACCACGGCCCCCGGGAGCCGGTCAGAAAAAGGGCGGTTATAAAGAGAATCAAGGTCGCATAGCCCGGAATATTTTTAATAATGAGCAGTTTTTTTAAAAACAACAGAATGCCGATGTTCAGAACCATGAAGTATCCGAAAGCGATGGGTTGTCCCATTGTGCCCTCTATCCTGAGAAATCCACTTCGATACAGCTTGAGGAAAACAAACCGGCTTGCTTCGATACCAAGATACTGGTGCAGTATATTATAAAAGTCCCAATCGATAACAGTCTCTAAAAGTACTATAAATGAAAGGAAAACAGCCGTACATGTGACAGCAAGAAATATTTTTATAAAGTGTTTAAATGACAGAACATATCTGCTGATAACATAGTATGGGAAAGGAATCATTAAAGAAATATAAATTATGTTTTTGATGGCTGCCGTCAGGGAGGGGAAATCCCTGAAACAAAGGATATACATGAGAAACGAATATAACAGGACCAGAAGGTCAACGGGTGAATCAATCAACCTGATTTTTTTAGAATTGAAAAATTTTGAAAAGTAACAATGGGAAATAAACCGAAGAAATATCGGGGTAATAATAAACAATGAAATCAATCGATAGTAATTGAAGGTTAAGAGCTCATTTGTGCCCGGAAAAGGCGAGGGTATCCGGTAAAAAATATTTAATGGCAACACCGGTAACGCCATAAAATAATAGGGAAGGATTTGCTGGCGTTGATTTCTTAATAAATATAGAGCGCCCATGGCCAGGATAAAGACCAGCGCCCAGATTTGACCGCTTAAAAATGCGGTTGCGGTAATCAGAGACCAGATGATGAAGCAGTGAATAACTTCCTGTTTTTTAAATATGAAAAAGGAGTATGCAGTACCAACAGCCAGAGCGATATGTATGTATACGGTTGCGACAATGTTTGCTGCCATAAGTAAGACTATATGTAGTTTAAAATGTTATCAATTGAAATCAATTGAAATATCCAACGAGTTTAAACTGTGTGTAACAAAATTGAAGCAGAAAATTTTTTGAAGATTATTTCTTATATTATAAACTTTAACAACTCTGTTGTTCCGATTTTGATGTTTTAAAAGCAACAGCAGGTAAGCCAGGAAAGCTGAGTCAACAAATTCAGTTTTATCAAAATCCAGCACAATGTTTTTCTTTTTTAAAGCGACTTCATAAAAAGTTTGCTGTACAAACGCTTTTTGAGGAAAATTAAAGTGTTCTCCAAATTTCAGGGTGATCCAGTCATGGTTTTCGGACATAAGAATAATAGGCTTTCCCGCTTTTTGTCCGTACCTTTTTTTTAACCGGATGTATTTGAAGAAAAATAAGAAACGAGAGATTAATTCGCCAAATAAAAACAGGCCATCATCGAGATATCGTCGAAACAATGAAGGCTCTTTTGCAATTCGCCAGAGCCACTCGAGTGCCGTTTTCTGAAAAAACAGAGGCGCACGTTTTACAGTCCCTGCAAGAAAATCAATGGTCGCGCCAAGGTGACTGATAATATGACTATTGAGTTTATTCCGATTTCTTTCAATCCATAAAACTCCCTTATGCGCTCCTAAAGCGACAAGTAAAATATCCGGGGACGAAGAATTAATCCTTTGGATAAAAGAGTTTTCACTCATTGTTTTGATTGAACCAAATCCCGGATTACAATGACCAACCGCTTTCAAGCCTTTGGCAGATGAATTGATTTTTATAAAGGCATTTTCAGCGGTATCGCTATTTCCGCCGAATAAAAAAATCGAAAGCGGATTTTGCGCATCACCTTTTTGAAGCAAATGTTCACAAAGAGATGATCCTGAAACAACTTCCCTCATCGGCAGGCCTAAGCAATGTGAAAGAATAAGCAGGGGCATGCCATCTAAGATGCAGATATCGCTGTTTAAGACGGCGGCCCGGAACTCCGGGCTTTTTAATGATGTTACAATCCAGTTTACATTAACGGTAGACAGAACAATTTGTTGGCATGCGGAGACATTGTTTTTAAGTAAATTTTCAGTGGATTTCAGCGACAGATTATCAACGGGAAAGCCAAACAGGCAATAAACATCCCGCTGGAAATCATTGTGAACAGCGCCATTGTTTTTGCTTTGGTATAATGAGGTAATAGATTTTTTTGAGCCGTGAGGAATCATCAAATTCCTGAGTTCAATTGGGAGCGGTTGGCATGAAAGGTTTTAATTTATGATACGAAAAAATGTGCTGTAAAAAGTGGAGTCAATTTTTATTTCAAGTGTTCTCTGTCAATCCTGTTCATGATGTACTTTATTCTTTCAACACCGGCCTTATAATGAAACCATCGGGAAAAAACATTTAGAAACCACAATTTGAATGAATATCGTTTGATTCGGAACTTGATTTTAAATATTCGGTCTTGAACGGCCATAAGATACATTAAATATCTTGTGATTTCCAATTTTGGTAATCCACTGAGTGAATATCCTTTTTTTGTTAGAAAAAAGGCGATTTGACTCTCACATATCCGGATATCAAAAGGCTTTAGTTTTTTCCATTTGTTTATTGCTTGCGTGTCCGGGCTGGAATAGGTGGAGTGCTTAATATAGTTAAACATTCTTTCCTCAAATGGAACTCCAATAAATTGGCATATCTTGCTTAAAATTTCCGTTGGATTCTCAATTAAATCCTCAAAAAAAACAGTCAATTGTTGTTTTCCGGGCAGTTGGGCGCTCAGCTGGTCCCATGTTTTTTCCGCATTAAGCCATCTTTTGGCCCCTGTGTACATATTGCCGGCCCATCCCATTTTAACGGTCGATAAAGCAACGTCTCTTCCATCCCGAACTATATGGATGAATTTGGCCTTTGGCCAGATAAGATTAAGGTAGTGAAAATTACGGTGAACTGTTGCGCCGACAAAAGGTTTTCCGCTGCGGGATTGTTTTTGCAGCAGAAAATCATTGATTAATTCATCATATGGCAGACCCCTGTTGATTTTGAAATTAGAATCAAGGAATATGCGATTTAAATTAAGGTAATTGTAATAGTCCCTGAGGTCCGGGTATATTATATGGCCATCGCCGGTTTCTTGAAGCATGTCAACGGCAAATTCAAATTCGTGATGAAAGGCAATCCGAGGATGATGGTCAAGCATAAGCCGTAACAGCGTTGTGCCCGACCTTTCGGCGCCCACAAGAAAAACCGGAGAATCTATCATAGTTGTTTTCCCGCGATTACTGAAAGGAAAGGTGTATTACCGTAACTTATTGAGGTAATTGCATCGGCTGTTTACTATGGCGTGACGGTAAATCGCTTTGTTGCAAGGATATTGCCTTTGCCGTCAACAACGTCGACCCTCCATTTCCCCACCTGAAAATCGTGTCTGAGCGTTATCCGGCTCCATGTCCTCATCCTCGGATACCTGATTTTGAGCGGCACCGCGAAATATTTTTTGCCGTTCACGTAATAGACGTGTTTTAGTGTGTATGGCAGTTCTTTTTTTGGGGAATAAACTTCCATCCATATAACCGGCTTTTTATCCATTGACATGGAAAAGACGTCTTTAGGGGATACAAAATTTTTATTTGAAATCCCTTTGCAGGATACGATCTTTGCGATCCGTACGGATTTTGCTTCTTTTTCCCGTGGTTCTGCCGGGGCTGCGACCTTTGCAGGGAGTTTCTTAGGCGCGGTTTTTATCGGTTCGGCCGGAGCTTTTGCAACAGGGGCTTTGACGCCCAAAGTTTCATGGGTTTCGGGCAGCGGTTTTTCATGCCCGGGCGCGGGCGGTTTAACGGCTTTAACAGCAGGCCGTGACACCGTGTTTTCTGCGGTATCAACCTTTTTTCCTTTTATGGCGGAATATGTAACCTCCGTGAGGCGGATACCTGTTTTAGCTGCCGTGGCCGGGGTGGCTCCACGCCGTGACGTGGAAGGGCGCAGGACAATTAACACCAGGGCTGCGCAACACGTCAGGATGACTGCGGACAGCCATATTAACCTGGCCTTTTTCCTTTTTTTCCCCTCTTCCTTGCCTTTGACAACAGTTCTGAACTTATTTACAAGTTCCTGGTCTCTGTCTTCGATATGGTTTCTGTTCATGGGCCGGTTCTTTTATTTTGGCTGAGAATTATTTTTATGCGAGTCCGTTGTTTTTCAGATTACCTATTTTTGCAAAAATTGTTCCTGTAGAGATATTCAAATTTTTCAGTTTTTGCAACAGGATAATCGTCACAGGAAGGGTTGACGAAATGGTAGTCATTTGATTTCGAATGCCTTTTCAAGCAACCTCGGCTCGTCAAAATATAATTTGCCGACCAGGGCCATGGCGTGGTGCCCCGGCTGACGCATGGCGCCGGGAGATAAAACACCTGAAGACCAGACTAGAAAGCGTTCCTTCCGCTGGGTTCCGGGCACCAGCCCGTTAGTGTCAAACATGCTTTTAAAACCGTTGCTTAAAGGCAGATGGCGCAAGGTGTCGAACGGCTTATTTGGAACTGGTTCTACATTCGCACGGGCATCTGCCGCCGGAGAAAGCCCGGTCACAAAGTGTTCTTTTCCGGTTAGATGGATCATTACACGTGCCGTTTCGCCATCCGGGATGTTGGTGTCGAAAATCAGCGGCGGCTCCGCAGTTGGCGGGTGCAAAAGAGGAGAGAGACGCTTTGATACCTTATAATACTTGTGATAGCAGCCGCATGGATGAACACTGTCATATAATAGAACCCTGCCGTCCATATCAAGCGTGACCCGCCAGATAAGTCCGTCAATATGGCCGCTGTATATATCAAAAAAACCGTCGGACGGGCGCTCCGGAAACCACACCACATAATTTAATTGAAGAAATATGTCCTGGTTCATCCGTGTAAAGGAATGAAATCGATACACAACCGGGTCGCTGACATTAATTTGGATTTTGCGGGAAGAAGCCCAAAAGGGGCGGCCGATCCGGTCACTTCCCGACATCGGAAACACATGCCAGGCCGGTGCAAAATAATCAAAAAAAAGTCTGAGATCGTCCGGTCCGGGCTCGGGAATACCAAGTGCGCTTTTTTTCACTGCACGCAAAAGGATTGCTTTTCGTGCGGGTTGCGAAAATTCCGGCTGCGGACCTTCCGGACAGTACCAGTTCCCACGCGGGTCAATCAGAGTGCCCGCCTTCTGAAAATTTTCTTTAGATTCCTTCTGAAGGTCCTTAAGGCCCATGAGAATAAACCACCGGGACAGGGGGTAGCCGCCGATAACCCGCGCGTACGTCTGATAATCACTCGGTACACCGGCTTTTTCTATGATTGCATTTAATTTCCCGCTATTTTTTAATATCCTGTTTTTAATGGATGCCGAGCGCTGAATAATCGTAGCAGCCGCTTCATTTCTTGTTTGTCCTGAAAAAAGCGTATGAAATGATTTGTCCGGGAGGTTGTCCATTTCCATGAGCATGCCCCGGGCGCCGAGTTCATGGACCCTGTCCATCCAGGCTGATCGTTTTTTTGCACTTGTAAGATCGGTTTTTAAGGATTGCAGGAACCGGTTTAAACGGAAATACGGATATCCGTCTATCCTTGCATCCTGGATATCCGCCACTCCTGCATCCTGAACGGCTGCCTCAAAATCCATCAGCGCCTGATGATTTTGTCTGTCGACCATGACACGGTCCGGCGGCATGGCGCTTTTATCTCCAATCACACCGCAGCCGGAGCCTCCCGAAACCACGAAAAGGATTGCAATTAAGCATTTAATATATTTTGAATTGGCGGGCATCATGGATTTCCTTTCAGGTCTTTTTTTTGTAGAAATCAGGATAAAGTTTATTCGCACAATCCGGGCAAATGCCGTGGCTGAACTCTGCCTCGGAATGGTCACAGATGTAGGATTCAATTTGTTTCCAATATCCCTGGTCGTCGCGGATTTTTTTACACGACGCGCAAATAGGTAATAAGCCAGTCAAAGTTTTCACTTTTTGCAATGCGTCTGTAAGCTCAACAATTAAGCTGTCTTTTTCAATCTGCGCCTGTTTGCGTTTTTTGTTTTCTGATTTGATCTCCTCACTTGCCTTCCAAAGCTTCTTGTGCTGTTGCCCCAGGCTCCGCCTGAGATTTGATACAAACCCGCCGAAGAAGGCAAACCACGTAAGTAAAATACTGAAGAGAATAAACAGGAACAGTTCATATTGAATACTGAATCCCGGGCGGCTTTGCCAGTACTCCAGGGCCAGAATTGATGCATATAATCCCATCACGATGGCCGTTAACTTCAAATATTGTCGGCGTGTCAGGCGCAGCATGCCAAAGCTGAAAGCAGGCAGGTAGAACATCAGGACAATGGGGCGTGCCCCGGGCAATAAGTACAGCGATACCATACCCCAAAAGGAGGAATAGACTATTTGTTCGCGGGTTAAGGACGGATCTGAAAAGCGGAGGTTTGTGTTTGTGTAAAACAGGCCGAAAAATGTGATATTGCCGAGAAGGCCAAGCCCGATGAAGGCTGTCCATTGCATTTCGTTCATCCTGCCAAGCCCCAACCTGGTTATCAGGAACGTTGCCAGGATAACGATCGCGTATGTTGCCAAAGCCAGGCCAAAACGCTTCCTACGCAGTGACTGTGCGCTTTTTACCGCTTGATCTTCAGATAAATTTTTTTCTCGCGCCAGGGTTGGGTCAGCAGGCATTGGCTGTTTCTCCTGTTCCCGGGAGCAGCAGATTGATGCATTACGCCTGAAGCATAACCAGGAACGTATATTCTATTTATTCATCGTTTGCATTGAAAAAGCAACATCATCCCTATTTATTTGGGGCCTCAACCCATGCGAGAAAACGTTTTTTCAGACGGGGGATTACTTCACTCCGATATCTGCCGAACGCTTTCGTATGCCGTCCATTCTTAATGGTCCACAATGCTTTTGGCTTCATCCTTCCGGCTTTCTTGTCTGGGCGGATTTGACAATGCTGGTCAGAATGCGAACCAGTTCGTCAGACTCCTGCACAATCTCAGACAGTCTGGACTCGTAGGCAATATCTGAATCGGCCAGCAATCGCAGCCAGTAATGTGTTTCCCTTGCTTCCTTCCGGGCAATTGACATTTTGGCGATAAAATCCGCCTTGCTCTGCCCTGCCCGGGCTTCTTAAATATTTGCCCCGATCGATGTGCCGGAACGTAACAATTGGTTTGCCAAAGTTCGGGAGACGCGATTTTTTCCTTCCAGAAATTTGCACAGATGAATAATTCGAACGGCAAAAGCAAATGCCCTCTCCGTTATCTTCACTTTATAATTCAGCA
Organism: Deltaproteobacteria bacterium; assembly: GCA_013151835.1. Lineage (GTDB taxonomy): Bacteria > Desulfobacterota > Desulfobacteria > Desulfobacterales > Desulfosalsimonadaceae > JAADHK01. The sequence continues at coordinate 26,372 of JAADHK010000059.1, forward strand.
CTCAGCCTTCATCATTCACTAATATTCCATTCAAGCCGCCGCAATCTCTCTTGAATGCGAATGAGTGTTGCAACAATCTGCTGCTCCTTCGGCAACTCCCCATAAACCAGCCCCCTGAACTCACCAGTGTATGTTGCTTTCAATCCACTCCAGCAACCCTCAACATCACGAAACAGCAAGGCATCAGCTGGATGATGTGTTAGCCATTCATTGTTATTCCTGAAACTCTGAACATCATCCTCGGCAACCTTGAGGATGAACGCAGCAAAATCATCAGAGTCGAAGAAATTGCTGAGCCCTTGATCCTCCAGCATTTTATGGAGATCATAGACATGGCGGATCTTCATACGAAGGTCATCCATGGGGGTTTCACTGTAAGAAAAGCGCACCAGGCCCATGATCTTCTCGCACAAGGTTCGGTTGACATGGAGCACATTGACCTGAAAGGGTTGCAGGCCGAACTCCTCTATCATCTCTTGCTGCTCCTGCTCCACCATCATGTCGTGAATATATGCAGACAGAGACTGCTCGACATACGGCTCATAATATCCATACCATGTCGCCTCAACCACGATCACATCCCTGACCTGCCCGAACCTGCCGTCAAACACTTGGGGATAGTTGTGCGCCGTCTTTCTGTTCATTCCCATCTTCCGGGTTAATCCTTCAACCTCAATCTCCGGAAGTACGGGTGTGACAACCTGACCGATCCGTTTGATTTTTCTTTTCAGCTGGTTGTCTGTTTCTCCGCCACGACGTTTGACCACCAGGTCAATGTCTTCTGAAAAGCGTTCAATCAGCCCAAAACATTTAGAAAGTGCAGTCCCACCTTTAAAAACCGTCTCTCCACCAATCGGGTCGTGAAAGATGGCATGCAGTGCACAGGTGACCCGGTAATCCTTTTCAATAAAGATTTCCGGGATATGCAACTGCTCCGCAGTGGCAGTCACTGCTTGGCGAAAAAGCGTCTTATCCTCATGCAGTCTCATTTTATACTCCACCTGGAGGCAGAAAAAAGGGCATCAGGCACACCGGGGATTGTGTATGTGGTCAAGGGGTTGAGTGATTTCCTCAATTTCTCTGTAACCTCTTCTCTGTTAATGTCGCAGAGTATTGCCCCCAGCAGTGCACGGGTTGCGGGCTGGTACTTCATGGCCAGCTTGACGATTTTTCCCTGTTTTTTTTCCGGGAGCTTCGAGATAAGGTTTTGTAAGGTTTTACAACTGTTGCCGATGGAAGAATCGGGGATCTTTTTTATAAAACGCAGGCTGTCGAGGATCTGGAGAAGAGGGATGTTTTCTCTGGTGATGCTGTTCTTCTGTTTCACAAAAGATATAGTGTACCGCCCCCGCGCAAAGGATGATCGCACTTCATTCCGTCCAATCTGGATAACACTGCCGACCTGGGTGGTGAGGCCAAGCGTGTTGTATATGCTGAGCCCTGTAAGATAGCCCGTCACCTTGCCGTCACGTTCCAAAAGATCTTTCACCACCTGATACCGGTCTGGCGGCAACTCTCCAAAGGGTGACTGTTCCGGTTTATAAAATTTACCCTTGGAAAGTTTTACGATCTTGCCGGCAGCGGCCAACCGATTCAGGGCCTTTGCCAACGCCTCCTCACTTTTCACCTTTTTAGTAAAGTCTGCATAGGTGAAAACATGGCCTTTTGGAAAGCGGTCAATGATATTCTTTATGCATTCAGCATCTTTCATGAAGACGGCCTTGTTAAGCCCCTTCCTATTTGTCCAGTTTTTTGCATAAAAAATTGGACAAATAGAAGAGTGAATGGTTAAGGGTGAAAATCATTGTCGTGAAAATTACGGGACGTTATGTTGCGAGTTTAGAAATGTTGTGAGTTTAGAGTAGTCCTCGCACCCCGTCGATGTATACCCCGCCAAAAAACTATTTAGTTGTACCCCGCATACCCCGCCCGCATAGATACGGAAAGTTGTATTGTGAGTTAAGAGTGATGAGTGCGGCAACCCCGCTGAAGTGCCCCAATATCAAGCCGCGCCCTGGAAAAAGTCGTCCCATTCCCGCACCGGCGAAAGGGGGACCGGGGGCCAGATCTGGCCGTGACCCGGGGGCATTGAATTGTAGACCCAGTCAATGTCCACGTATGCGGACGGAAGGATCGGGTTGTTCGAAATACCCGAAAAACGACCCCGGACAAGGACGTCTTCCATCTGCATGGTGACGGAAAAGACCGCGACCGTTGCGCCTGCCGGGACTTTTTTGAGTTCCGCGCCGTAAGCAAGAAAGGAAAAAACCAGGCGGCTGCTGCCTGCGGCCCTGCACTGGAGAATGGGGATGATTTCGGGAAATCCGTCGTCCTTTATATAGGCCAGGAACTTGAGGCATCCGAGGGTGTTTATGAGTTTTTCCCCGAAAAAGGAGAGAATCCGCTCCTGGTTACCGGCTTTATCCGATTTATGTGTGGCCGCTCCCTTTGCATTTACAAGGGTCGCAAGGCTTGCCGCGATGATTGACGGCAGGGGGAGACCAGCCGGGCCCGCTGCGTCAACCAGATCAAGATAGTGTACGGTGTTGATGCCGAAGTAGGCGTTGTACCTGAACATGGGCAGGTCGTTGTAGGATTCGAATTCAGGCCCCTCTTCCTTCAAATGGGTCCATACGGCATGGCCCCGCCACAAACGGCGGTCCATGGTCATGATGAGAAAGGCGGTTTTGGGATTTTTGGCGATATTGGTCTTGCTCGTCCCCTTGCAGAACTCGCCAAGCGTCACGGTTGACGGTCCGGACGCCCTGATGGAGGTAATGAGGGTGACATGCGGAAGACCGTCCGGGTTTACCGACGCCACCAGCCCGATCTTTTCGACCGGCATGAATGCGGAAATGGATGATTCGTCAAATGCGCGAAGGGGATAATTCATGGCTGTTCTCCTTTCAATCTAATTGCGGCCCGGTTGAGCAGCACAGGCGGATATTGCCGCCCGTGCTCTGTGCCGGCTCTTTGTCTTCAGTGTTTTCATCAAGCCGGGTTGAGCCGGACGTGAGTACGATTTTGGGATCGACCCCGGAGTTTTCGGCGGCTTTTCCAAGGCAGTCCAGCTCCTCGGCCGTCATGAGTTCCGTGTTCGTAAACATCCAGTCAATGCCGAGCCGCCTGTATTTATCCCTACAGAGATTGTTAAACGCGCACAAATCCCAGCGGGTCACCACGCCTGAAAGGTTGTCGGCGATAAATCCGCCGATGGCGGAGATGTTTTTTTCACTGGCTGTGGCGTTCGGTATCAGGGGGGTCCGTATCCATAATTCCTTTGGATAGATATGGCTGCGGATATAATCGGCGACAAAACGCGCGTTTTCAAGTATCGCTTTGTTGTCTTGCCCGCAGAACTTTTTATGATCGTCCGGGTCCATAATTTTTAAGTCAAACATCACCATTGCGGCATGGGGCAGGATTTTTTCCAAGGCGTTTTTTGTGGTAAGCCCGCAGGTATCAAGGGCCGTGTGTATTCCCTCTTTTCTGAGGCGTGCCAGAAATGCCGCCGTAAAACCGGCCTGTATGGTCGGCTCCCCGCCCGAGACGGTAACACCGCCGGAATTCGAGAAATAGGCCCTGTCCTTTAATACCTCGACCGCAAGCTCTTCGACCCCCCATTTTTTTCCGAAAATTTCCAGGGCGGTAGTGGGGCATTCGGTCGCGCAATCTCCGCACGCAACACATTTTTCCCGGTTGATCTCGATTCCGTCCGGGGTATGGGAAATGGCCGAGTTGTCGCAGACATCCTCGCAGGTGCGGCAACCGATACAGCGGGTTTCCACCCACACGACCTGGGGGCGCACGGAAATTGACTCCGGGTTGTGGCACCAGGCGCAGGAAAGCGGGCAGCCCTTGAAAAAGACCGTGGTCCGGATTCCGGGCCCGTCTTCCGTGGACATGCGTACTATTTCTAATATTGTTGCCGTATCTTCTTTATTTTTCATAATCATAGGGCATAAGGTTTTATCGGATTACGCTTCGCTAATCCGACCTGCGGAGCTGCGATACTTCGAAACGCTCGGTCCAAGGCTTCTACGGAGTCGTTAGAATTTACGGACTCGTAAAAAGTTCGTCAATACTGTTATGATGGCTAAGTAGAAAGTTCCATATACAAGGCGTAGCAGTGTCGCGAAAGCGGAGGCATACATATGGTATTCCGAGCATTTCGCGACTCGCTACAACGCAGTAGATGGAACTTTCTACGACGCCATCAGAATTTACTATGGCTGACCCGGGCAATGACCTCATTTTGCAGCTCCTTTCCAATGGCCGTAAAATAAGCGTTATAACCGGTGATCCTGACCAGAAGGTTGCTGTAGTTTGCGGGGTGCTTCTGGGCGTCTTTGAGCATATCCGGATCGAGCATGTTGATCTGGAGACAGGTCCCTCCGTTTTGCGCGTAGCCCTTGAGATATGCCTTGAACTTTTCCCTGTGCTCGGGGTCTTTTATGATCGACGGGTTGAAGGTGATGGTGTGGCTTGCGCCGTTGGGAAGGCAGTTCATGTAATCCTCCCAGTCTCCATTGCCGTCGGCGGCTTTCCCGCCAAGGGCTTTTCCCGCTGAATTGGCGTTTGCCGTGGGGCCGTTTGTGTCCGCGCCGTTTGACGGGCAGATGGCGTTTGACAGGAACTCCCCTTTTTTGCGGCCGTCGGCGCTTGCGGCCATGACAAATCCATCGCCGGCCCAGTAGTTCCAGCTCAGCATCCCGGGCCGAAAAGGCCTGCCGGTCGACAGGGTTTTGTGTTTCCATGTCTCGTCGGCCCAGAGGTCCATCACCCGTTTTGCCATGGCATCCGCCTCGTCGTCGTCGCGGCCGTACTTGGGCGCCCGGTTTATCGCCTGTGCGCGCAATACTTCCCATCCGTCCCAGTTGGCTTTAAGCGCCTCTATAAGCTCGGCCATAGTGCATTTTTTCTCGTCAAACACAAGGTGTTTTATGGCAAGAAGAGAATCCACGGTTGTGGCGAATGTCACCCCCTCGATGGTTACAAAGGATATCTCGGCCCCGCCCCGGGTGATGTCTTTTGCCTTTTGGGCGCATCCCGATACCAGGCAGGATAGATACGGGGTTGGAAGAAAGGCCGCCCGGGTTGATTCGGTCTTCTCATACAGGGACACGCATTTTTTTATGATATACCCGGTCTGCCGCACATAGGCGTCAAAAAACTCCTCAAAGGTCTTAAAGCGCGTGGCATCGCCGGTGAACGGGCCATCCTGCCGGATTTTTTCCGTCTTGTTGATCAGGGTATCAAAGAACGGGACAAGGTCTTTTCCCCCGGTCAGGGCAAGCTCCACCGCCTTTAAGAGATTTAAATTGCAATCCACGGTTCCGGACCGGTCGTTTCCGGCCATGGTGTTTTCAAGGCAGCCCACGGGCGCGTAATCGAAAACATTGGACTTGTTTATCAGGTGCGAAAGTCCGGACGTAGCAGATTCGCGCATCATGCCCGCCATGGACCGCTCGTCGAAATTAATGAGAAACGGGGCTCCCTGGCTGGTTGAAATCATATCTGCGAGTTTGTCGAGCAGTTTTTCGGGCGAATTTTTATGAATCCGCACGTTCGGCTTTGGTTCGAGTATGGGGGAAAGTTCGTCTATCACTTCGAGCATGGCAAAGGTAAGGTCGTTTGTCATATCCCGGCCGTTTTCCCCAAGCCCGGAAAGGGATACCAACTGGCCGAACCCGGAGGTGATCCCCTGTTTTCCGTTTTTTATCATGGCGTCATAGGCCGCGTTGCAGTGAATCCAGAAGCACCTTAATATCTCTTTTCCGAATTCCCGATCCATGCCGTTTTTGAGCGAATACTCCCAATAGGGCAGGAGATACTGGTCGATTCGGCCAAACGACACCCCCGGGCCGGGGTAATTTTCGTCGGAGATGACCAGCATGTGGTTTATCCACAGGGCCTGGACCGCCTCCCAGAAAGTTTTCGCAGGCTCCCACGGTACCTTTTCGAGGTTTTTCGTCATCTGCTCAAGCTCCGCCGCACGATCGGAATTTTTTTCCCGCGCGGCAAGGTCTTTGCAAAGAGCCGCATACCCGGCGGCAAGGTCTTTGGGAAGGGTGGCTGCGGTCATCATGGCTCGGAGCTGAGCGCCCTTTTCACCTGTTTTTTCCATGGAAGAAAGGCTGTTGTATCGTTTTTCGAGGTCCGCTGAAATTCCCTTCCACCCGAGTTCAAGGGCGCGCTTATGACCGGGTATCAAGTGGCCGCTGGTGGCGCCCGTATTTCCGTACCCATGATCATGAAACCATTTCACGGCCTTGCGCGCCCCTTTTTTCCCGCAGGAGCGTGCGTCATATTCCTTTTGCTCTTCTTCGGTCAAGCACATGGACGCCTGGATATTGAAACGTCCGCCTGCGATCAGGTCACCGGGAAGTATCTCTTTAGGAAGGTTGTTTACCATTACCTCGCGGATAAACCATGCCCTGCGCTCAACAATCGGTTTCGACCAGAAATCGCCCGGAAGTTTAACCGGTCTCGCAGCCTGGCGGTAGGACCCCCGCATGGTCTGGAGGAGAAGATAGGTTTCCGGAACAATATGGTAGGTCATCTCGTTGAATTGAACATCCCAGGGCGTGCCGGTAGTCCAGGAGGTGAATTCATTGTTCCATTTCCGCTTTGTTCCCATGAAATAATACTGCCTGAGCGCGGAAACGCGTTCGGAAAGATTGCCGGGGGTTTTTATTTGCGGCGGATATGTATGTGCGGCGGAGATACTCATGACTGCCTCCTGTTGTATGATGTCGTTCTGTTATGTTTTAAGCAGCGTCTTGAGCCAATCCTCACCATGGGCGAGGATGTCTTTTATCACCTCCATGGCAATGTCTTCGTTTTGATCGGCAATGGCGGAAACGAGTTTTCTGTGAAAATCAAACACGGTCGGAACCACGTTTTCGTCCGAGAAAAAGACGGCTGAAAGGGTGGTGTAGACCGGTTTGAATGAATTCATCAAAAGGGTGTAGAGCACGTTTGAAGAGGCCAGGGCAAGCCGGAGGTGAAGATCGAAATCAAGGGCCACGATCTTTGCCGTCTCACCGGGTTCGGTCTGGGATTCTTCGAATATGACGCTGAAAAAACCCTCCAGCTGCTCCATTGTCCGGTTTGCGGCGGCAAGCCGGGCTGTTTCGGTCTCAAAGAGCTTTCGCATGTTTAAAAGCCCGTCCAGAATTTTAGGGTCAAGATCCTGTTTCTGGTAGTTTACAAGGGACATGAGCAGGCAAAGAGAGCCGTTTTTAAGGTAGTCGTTTACAACGGTGCCGACCCTTGGAATGATTTCAACAAGCCCCTTTGCCGCAAGATCGACCAGCGCTTCGTGAACCACGGGGCGGCTGACGCCCAGGCGCAGGGCAAGCTCGCGTTCGGGCGCAAGCTTTTCGCCCGCTTTTACCTTTCCCGAAAGGATAAGCGCCTCAAGGCTCGCTATACAGGCATCTTTTGTACTCTCGACCCGGACCGGTTTCAATGCTTCAAGCATGGATTTCCCCTATGATGGTTTTCTGGCTGGTGGTTTTACCATGAGACAAAAAAGCTTTCGTGTCAAGATAAAACTTGCGGAAAATGGTGTCGCATCTTGAATTGCATTATTAGTTGACAGCTCAATTGAAACGATATAATAAATACTCATGAGCAGAGCATGGAGAATAGAATTTGAGGGTGCCTTGTATCATGTATTGGCACGGGGCAATGCCAAGCAGGATATTTTTACGGATGATCGGGACAGGCTGTTGTTTATCGATTTAATCAGTGAAATGGCGGTGCGTTTTGAAATTGACGTGTATGCCTGGGTCCTCATGGGAAATCATTATCATTTATTGCTTAAAACAAACCGGGCCAATCTGTCCAAAAGCATGCAGTGGTTTGGTGCGAATTACACCCGCAAATACAATATCCGCCATGAAAGAACCGGCCACCTGTTTCAGGGACGGTTTAACAGTTTTTTAATTGAAAACGATTCATATCTGATGCGCCTGTCGTGTTATATCCATAGAAACCCGTTACGGGCGGGAATCGTGAAACGCCTGGCAAATTACCGCTGGAGCAGTTATCCTGTGTATGCGTACGGAAAAAAGCCGCCGGAGTGGATGAACACCGAATTGATATTTTCTTTTTTTACCGGCAGGCAAAAAGTAAAAATTAAGGCATACCGAAAAAAAGTGCAGTATTATTCCCATGAGGAGAATGATTTTTGGGAGGATTTACGCCATGGACTTGTTTTCGGAACCCCGGAATTTGTTGAAACAATAAGAAGCAGGCATTTACCCGATTCGCCCCATAAAGAACAACCCCAGCAACGCGATCTCATCCGCGCTTCAGATCCCCGCATCTTACTGAATAAAGCCGCCGCAGCGCTTGGCTGTGACCCGGGTGAATTCATCGAATCAAGACGGGTGTACGGAGCCGCCAAGGCCAACAGGGATGTATTGATGTATTTTTTCTGGGAACTTGGCGTATATACAAACGGAGACATCGGCAACCTGTTTAATGTGACCTATTCTTCGGTCAGCAGAACCATATCGTCTATCAGGAAACAATTGCCTGAAGATAAAACTTTGAAAAAATTGATTCGCCGCATAAAGTCTCAAATCAAGATGTGACACCAGTTTCTCGCACCATATCGCCAAAAACGGCATCATACTCAGGCGCCATATGCTGCCAGGCGTATTGTTCAATACAATGGCGGAAACTCTGCCTCCGGATCGTCTCGATCGACTGCAGAGCTTTCGCGAGTTTTTCAACGAGTTCCTGAAAGTCCGTGTAAAAGATGTCGGGATACGTCTCATGGGAAACAAGCTCGGGATAGGTAAGACGCCTTGGCAGCAAGGGGTAGCAGCCGCAATACAGGGCGCCAACAAGGCTTGCTCCGAAAAATTCCTGGTTTGATGTTACCGGGATGATGTCGGCGCGATAAAGCCAGTGTGCATAGTGCGCAAAATCTTCTACATAACCGCAGTGCACGATCTTGTCTTTTAATATCCCGCGAGCTGTTTTGAAAATGGGATAATTTTCGCGAAAACTCTCCCCAAGAATCGCCACACGAAAATCCATGCCGCGCTCATGCAGCGCAAAGAGGGCCTGGAAAAACTCCTCGGGATTTTTATCATATTCCCATCGATGATTCCAGACAATGAGCGGCGCCCGATCAGCCTTCTCTTTTTGCGGGTGCGAAATTGCAGGCAGATCAAATTTTTGCAGGTCTACCCCGAGATGCAGGACACGACTCCTGGCCCGGATAGCGGCCACCGTGTCTAACTCATGGGGACCGGGAAATTGTTTCAAAAAACGGGGCAATTCGTTTAAAAACGCCGTGCGATGATACGCCGAGTTGAACACGACGAGGTCCGCTGCCAGCGCAGAGCTGTAATTGATGAACCCATAATGGTGATCGCGTTTCTGAAGAATATCCCGATCCTTCGGCGACCAGGGATAGCAGATCTGGTTTTCGTGAAAATAGATCGCGACAGGAAGACGGGCGGTTTCGTGACGAGTTAATGCCAGAAATGTGGTCAGGTCGAGCATGTCCGTGACAAGCAGCAGGTCCGGGCGTGCGCCGGATGCTGAAAATTTTCGTGCCAGAGTAACAGCGCCTCCGTGCATGCGCCATTTCCAATAGTTTCCGCTCAGGCTCAGAATATCAATATTGTGCTCGCTGTGCCGGGCGTATTCCGTGGCCCAGGCCGCATGCGAACCGGTGAAAAAGGGTTCTATGAGTGTTATATTCATAATTCAATCCAAAATCACGGTTCCGCCAATTTTTTGGCATACACTTCCATGTCCCGTATCCGTTCCTCGGGGGATGGATGGGTGGCAAGCATGTAGGCCCATCGGCGGATTTTGTTCCGGTCTCTGAGGATTTCAAACAGGCGCTGTGTCCCGTTGACTGTGCCGTATACGGAGTGCACCAGCTTCAGCCCGAACCGGTCGGCTTTTTTCTCGCATTCCTGTGAGTAGCGTCGTTGAATCACCATCTTAAGGATCCCGCCAAAGGAATCCGCCCCGATGCTGGAGCCGAAAATTGCCGCAGTCAGGACTGAAAAACCAATGGCCCGGCCCATGCCCCTCAGGTGGTCCCGGTTTTTAAAATGCCCGAGTTCATGCCCGAGGACAAAGGCGATTGCAATGTCATCCGTGAGTACATCAAGCAGTCCGGTGGTGATTCCGATTGAGCCGCCGGGGAAGGCAAAGGCATTGGGATCTTTTTGGGTGATGAGAACCAGGTGGAAAGGGAGCGGGGGTACAATGTCATTCTTTTTAAGGGTATCAAGTATCTTGCGGATTTTTTTCATGCGGCTGTCATAATCAGATAAACCGGCGCTTTGCGGCGTTGCCGCCGGAAGGGGAAGGGCCTTGAACAGGCGGGCCTCGGTTTCAAAGGAAATCCTTGTGACAATAGTATCCACTAAAAAACCGGTGATAAAAAAGAGCGCCACCAGAAGGACGACGGCGGAGATCACCAGCTTCAAGAATTCACCCAGAGCGGACCCCCGGGATGCATTGATGTCCGCAGTCTCCCTGAGTTGTTTATTGATAATTTTCATTATTTAAACTTGATGGCCGTCCCGTAGGCATAAACTTCAACAGAGCCGATTTTGTTTTTTCTTCCCTTTGAAATACTGCTCGTTTTGATCCTGAAATTCACGATAAGGTCTGCATCCCTGCATTTTTCCTTCATTCGCAGGATGGCCTCCCTTCGGCCACGGTCCACCAGGCTGACGTAGGATTTAATCTCTCCGCCGAAAATCTGCCGCAGGCCGGCAAGGAATTTTTTGAAATAGTCGATGGAGATCACCACCGAACCGCTCACAAGCTCCGCTTTTTCAACCGGCCGCTCCCCGGGATATTTCTTGCCGTTCAAGACCGGAATGCCGGACATCTCCTTCTCGCGCTTTTCAATGGATTGAAAGTGACGTTTTTCAAGGATGGAGCCTGTAAAGACCGCAATGATTATAATAAGCAGGGGAAGGCCGATATTCATAAAAATTGAAAAATATGCATCCATGGCGGCTCCTATTCTACGCGCACGGCAGTGCCGTAAACATAAAGTTCGCTGGCACCCTGGGCAACGGAAGAGGTGTCAAACCGGATATTTACGACCGCATTGGCCCCCAGCTCCCGCGCCTGGGCAATCATCCGCTCCCTGGCCTGCTTCCGGGAATCTTCGAGCAGTTCGGTATACCCTTTTAATTCCCCGCCCACCAGATTTTTCAAGCTGGCCATGATGTCCCGGCCCACATGCTTTGCCCTTACCGTACTGCCGGTTACCAGCCCGTAATGTTCCACAATGGTTTTCCCCGGAATTTCCTCGATGTTCGTCAATAACATGCCGCCCTCCTTTTATTGTTCCATGTTCCATATAATTAAAGATCGCGGAATTCGCCGTCATTTTTATATACGTGATTGTTTGGGTAGTGACAGAAGGTCTGACCCCTAGTGAATATTTTTCAGTTTTTCGAGGAGGGTTTCGGCCTTTAGCATGTCCTTTTGCGCTTTTTTATGGTCCGGGTCGAGCGAAAGGGTTTTTTTCCATTCGGAAATGGCATGCACAAGGTCTTGGTTGACAAAACATCTCACACCTCTTCGATAGTGGGTTTCAGCCTCTTTTTGAATTTGTTTTTTCAGCGAGGCAATGGATTTTGCCGTATCCTTATAATCGGTGTCCACATTTAAGATCATTGCGAGCGCCTCGGCATATTGTCTTTTTTTCTCGAGTTTTTTGCCCATCCGGTAATAAGATTCATTTTCCATCTTAATGGCGTCGGCATTGGTGGGATCAACTTCCAGGATGTCCTTTGACATTGTCAAGGCCTTGTCATAGTCCTTTTTGTTTAGAAGCTGCCGCGCTTTTTCAAGTTGTGAATCGAGGTTAAAGGCAGTTTCATCCAGAGTTGAATTTTCATAGGCGGTATCGGGAATCGTATTTTCGGGCACGGTGCGGGCAAGATCGGGAATTTTATTTTCCGGCGCGGTGCGGACAAGGTCGGGGATGATCAGCCGGGCGCCATCCGGCACTGTGGCATTTGTTTTCAGGTTGTTAAAGTATGCGATAATGTAGTTTTTTTTCGGATCATTATACATTTCCGCCGCAACGGCGGCCAGGGTTTTTTTGCCTATGGCATAATATATCCGGCCGGTTTTGACGCCCATTTTTTTGAGCAGGTATTCTTTTGCTCCTTTATGGGATGGATTGATGCGCAATGCAGTTAAAAATTCCTTTCGGGCGTGATCACGGGCGGAACGTCTGTAAAAGGAAAGGCCGCGTTTAAAATGGAGGTCTGATTCCCTGTCGATTTTTGTCTGAAGCGCTGTAATTTTTTGAAGTATATCCGTAGCCTCCGGATTGATCTTTTGCATAATTTTATAATAGTAAAGCGCCTGCGCCCATTCCTTTCCCGCCTCCGCCTCCACAGCCCGGGCGCGATAAGTTTCGGCCAGGCTGATGGCGGACGGCAGTTTCATTCCCTTCACGGCCGGCTTGAGCCCAGCGCATCCGGTCATGGTCAGGGCCAGCAGAAATAAAAAAAGTTGGAAAAAGCGTATTCGATTCATTTCAGGGTCATCCGGGTGAAAGAGGACAGGTTGTCGGAAAAGTTTTTGATATTGTAATCTCCATATATTGCGGAGCGCCGAAGGGTGTATTTGTCATGGTAAAATGGCGTTGTGCCGCGACTCACGCTGACCGCGCCTCGGTAGCCTAACTTTTTAAGTGCGGCAATAACCAGGTGGTTTGTTTTTCCGTAAGGATACGCCAGGTATTTGCATTTTTTACCGGTTTTTCGGTAGATTGTTTCTTCGGCCTGTGTAATTTCCCCTGTGATCGCATTGAAATAGGCTTTAATGTCCTCCCCTTTTTTGGGCGTTGCCATATTGCGATGCGTTTTGGTGTGGTTTTGAATATCAAATCCATTTTCGGCAAGTTCTTTTATCCGGCCCCAGTCCAAGGCCTTGCCGCCCCCCACAAAATCGGTATAAACAAACAAAGTTGCCTTAAAATGGTATTTTTTAAGGATCGGATACGCGATATCATAGGTTGATTTCCAGCCGTCATCAATGGTTATGACAACGGATTTTTCCGGCAAACTGCTTTTAAATTCCATGAAATCAAGGAGTTGGTCCAGGGTAATGGTACGATATCCGTTTTCCTTTAAAAATTCCATTTGATCGTTGAAATTTTTTTCCGTTACGGTGGTTCTATCGCCTTTGTGTGTGGAAAAGCGGTGGTAGACAAGTATGGGGACGGTCTGATATCCCTGCGTCGTTAATCCGCCCGGATAGAGGGGGGTCAGGGGAATGATCAGCCGTATGCCCGGTATGATCTTTTCGGTCCGGTTGAATTTTGAAATCAGCCAGCCCTTGTCCGGATCATGAAGATACTTTTTTGCAAGGGATTCAAAGGAATCGCCCCATCCGGGTCTCACCACGAGAAAATCATCGGCTTTAATGCTCGATCCCGGCATGACCCTGAGCATCATGTTGCGAAACGCATCGCCCACGGGATTCGGCGTTGCGCAGGAAATAAGACACAGGCATAAGATGATACAGATTGGGGCCAGTCTTTTCATGGTAATTGTCCGCTTGCAGGTTTAATCACGAATAGCCAACACCTTATAGGTTTCGATCTTTTCGGTTTTTCCCTTCACGCGTTGCGGGGGTAAAGGGATGACGTCAAGCCGGTCTTTCAGCTTGTCATAGATGGATTTTCCGATAATTACTTCACCGGCGGCGGCAAATGCGTTCATCCGCGATGCGACATTGACCGTATCGCCGATAACCGTATATTCCATTTTAATCTGGGAGCCGATATTGCCCGATACCACCATTCCGGCATTGACGCTCAGGCCGATGGAGAGCAGCAGGCGGTTGCCGCCTACGGAAGCCGCCTTAAAGTCTTTCTGCATTTCAAGGCAGGCCTTGACCGCCCGTTCGGTATGGTCTTCAGAAAAAACCGGCACACCAAACACGCCCAGGACCGCATCGCCGATGAACTTGTCAACAAATCCCTCGTATTTTAATATGATCCTGGAGGCGATTTCAAAGTATTCATTAAGGGCTTCAACGATTTGCTCGGGTTCCTTGGCGGAAGAATAGGCCGTAAAGCCCCGGATGTCGGCAAATATTACGGTTGCTTCATTTTTATTTCCCTTGAGCCACCCCTTTTCACCGGAGGCGAGGATCATATCCAGGACATCGTTGCCAACGTATTTGCTGAAGGATTTTTTCATGATCGATTTTACCCACAATTCACCGATCATGAGGTTGAATGACTTGGCCAGCTTGCCCAGTTCGTCGTTTCTGTTTAATTCAACCTTGAATTGATAATTGCCGTCCGCGATTTCCCGTGTGGCGGCAACCAGTTTTAAAACAGGCGCGGAAAACCGTACGCCCAGAAGAATGGCGATTACGATGCCAAAGAACACGATAATCACCGTCAACCAGATAATCGCCAGTTTATCCTTGTGAATCGCATCCTCTATAAAGTCTATGGAAATGCCCACATAGACTTCTCCCAGATGCTTGTTCATAAAGGAAACAGGCCGGTTTAACAATAAAACACGGTCCCCGTTGGCGGCCGCATAGTTAAAATGCGTAACACCGGCTTCGTGTTTTACATTTTTCCGGTTGGCAATCCTATGATAGGGCCTGCCGATTTTATTTACATCGCTATGGGCTTCAATGATCCCTTTTTTGTTTACGATGATCGCAAACAATATCCCTTCTATTTTTGCGGATTCCTTAATCAGGGTGTTTAACCGCAGGGCATTGTTTTCAAGCAGCGGTATGGATGCATTGTTTACAACGTAGTTGAGCGTGACCATTCCTATCTTTACGGTTTGATTATACAGGAGCGTTTTTTGACGGTTTAAAACGCCGACGCTTATGGTTACAACGATGAGCAGAATGACGGCCGTCATGGTAAGCGAAAGCTGCAACCATATGGGAACGAAAATGGAATTCAGCCACCCCCTGATCCGCCCGGGCGTTTCTATTAAATTTGACGTTATTTTTTTCAGGATATTGTTGGACATTTAAACCGTAAATGTGATGGTTGCCTAAAAATTCCGCTGTGTGCAACATTTTTCGGCGCTCAAGCCCCGGTGTGGGGTGTTCACTGCATGGCTTGAATGCGAGACAGGGCGAATTCTACATGAATACGTTAAAAATAGCAAGCGGTTTGAGTCGCTGCAGGACGCCATATCATGTCCGTTTTACGACGCCATCATGATTCAGGGCGTATATGCGCCACTTTACTTGCGCGACGTCGCGCAAGTAAAGTCATGGGTCAACGGCCATGAAATTTGCATTGTTTTTTCTTTTTAATTAATTGGAAAAAAGGGATTTTTATTGTATTGGTAAAATCAGGCAGAACCGGGCGTAAATTTGGCGGTTCTGAGATATATCCCATTAAGAAAAAATGATAAGAATAAAGGAGGCCCGTCCATGAATTATGAATTCATAGAGGAAAAACCGTCATTTTCCGCCGGGAAAACGCCGGTACTTTTTGTTCACGGCATGTGGCACGGCGCCTGGTGCTGGGCCGAACATTTCCTTCCCTATTTTGCGCAAAAAGGCTTTCATGCCTGTGCCTTGAGCCTGAGGGGGCACGGCAAGAGCGATGGATGGGAAGACCTGCAAAAGACATCGCTTGCGGATTATGTCGCAGACGTGGAGAAGGCTGTTGGACGCTTTGACAGGCAGCCGGTGATCGTGGGCCATTCCATGGGAGGGCATGTTGTTCAAAAATTTCTTGAATCCCATGAGGCGCCTGCCGGCGTGCTCATGGCATCGGTCCCGCCACATGGCGTGATTCCAACCACGATGAGAATAACCTTGAAACATCCCATAGCGGTTATGATGACCCTCCGGCTGAGTATGTTCCCCGTGGTCGCGACCCCGGAACTGGCCCGGGAGGCGTTTTTTTCGGACAACATCCCGGAAGCGAAGCTGAAACGTTATTTTTCCCGCATTCAGGAGGATTCTTTCCGCGTGTTTATAGACATGCTGGGTTTGAACCTCCCCAGGCCGAAACGGGTGAAGGCGCCCATGCTGGTGCTTGGCGCGGGCAATGACACCATTTTTTCACGCGCCCAGGTGGAGGCAACTGCCCGGGCCTATGGAACGGAGGCCGAATTTTTTCCGGACATGGCCCATGACATGATGCTTGAAAACGGGTGGCGGGCTGTTGCGGACAGGATTATTAAATGGATGCGGGGCATGGGCCTGTGAAAACCACCATCATGGGGATTTACGCAGGTTTTAATTGGTAAAGTCCCCCGGAATAAAACCAGAAGAAAAAGGAGGAACAGAGATGGGCGATCAGGGGAAAAAAGACAAGGGTAAAAGGGAACAGCAGAAAAAGGCCAAGCTTAATCCAAAGGAAAAACGGCAATTGAAAAAAGAAAAGAAGAAAGGATGACGAACTCGAAAAAGGGTTCGCTGTCCACGCGCGTGGACAGTGAACACATCACGACCCTAACAGGCGGTTTGTAATGGTTCAGTGACCGCTTTAAAATCCGCCCCCACTGTTTACGGTTTCTTATCCACGACGGTCCAGTCGATTTTCATGCCGACCTGGTGCGCCAGGC
>JAADHK010000060.1 GCA_013151835.1 Deltaproteobacteria bacterium
CCGGCAAAGCTGGAGAAACAAGTCGTCATCCAGCATTGCACCGGAACAGGCTCTCTGAAGTTCTTTCATAGAAGAAATGGATCCGATATTTATTCTGCCTTTAAAGCCGGAACTTGGTATCAGTTGAAATAAGCCATCATTCTGGAGTCGGGGAAAAGGGTATGCCATGTTTCCCTTTGTTCCCAGCGGCATGATGGTCTGCCAGTAGATGTTGAATGTTTCTACAAGATCAAATGACGGTTCGATAAAATTTTTAGTATAGACCCCCTGGGCAAAATGATCCATGACGGCCAGCAGGAGAAACGGCTTGTGCGGAGCCCGGTTGCAAGTGAGCGGGCTCCACTTGTTGCGGTTTTTATCTGTTCTAAGACCTTTTATTTTTTGAATGGATTTTTCAAGCATATGCTTTTGATACTTTAAATTAAATTGCTTACCGAGTTTGCATTAATACATACCCCAACCAGAGATCTTTTGAATTTAAAACTGATTTTGTGTTTGAAGAATGGAGCAATTCAAAATTTAAATCGCTGAAAAGCTGTTTTAAGTCATTATCCTGCCAAAGATAAAATGTTCTGTTTAGATTGTCTGTTTTTGTGTTTTCTCCCTGTTTTAAAGAGATATAGAATATGCCATTTCGGTCCAGAGCGGGTCTAATTTTCTGGATGACTCGGCGGAGCCGGTTATGGGGCACATGCACCATCGACCCGGATGCAAGGATGGCATAGAATTTAAATGTGCTAAAATTATAAGTTTCAAAATCACCCTCAATGACTTTGCATCCAGTATGCTTTCGGGCAAGAGCCGCCAGGCCCGGGGATTGTTCAAACCCAGTGGGCTTAAAACCCATATTTTTAAGCCATAGGATATCCCGGCCGGACCCGCAACCCACATCAAGCACCGAGGTACCCGGGGGGAGCACCTTCACAAACGGCTCAAGGAAAGAAGACGAATCTACTAAAAAAGTGCGTTTATGATATTCGTTAAAATTTGTCTGGTAGTAATTTTCCATATTAAAATTTTCGGACCAGATCCCGAACATATTTATTGGAATGGCCGTAGCTTACGATTACCACATCAAGGCCGGAATCATTGTAGAGCGCAAGGGCACGATAAAGCGCATCCATTATCCATTCACTTTTGTTGCCGAATGCGCCGCCGCCGACAAGGGTAAGATATACTGTGTTGTTTCCAGATTGCAGGCAATTTACGATGCCCGCGCAAATCGTTGCCTCATAGGAGGCTTCCAGGACAAGTTTTGCAAATTCAGACCAAAGCCCGGAAGAATACCGTAAATATGCAACCGGCAGGGCCGAGCAATACGCCTGTGATACCGTGTGCCCTGAATCGGAAATGGTGACCTCGGTATTCCACTGAATGCCGATACGCAGTTTTTTCCTCAATTCGTCGATCCCGGATTCGCCTTCTGATTTGAGCCTGTTTGTAATTTCTCTCAAGCCGTCTTCCGTTGCCAGAGCATACCCATTTTTCATTACCCAGAGATGATTATCCGAATTTCCCAGGGCGGCTCCGAGATCGGCAAGGCAATCTATTTGATTTTCGCGTGACTGGCCTGTTTGTCCATTGACTTTTGCAAAATAATTTCGATAAATCGTTCCCGCTCCTGCCGCAATTGCACAGGCCGGCCCCTGGGTCGGATCATTTTCGTAATTTCCCACGCCGTGTTCGGGTGTTACATTAGGAGAAACCATTTCAAGCAGATTAAATTGTGAAGCCACCTGAAAGAGTGCGCCGGCGTTTGATTTGTTTTTGTGCAACGTTTGAACATTCGCGATTACTTCGTGAACCGAGATCTTTTTGGCGGGGATTTTATCCGATGAAACACGTTTTCTTAATTCCGCCAGGGACGGGGTCTCTAATTTCCCGCATGAAAATTTTCTGCCATTCACATGGGATTTTAAAGTGTTTCCATCAATAGAAAGGTTTTCATGCACCTGGCCGGGTGATTTTTCGTGAAAACCAGTAAGCGTTTCAAACCACATTCGGTTTTCCTTTGGTCCGTAAAATCCGGGCCGGTGCCTGCATGGGGGCGTTGCGGTAGTTTAAGGTCCTGCCGGACAAAGCGGTTGATGCAGGTGGGAAGTTCAAATTGAGGGCATTGTATATCAGATACTTATGACTGTCAAATTCCGAATTTCAGGCTGGCTGTGATTCACGACAAAAGGGATAATCAGTATTAATTTTATTTGCTAAAAATACAAAATCTTAAAATAAAGATACCTGGCCTTGAATTGTGTAATCGTCATTGCTATTCATACTTTAAGAATTTATTGATGTTTCAGTCGGTTTTTTCATTTAAAAGGAGGAGTGATGAAAAGCTTTCGAAAAGAATTATGGTTCAACGTGCCCACACGTCGGGCATTCATAAATATTACCCCGGACGTGCAGCAATGCATCGACGAAAGTGGCATCAAAGAAGGATTGGTGCTCGTTAATGCAATGCATATAACCGCATCGGTCTTCATAAATGACGACGAATCAGGCTTGCATCATGATTATGATGTCTGGCTGGAAAAATTGGCGCCCCATGAACCGGTATCGCAATATCAGCACAACGTTGGTGAAGATAATGCCGATGCTCACATGAAACGTCAGATTATGGGCCGGGAGGCCGTGGTGGCTGTCACCGACGGCCGGTTGGATTTTGGGACCTGGGAACGGATCTTTTATGGGGAATTCGACGGACGCAGGAAAAAAAGGGTGTTGGTGAAAATCATAGGGGAATAAATGTAAGGAGAGTGCACCAATGTTTGAAGACTATAGATTGTCCAGGATTTTTAAGGCTTCGCCCGACGTTTATCCTGACCAGGATCCCCTGGATATGGGGCTGATGAATAAAATTCGCCCGATTATCAAGTTTCTTTCCCATTATTTCCGGCCAACGTATATCGGTCTTGAAAATATTCCCAGGCAGGGCCCGGCTCTTCTGGTGGGAAACCACGGAATCATAGGGTTTGATTCCATGTTTGTTTTTCTTGCGGTTTATGAAGCAACCGAACGCGTGCTGCGGGGATTGGGCGACTATCACCTGTTTCTCGATCCAATCTCGAAAAATTTCTGGACCCGGTTGGGGGCATTCTCCGGGACCCAGGAAAATGCCGTCCGGTTTCTTGAAGCAGGACACCTGGTGAACGTTTATCCGGGCGGAGTCCGGGATTCAATGAAAGGACCCGAAGGCCGATATAAACTGCACTGGGAGAAGAGTTACGGGTTTATCGAAGTGGCGATGAAAACCGGCGTGCCTATAATTCTTCACATGGGGATCGGCACGGATGACACCTATCGCATACTCGGCAAAACGCGACTGTTTGGCCGTATCCTGGGGCATTCCAAGTATACGTTTCCTGTGTGGTTCGGTTGGGGGATCTTGCCTCGCCCGGTAAAATTCTGTTACTACATCTCACGGCCGATCCAACTGGAAGGTGGCCCGGAAGATGTCGCGGATCGTGCCCTTGTTGAAAAAAATCATCAGATGGTATGGGACATCGGCACACAGATGCTCGAAAAAGGGCTGGAACGGCGGAAGTCAGTCTGGTTTGGGTAGGGATTCCGGGGACCTTACTTAATTCTCAATTATTAAATCAAATATATGTCCCGGAATTGATATATCCTGGAATTGACCGCCTCCCGGCACTCCATCCTGAAAAAAGCTTTTTCCGGCAAACTGGTTCCCCAGAGTAAAAAGGATAAACCTGCCCTTGGTCTTTCGGGTAGTGGGGCAATGTGAACAATCTGCAATTCTTCATTTATTACGTGAACTTGTGCTCTTTGAAGATGTTTTTCAGCATATCAATGTACACTATTTACATTTGTACATTAATCATGTACAACAATAAAAAACGTACAAACTTAATTCATATGGGCCAAGTGAGATGAAAACAAAAAAAAATATCAATCATCGCGTCACGGGTGCAATGGAAATGCTTGATGCGGCAAAACAGGCGTTTGAAGAGGCAACCAAATGCAATATGCAAATCTTGGAGGAAACGCCTGTCGGAGAAAAACAGCCGGATGCCGTATTGCAGATCAATGCGCCGGACGGCAGGACAAAAAAGTATTACGCGCTCATAAAAGCAACGATTACAAAAGCAACGATAGGCTATGCGGCAGAGCAGATACGGCGCTTTGAAAATCCGGCAATACTGGTTACCCGGCATGTCGCCCCCCAAATGGCCGAGCGTTTACGCGCGCTTGATCTTGCATTTATTGATACTGCGGGGAATGCGTATATCAATGACCCGCCAATATTTATTTACATTGTGGGCAACAAAAAAAAGGATGTTCCGTTAAAAAATATAACCGGCCGGGCGTTTCGACCCACCGGACTGAAGGTTGTTTTTGCGCTGCTGTGTCAGCCGGAACTGGTCAAAGCACCCTACCGGGATATTGTAACAGCCACCCGTGTTGCCCAAGGAACAGTGGGCTGGGTCATATATGATCTGAAACAGCAGAATTTTCTGGTAGACAGAGGAAAGCACGGCCGCAAGTTGATCAATGTGGCAAAGCTTCTGGATACATGGGTTGAAATGTATGCCAGAGAACTCCGTCCTAGATTGGTTATTGGAAGGTATGAAACAAAAAAAACCGATTGGTGGAAAAATATTGACTGGCGGCAAACACCCGCACGTTTAGGCGCGGAGCCGGCCGCCGCTGTTTTAACGAACTACCTGAAACCAGGAACCATCACCATCTATGCCCCTGCAGAAATCAATCAATTTCTTATAATGCATCATTTAAAAAAAGATCCGGATGGGGATGTCGAATTAATTAAGAAATTCTGGAATTTTGATTATCCATGGGATTATGACGGGATTGCCCCGCCGCTGCTCGTTTATGCAGACCTTATGGCAACAGGAAATGACAGAAATATTGAAACTGCAAGAATGATCTATGACAAATTCATCCATCGATTTATCGAAAAATTGTGACCAGTCAACAATTGACTGCCTGACGGCAATCCGTGATCAGGCAAAAGAACTGAATATGGATTTCTTTGTAGTCGGCGCCTTGGTCCGTATTCTGATTCTTGAACAACATTATAATATACCGATAGGTGTGGCGACCTTAGATATTGATATCGGAGTTAGCATTCTTGACTGGAAACATTATGAAAAATTACGAGAATCTTTAATCCTTACCAAATCTTTTGCGCCTGCTCCCAAGGTATATCACCGCCTGTTGTTTCAAGATAAATATCTTGTGGATTTAATCCCGTTTGGATCAGTGGAAAGTTCAGCAGGGGTGATTCAATGGCCGCCGGATCAGACCATTGAAATGAATGTTACCGGTTTTTATGATGTGTTAAACGACACAATCCTTGTGCATTTGTCCGATACACTTGATGTGCGGTTTGTTTCCCTGCCCGGGCTGGCTGTTTTAAAATTTATCGCATGGCGTGATCGGCATAATGAGTTTCCCACAAAAGATGCGGTTGATATTGCCACCCTGTTAAAATACTATTCCCAGGCGGGTAATGACGAACGATTGTTTGAGCAACATACTGATTTAATAGAAGCAGTGGATTTCGATTTTGAAACGGCAGGCGCAAGATTGCTGGGCCGTGACATGATGAAAATAATGAGTCTGCGAACTTTAAAAACGATATTGAAAATTTTAGATCAGTATACGGACCCTGAAAATAATGATCGGCTGATTCAGGCGATCGCATGCAGGCTGCCAGATAGAGACTATGAAACCGCTTTGAAATTATTGAGAAACCTTAAAACCGGAATTTTGGATAAATAAATATTAATGAAATTCCGGGAACGCCTTACTTAATTATTAATTAAAGATATTCAAAAAGCGCTCGAAGAATTCGAACAAATCACCGATGAACGGTTTCAAATTGTTTTTGAAACTCCGGATCAATTAATACACGTTGAAAACACGGGAAAAAAGAAAATCGGTTTTACCGTAAAAGAAAAAGTGAAATCATACGGCAAAAGAAATAAGAATTAAAAATTACGAACATAAAGACAGGAGACACAAGGGTATGGGGGAAAAACATTGGGAAAAACGACCGGAAGCCAATTGGGAAAAATTTCAGTTTAATCAGCCTTATGCAAAAGGGTTGAAGCGATTAAAAGAAGACGTCCTGGAAAAAACGAATTTTGATCCGGCCACGCTTTGGCAATGGGGAACGATGCAGGCAATGGCGGTGATCGAAATATTAAAATCGGTTGAAAAAAAATTCGGCAAAGAGGGGCAGGCACTGATTTTACAATGCCTTCGAAAAATCGGCTATGATATCGGAAAACAGGTCACCGACGGGACTTTGATTCCGGAAGATATGCCGGATGAAGAATGGGTCAGTTTTTATGCAACCATTATGAATAGAATTGCTTATGCTTCTTTGGAATCCCCGGAAATTATAGAAAAAAACAAAGCCGACTTCCATATCGACTGGTGTCCGCATCAGGATACGTATGAGGCAATGGACTGCCGGGTTCAGCGCTATTTTGTGCAGGGAATGATTGATGCGGCAACAGATTACTGCAAGTCCCAGGGACGAGAGTTTGTCTGGGACATATGGTTTAGATCTACGATTCCGTCAGGCAGTCAAACCTGCCATTTTGAGATGCAACAAGGCGATACCGAAGATACCAGACAGTGGGCGGAATATACGCAACTGATGGAAGAAAGAGCGCTTAAGATTGCAAAGGCAGACAGGGTTTGATGGCCCCCCCCCTCTTAAAAAATGGTACAAAATAAAATATTCGCACGGCCGGTGTAACGGAAGGCTTCAGCCTTCCATGTACCGATGTTGCTTACACGCAATTAAATTAAAGGCGGCCTGAAGGCCGCCCCTACGATGGCTGTAAAGAAAAATAACAGTCTGCAAGAACCAAACCGGACACTACTGATTAAATATAGATCCTGTCCCCGTAATTTTTTAGTTTGTTTCAGTTGCAGAGCGCGTTGCAACTGAAATGGTTTTTTCGAAGCTGTAAAAACAGTCACTTAAAATGGGCCTCATTCCGGAATAGCTCAAGTTGGGGTGGTTTAAGATATACCCCAAAGATATCAATTGATTTTAAATGAAAAATTTTTAGAATCTTAAAATATAATCATAAAAATGAACAATAAAGATCTTCAAAAAGCGCTCGAAGAATTCAAACAAGTCACCGATGAACGGTTTTAAATTGTTTTTGAAACCCTGGATCAATTAATACATGTTGAAAACACGGGAAAAAAGAAAATCGGTTTTACAGTAAAAGAAAAAGTGAACTCATACGGCAAAAATTGAGCGGGGTAGCATCTTAATTATTTGCTCTAATAATTAACGCCCCCTTTCAAGTAATAATAATTAATAATTAAGATGCGACCCT
>JAADHK010000022.1 GCA_013151835.1 Deltaproteobacteria bacterium
CGATCCGGCCCATCCTTTTACTGCAAAGAACAGGCGGGGAAGGATTATCACCATCCAATAGACTCGTTTTATTGTTTCTTTTCCAATATTTGACGGGCTCGTAAAATATCCTGATTAGAGCAGAACATTATAGATAGATGCTCCTTTTTATAACGTGCGTCCCGCCACAGGCGGGCCCCCACCCCACCCCCGGCCGGCGCTTATCCAAACCCGGCCGGTTGCCGGAGGAATCGCCGTGAAAAAAAAACATACTTTTATTTTCTTGTTCTGCCTTGTCCAGGTGTTGTTTATTGCGAACATCGCTTTTGCCTCCCCTGCTCCCCGGATAAAGGGACTTAATAACAAGGGGCTCAAAGCATATCGATCCGGCGATTTTCCTGCAGCCCTCGCAAAATGGCAGGAAGCCTTTTTGCTGGCTGAAAAAGTCGGCGACAAGCGGCTCATAAATATATTTGCCGCCAACATCGGCCTTGCTTATGCCGGCCTTTCCGAATATGAAAAAGCCATTGAATATTATGAAAAAGCGCTTCAGATGCAGCAGGAAACAGGGAATCAAAAAGGGGCGGCCATATCATTAAATAACATAGGGTCAGCCTATAAAAACCTCGGGCGGCACAACAAGGCCCTTGAGTATTACCGACGGGCCCTTGCCATCCGCCATAAAAATGGAGATACCGGCGGCGAAGCCAGGATTCTTGCCAATATGGGCTCACTATCTGCGGATGCCGGTCTTTATTCAAACGCATTCAAATCTCTTGAAAAGGCAAGGGCCGTCTGCCTGAAGGCCGGTAATACCAAAGGGGAAATAAACGTACTTATCAATCTCGGCCGTGTCTATACAAATATCGGACAATTTGATAAGGCTCTTGCATCCTACAAAAAAGCGCTTGAATTAAACGGGCCGTCAGCCAATGAACACATCAAGGCCCTGATCATGGGCAATATTGGTGCGGTCAACATCATGACCGGGGATTATAATAAGGCCATCGACTCTTTTTCAAACGCTCTTTTAATTCATGAAAAAACAGGCGATAAGCGCGGTAAAGGAAACGATCTCGCCAATCTGGGCGTTGTATATAAACGGCTCAAAAATTTTGACAAGGCTCTCGAATATGGCCGTAAGGCGCTGGCCGTCAAGCAATCTTCGGGGGATAAAATCGGCGAGGGTGCGGTCCTGGGCAATATGGGCCTGGCCTATGAGAAACTCGGGGACTATAAAAAGGCATTAACGCACCTTATTGCAAGCGGAAAAATCTGGGATGATTTTGATCTTCCCGATTACCGCTGGAGAGCCTTGCAGGGCCGGGGCATGGTCGAAGCCGATATGGGAAATTTTGATGATGCCGTATCCCATTACACGGCTGCCATTGACGGCATTGAAAACCTCCGGTCCAATTTGTCTGAAAAAGGGGAAAAAGCCTCCTTCATGGAGTCGAAAACAGAGGTCTACGACGAGTTGATCTCGCTTCTCATGAAACTTCACATTAAATACCCTTCAAAGGGATATGATAAAAAAGCCTTCAGGATATTTGAGAAAAAACAGGGCCGGGTATTTATGGAGGAAATGGGAAAAAGCGGGACACGTAATTTTTCCGGCATACCCGCAGAACTGATTCAAACAGAGATACGCCTCGAAACTGAAAGCACAAATCTTCAATCGGCTTTGGAGGAAAAATTATCCGCAAATATGAGCGACGCCGACAAGATGTCTGCCAATGCGGCCAGGGAAAAACTTAGTGCTGTTAATCTTCATCTCAAAGGCTTAATGAACAGGATTAAAAAGGAATATCCCGATTATTATGCGCTGAAATATCCCGAGCCGGTAGACCTGGCTGATCTCCAAAAATCAGTTTTAAAGACAGGAGAAATAATCCTTGCATATAATGTCATGCAGGATAAGACCTGCATGTGGGCCATAGGATCCGACTATTTTTCAATGCATGTCATAAACTCGGGTTCAGACGAGCTTTTTCGTGATGTAACCGCATATCGCAATAACTTCATCAATATTTTTAAGGGCGAAAAACTGCGCGGTATAAAATGGAAAGCGCCTGAATCCGCAAAGGCTGAATCAGCAGAAACAGAGTCGGTAATTACGCCCTCGCTTACGGCGGAGACCAGCCCTTATATCCCGGACCTGTATTCCGTTCTTTTTCCCGCCCCCCTGTCCGATGTTCTCAAACACTATAAAACCACTTATATTGTCCCCACAGGCCCCTTGTACGTTCTGCCCTTTGAAGCATTAAAAGACCGGACCGGAAGCTTTCTTATAGAAAAGCAAGCATTTGCCTATCTCTCTTCTCCATCAATACTCAAGGTATTACGCGCAGGTGAAAAGAATAAACAACCCAGGCATCCGTTTCTTGCATTTGCAAACCCGGTCTATGAAATGCCCAACAAAATAGAAGACACCGTGGAAGAGATCCAGGTACGATCTATTTATAACCTCATGCGGGGCGGAATCGCGCCTCTTCCGGAGACACAGGACGAGGTAACGCGCATTAAGAATATACTCAAGGCTCCGGCGGACAGCCACCCCCTTCAGATTCAGGAAAAAGCGTCAAAAAGTACGCTGCTTGACTTAAACGCAAAGGGTACGCTCGACAATTACAGGTATATTTCCTTTGCGTGCCACGGCATCATACCGGATGACATAAGCGGCCTTAATCAGCCGTCCCTTCTTCTTTCAACACCCGATCCCGTTACCGGAAAAATAGGCCTGCTGACAATGTCGGATGTCTTTGGATTGAAGTTAAACGCGGACCTGGTTGCGCTTTCCGCATGCAATACCGCCAGGGGAAAAATAGTAAAGGGCGAAGGGGTCATGGGATTAACCAGGGCATTCATGTATGCGGGGACCCCGTCCATTACGGTAAACCTCTGGTCCGTTGAAACCATTTCAGCGCAAAAGCTGAGCGTCGGCTATTTTGACATATTGCAGCATGGAACAGACCGGGCCGAAGCATTACGGGAAAGCAAGTTGCGCCTTCTTCATGGCGAGGCCGGAGAACAGTTTAAAGCGCCTTTTTTCTGGGCGCCCACGGTTTTATTCGGCGACGGAAAATAACCCAACCTACTCGACAAAGGCATCCATGACGGAAGACAACAAGGCCAGGCTGCAAAATATTCTAGGCGACAAGTATGACGTCCAGAAAATGATATACCGGGGCGGCATGGGTGAAATATATCTCGGAACCCACCGACAGCTTAATGCAAAGGTCGCCATAAAGATAATGATCCAGAAGCTGACCGATGATCCGGAGCTTAAAAAACGGTTTCACCGGGAAGCCCAGTTGTACGCCAACCTGAGACATCCCAACATAATCCATATCTATGATTTCGGCACCGAGGAAATATTTGATTACATGGTATTCCCCTTTATCGACGGGGAAAACCTCCAGGAAAAACTTAAAACCGAGGTCCGGCTCGACGAGGCCGAATGCCTTAACATCATCATTTCAGTTGCCAAGGCGCTCGCCTATGCCAGTGAAAACAACGTGATCCACAGGGATGTCAAACCGTCAAATATCATGATTGAAAACAACGGCAATGTCCTTATTGCCGACTTCGGCATTTCAAAGGATTTAAAGGACATTGATATCACGCTTCCCGGCACCGTACTCGGTTCTCCCAAATACATGAGCCCGGAACAAATTCTCGGGGACCATGTGGACAGCACCAGCGATCAGTATTCGCTGGGATTAATTTTCTATGAAATGATGGCCGGAGAGTTCCCTTTTAAAGGAACGACTCCGAGCGCGCTGTTTTACAGCCATGTCAACGAAAATCCGGACTGGAGTAGCGAAAATGCAGCGCGGGTAAACCCGGCTTTTCGGCAAATAATAAATAAACTTATCGCAAAGGCCCCCGCAGACCGTTATGAGAATTTCAATGCCCTCATAGAAGACCTGACCAGGATACAACTCGAACAGACTCAGATCAGCCACGGGCTAATGCCTTCCGGCAGCGGCGGAAGGCGTACCGTATTAACCAGGTATGCCATACTTGCGGTTGCCATAGCCGTCATTCTCATAGTTGAATATTTCGGCATCAACCTTTATATGTCGTCTCCAAAAGGCACTGCAAAGCCTGGAAAAGCGATCGTACAAACCGCTCCTCCTTTGCCGACAGCACAGGCTGATGCAGTCCAAAAAGATGATACCAAGCAGCCCGAAAAGGTCGCGGCTTCCGCAGCGCCCCTGCCCCTCCCACCCCCCGGGGAAGAGGAAACTTTTATCGCGAGCATAGCATCCATCAAGGACATTCTTTTCAATTTCGGACAGGCGGATACGACGGCGCTCTACCAGATACGAATCAGCGGCTCTAATTTCCGGATAGGTGAACGGATCGTTTATACCATTGAATCGAGGAAGGATTGTTATGTAACCCTTCTGGATTTTACGACCGGAGGGGAGCTTATCCAGCTTTTTCCCAACGGTTTCAATCGGGACTCGCATATCATGGCAAACACGACATACAATATTCCAAGCCAGGGTTCCTTTGAGGTTACAGGGCCCTGGGGTTCGGAAACCGTTATCGGGTTTGCCAGCGAATCGCCTTTCGATCTTACAGGATCGTCTTTCGGAGATTCACCCTTTTTAAGCCTGAACGACAAGGATACAGCGGCCCTGAAACGAATTTACAACAATATCCAAATGCTGAAGAAAAGACGTCTTATAAGGAAAAATATCGATTTCAGGATTCTGAGTCAATAAAGGCATGACCGGGTTACACATCTTTAAACCGGGCAGAGTACGTGCTTCTTGCATGTTAATGCTCTTGACATCCAGCCGGTTTAATGAGATAAATATTAAAATTTGATTGTAGCATTAAAATTGCGGCATTAAAATTGACGGGCCCGTAAAAATTCGTCAACCGGCCGGGTACTGATAAGCATCGTCCGTACAGGGCACAGTGATCTACCCCGAACTGACCGGGGTCTGGAGGAATTCATGGCGAGTGATCCGGTATTAAAAGTCGAACTGACATTAAAGGACCGCGTGATTGACACCTACACCTTTGCCCAGGCTGAAGTAGTTATAGGCAGGGACCCGGAGGCGGATATTACCATTGACAATACCGGCATTTCCCGTTTTCATACCAGAATCGAGCTTAATGCCGGCGGCACATACATATTAAAAGACCTTGGCAGCACCAACGGCACTTATTTAAATGACCAGCAGATTAACGAAGAACCCTTGCGCAGCAACGACATAATCACGATAGGGAAATTTATACTCAAGGTAAATATTTTAAAACACGAGACGCCTGCGCGCGTTTCGCGCTCCCAGGCTCCCCCCTCGGATGATATCGACGGCACTACCGTACTTTCCAAGGAACAAATGGAAAAGATGATGGCCAATATAAAAAAACCGGCCACTCCCGGCAAGGCAGGCGCCGCTGGTTCAAATGCTCAACCGGCCGGCATTTCCATGGGCGTGCTTGCGGCCATAGGGGGCGTCGTATTTGTCGCCATACTCGCCATCGCCTGGTTTGTCATCATGTAACAGGTTACAGGGCACTGTATCTGCTTTGTTGACACAATGAAAAAAACAACCGCCATTCTCCTCCTGTTTTTATTCTTCGCGACGCGCTTTGCAAACGCCGACACTCAGAATCCACTGATAAAAATAAGTACCTCCTCAATTTCCATCCGGGCGCTTCATATCCCATTGCAGGATATATTAAAAATAATCGCAAAATCAGGAATCAATATCTCCGTTGATCCGGAACTGAACCCCGAGGTAACCGCTTCTTTTTCAAACCGCAACATCCGAGAGGGTCTGGATTCGATACTCGGCTCTCTTAATCATGTATTAATCTGGGATCACCTGGACATCGCCGGCCAAAACAATTACCGGCTCGTCGGGATTGAAATCTTCCGTCCGGGACAAAAAGACCGGATGCTTCGACTCGACGGAAGGCAGTCCCTGAAGATTGTTAAAAATCCTCGGGACGGCTCATTTTATGTGGCCCATGAAATACTTCTCAGAATCGGGCCGGATATCGATCCATCCTCACTCATTGAATTTGTGGATAACGCGGGAGGGGTTATAATCTCGCGGTATCCCGCACTCGGGATATACAGGGTACGCCTCCCTGACAACATCGATATCCCGTCAATATCCGAAAAGATAAACGGGATGTCGACAGGGATAACATCCGAGCCGAATCTGGCATGGCCGGTCAGCCTGCCGCATCGAATGTCCGGTGATGCGGAATTGCCAATGGAATCCAAGGCGTTCTCGCAGGATGAAGGGAGCGCCAGGGTTGCCGTACTGGACACAGGCATGGAAACCGGGTTCGTGCCGGACGGGACCGTTGTTGCGTCCTTTGACGCAGTAAACCCGGAACAAACGATTTCAGATAACCTGGGCCACGGCACTCAAATGGCCCTTATCGCATCGGGCGCCGTGGCTCCGGAGGGGCGCGAACAATCCACAAAAAATCCGGTCATATCCATCAGGGCCTTTGATGACAACGGATTCACATCCAGTTATACCATAATGGAAGCCATTGATTTCGCGGAAAAAAACGGGGCAAGAGTCATGAGTCTGAGCTGGGGTTCCGAGACAAAGAGCGCCTTTATGGAAGACGCCATCAACACTGCGGTGATAAAAGGGATGGTCGTGGTCGCAGCTGCAGGAAATGAGCCGACCGGAAAACCCGAATACCCGGCTGCGTATCCCCGGGTTATAGGCGTGGGGGCGCTGAGTCCGGACGGAAAAA
Source organism: Deltaproteobacteria bacterium (assembly GCA_013151835.1). Taxonomy (GTDB): domain Bacteria; phylum Desulfobacterota; class Desulfobacteria; order Desulfobacterales; family Desulfosalsimonadaceae; genus JAADHK01. Next base: position 6,730 of record JAADHK010000022.1, read on the forward strand.
CCTGGAATAAATCAAACTATGGCTCATTTGTGGATATCTACGCACCGGGATTCGCCACCCTGCCAGTGGGTTATAAAGGAGCGCCGGGAGTCTATGCCGGCACCTCCATATCAACCGCATTTGTGGCATCCCGGATAGCCGATTTTATCTCCACCCACCCGGACGCCACCTCAAAGCAGATCATAGAGGCCCTTAAAAAGCCTTTCATGATGACGAATCACCACGTTATCAATAAATAAGGCCTTGATCATCGTTTCGGCCAATATCCGGTTTTNNNTTTGTAGGGGCAACCCCCTGTGGTTGCCCTATGATCAGGGTAAGCACAGGGGCTTACCCCTACAGGATGGCCGAAACGATGATCAAGGCCACAAATAACTTATCTATTATTTCAAACAATGACAAATAAGTTACATAGAAGCCATGACTACGCGCGTTCAAGAACTCCGGCGTTAAAGGGAAGCGTTATCGTAAACGCTACCCCCTCACCCGGAGCAGTCCTGCACTCTATCCTGCCTCCCATGGTGCGGGTAATGATATTATAAACAATGCTCATGCCGAGCCCGCTCCCGCCCTCCGCCCTCTTTGTGGTGAAAAAGGGTTCAAATATTTTATCCGCCGCAGCCCCTTCCATCCCCTTGCCGTTATCGCTATATGTGATTACGAGTTTTTCATCAGTCATTTTCGCATCAAAGACTATTTCACCACCCTTGACATCATTCAGCCCGTGAATCAGGGAATTCATCAGAAGATTGGTTATAACCTGGGAAAACAGGCCGGGAAAACCTACGAGTTCCAGATATCCCGGGCAATTGACGATAATCGCGTGTCCGGTGCGCTTGTACTGATAACGGAGGCTCAACAAGACGCCCTCTATATATTCCTTCAGGTTGAAACGACGCTTAACTTCGCTCGACTGGTCAACCGCCACCTGTTTGAAATTTCTCACAAGGTCGGCGGCCCGGCCCAGATTTTTTAATATGGTATCGGATGCCTCGGCAACTATATTTAAAAAGGCCCTTACATCATCTTGTGACAACTGCTCTGAATCCATCTGTTTCAAAATGTCCCTTGTCCGGTCTTCGAGAAAAGACGCTGCCGTTACTCCTACGCCTACCGGGGTGTTTATCTCATGGGCCACACCCGCCACAAGACCGCCGAGGGCTGCAAATTTTTCAGATTCCACGAGTTGCTTCTGGGCATTGGCGAGCTGATCGAGAGATTCCTGCAATATGGTATTTCTATCCCTCAATGCATCGACCGCTCGATTGATGGCCTCTTTCGACTCTTCTAACTGGATGTTTCGTCGCGCAAGTTCAGTCCGGGTTCGCTTTATGACGTCTGAGGCATAGGATGCGATAAAGGCCAGCACAAAAAGAGATGCCGTAAAACTGATGATGATTAAAATCACCTCGCCCATGCTGAAATTGTATGCCCATAGGGCATTCTGATGGGGGATTATTCCAACATGCTCCATGATGGCCATGGCAGCAAAAAAAATCGCGCAGAACCCGGAAATAATAAACGGGTATCGCCTAGGCGCGGATATGCCGACATACGCAACAAGACAGGCATAGATAAAGATCAGGTACATACCGCGAACCCCGCCGAGAAAATAAATAATGGCGGTGTCGGCAAGGGCCGAAAAAACATTGATAGACAGGTTGTAGATTTCAAATACCTGTCGGTTTGATATCCTTTTCAGCCCCCATAGAAAGGGAATATGGATCAGGATAATTGCAATACCCGTAATGGTGATGCCGAAAAAGGCGGAAGCATCGATGATGGAAAAGGCCCTGGGAAGAAGAAGTGCGCTCCATATTGCTACAACCGCACCGGTTTGAACGAGCGCGCCCTGCACGTGAAGTTTATATACACGTTGCACTAAATGGGGGGAAATACGCCCGGTTTTTATGTAATCCTCTTTTATCGGAACATTTTCCATGTTCGGCTCCGGTGTGGCGGATGACGGGAAAGCGCGAGGTCACAATTTTTCGGCAAACCTCAACCCCGACAATTTTTATGCCATTATCATTGTAATTGCAATAAAAATCAATGAGTATCTTATCAGCTTGTTTCTTGACTGCAACGTCTTTATGGTCTATATAAATCCTGAGACTCGGCCATCGGATATTGAGAAGATATCACTTGAGGCCGGGAAAGCCTCTTTTGCAAAAAACAGATCATGGAGAAATACGCCGATGAAATTCAAATCAGAAAAGATAGACAATATTACTATAATAAAAATACCAGTCGATGCGCTGGATGCGGGGAACATCATGGAGTTTAAAACCGATATTGTCCCGTTGCTAAAGGATTCGAAAAAGGTGCTGTTAAACATGGGAAAGGTTAAATTCATGGACAGTTCCGGAATCGGCTCCATGCTTTCCTGCCTCAGGTCCGTCAGCGGCGGCGGCGGCGAGCTGAAAATGTTTTCAGTACAGCAACAATTAATAACCCTCTTCAAGCTTGTCCGTCTGGATCGGATAATAGACGTCTATGAGTCGAAGAAAGAGGCCATAGCATCGTTTGTATCATAAAAAGTGCGGAATACTTATGCCTTTTGTGAAGAAACCTTGACATGGTTGATTTTGGCATGCTATGGCTGTTTCGATTTCACCGGGGCGTAGCGCAGTCTGGTAGCGCACTTGCATGGGGTGCAAGGAGTCGGAGGTTCAAATCCTCTCGCCCCGACCATAGAAAATCAAGAGCTTAGCTCTCAATGCCAATATCCGCTATAATCACCCAAAGGGGCGTATCATGCAGACAATTCAAATGACAATGAAACTCCCCGTAATTGTCAATCTATCCGGAAAATGGTATATTGCATCTTGCCCAATACTCGACGTCATAGCCCAGGGGGACACCGAACCCAAAGCCAAAAGTAATCTGGCGGATGCCTTATATCTTTTTTTAACATCCTGCATTGAAAGAGGAACTTTAGACGCTGTTTTGAAGGAAAGCGGATTCCGTCCGGCTAACAAGGTGACGGCCCTTTCGGATGATTTCAATGAATACATCGACATCCCTCTGAATCTTCTATCTGAAATGGAAAGCCCTCAACTTTGCCGCGCCTGACACCGCTTCACTGGAAAACGCTTGAATGTATTTTTTTAAAGGCCGGTTTTGTTTTTGAACGATCCAGAGGTGATCATCGGTGTTATTCAAAAACGGGATGCACCCGGCCAGTCATTATACCGACATATTCAGAAGTGGGCATAGACATTATTCAAAACAATATGCGATCTGCCAACATAACCCGCGAAAAATTTTTTGACCTTTTAAAGCAATGCTGAACCTGTTCGACCGCCCGGCCTCTCGCCTACACATCTCTTTCGCCAAACCCGTCGGAACGCCATGCCTCAAAAAAAGTCAGGGTCTGCCTGATTCCTTCTATCCGCTTCCCGGCCAACAGATCGTGAGTCCGTCCATGCACCCTTGATTCCTCGGCATGGCGCTCGGCAAAAGGAGCATTAAAATTTTGCAGAAAACGACGGAAACGGACAATATGTATCAATTCATGGCAGACAATATAAAGTAAAAAAGGCGGCAGGCAAAGGTCGGTGGTCTTCTTCAGGGCACTGAGTATGGCCGTATCCTGGATACAGATTTTATAAAAGTCCTCGGTATCGGTTTCCAGTACGGCGCCCTTCCTTTTGGCGGAATACCTGACTATCTGGGCAAAATGTTCTTCGGCCTTTTCCCGCGCAAGGAGATGGGCCGAAGTTTTGACATCATAATTTAATTGGGCCATCTGGGAGGTTGAAAGCTTATAATGGTTATTCACCAGTTCCTCGGCAACCGCTACGGACTGGTCTACGACTTCCATCTCTTCTTCGTTAAAATAAGGATGCCGGCCCGTCAGGCAATCAATATTCCTGCTCATGTCCATTGTCGATCTTTCGCGCAAAAGGCATAAAAAAATATAGACAAATAAATTTCGCGGTGCTATTATTTAAAATTCTCATAAATATAATAATCTGACAATTTTTGAAAGGAGGTGGAGGCTTGGGCAGCGTTATTAAGAAAAGACGGAAAAAAATGCGGAAACATAAGCATCGCAAGTTGTTGGCAAGAACACGTCACCAGCGGCGCAAAGGCAAGTAAATAAAGGCTGCATCAAGACTGCTGACGTCGTAAAAACCCACCTACTGCGTTGTAGCGGAGTCACGAAATGCGCGGAATACAATGTGTACGCCTCCGCTTTCGCGACTCCGCTACGCCTTGTATAGGGAACTTTCTATGTAGCCAGCGTAACTGCGTTAAAAACGCCACCACTCACCTTACAGGGGGGGGCACCCACCCCCGTCAAAGCAAATCAAGCTCCGCAAAAAAACACCGGCCAGGCATACCCAAACATACCCGTTTACAATTTTATTTTTCAGGGCTCTTTTCTTTCTTTTGCTTCGGATCGAACTCCGTTAAATACTTTAAGAATTCCGCGTTGGTCGACAATACGATATCCGTTCCCTCAAGTGTTTGTGAATAAATTTCAAGGGATTTGGTGAACGAGTAAAATTCCGGGTCAACGCCATAGGCTGTTGCATATATACGAACAGCCGTAGCATCGGCTTTGCCCTTGATTTCCTCGGCCTTCCGGTAGGCTTCGGACTGAATAACCTTTAAGTCCCTGTCCTTGTCACCTTCTATCTTGCGCGCCTCGCCCTGGCCCATTGAGCGGATCTTTTCCGCCATCTGCTTGCGCTCGGCGATCATGCGGCCGTACACGGCTTCCCTTACCCTTTGCACATAATTAATCCGCTTGACCTTCATGTCCATCAATTCAATGCCGAAGCGGTTCAGCTTCGGCTGGGCCTCGGCCAGTATCAGCTTGGTCAGCTTTTCACGACCGGTCTCCACGTTATATTGTGCGGTTTCCTCCTTGTTCACATCCGCAAGATCATCCTTTTCAAAGGTAGTCATCTTCCGGTTGCTGTTCCGCACGGTTTCAATCAGCTTATGAGAGGTGATGACATTTCTTACTGCGGGATTTATGACCTCATCCAGGCGGTTAAAGCCATTTCTTATATCCGTTACGGTCAGGAAAAAAGCGATGGGATCGACTATCCGCCAGCGTGCGAATGTATCCACCCAGATATAGGTCTTGTCCAGGGTCGGTATCTGGCCCGGGTCCCCGTCCCAGTCGAGAATGTTTTTAGGGAAATAATGGACCTGCTGAATAAATGGGGTCTTGAAATGGAGGCCGGGCGCGGTCCTGGGCCCACCAACTACTTTCTGGAACTGCGTGACCACCGCCTGGTGGGTCTCATCCACCACATAGACGGAATTTATTAAAAAAAACCCGGCAAGCCCGATTATAATTATAAATGCTATGGCCTTATTATTTTGCATTGATGACGCCCCTTTTATCCCCGAGGTTTAGAAACGGCAGCAGGTTCTTTTCCCCGGCATCGATTATATATCGGTTTTTCAATTTCGGAATCACATCTTTTAACATTTCAAAATAGAGGCGCCGGCGGGTCACATCCCTGGCCTTGGTGTATTCGTCATACAAATCGGTAAAGCGGGCAGTCTCTCCCTTTGCGCGGTTAATACGGGCCGTGGCATACCCCTTGGACGTCTCTATGGTCCTGTCGGCCTCCCCCCTGGCTTCCGGAATCACCTTATTATACCCCTCCTTTGCCTGGTAAATAACCTTTTCCCGTTCCTGGACCGCCTTGTTGACTTCGTTAAACGAATTCTGGACCGGCCCCGGGACATTGGTATTCTGAAGCTCCACGGCAACGATTTCAACCCCGGATTCAGCCTCTTTCATGTCTTTTTGCAGACGTCTCTTGGCCTCTATGGCGATTTCCTGCCGCTTGCTGATGACCTCGTTTATGCTCCTGTCCCCCACGACCAGGCGCATGGATGCCTCGGACATGTCCCGGATTAATTGTGGAACATCCCTGACCTTGAACAGATAATTATACGGGTCCTTGATCCGGTACTGCACGATCCAGGGGACAACCCCGACATTCAGGTCGCCCGTGAGCATCATGGTGGCGTCTATTCTTTCGGTCCCGGCGGAAAACCTTCCGGAAACACTGGCAGGATCGCTGCTTGACCCGAACTTTTCGGTATATACAAAATCGGTTTTTACCTTTGTCAGTTTTTCGACAAGAGCGGGAAGCTTGAAGTGCAGGCCCGGTGATACGGTCCGCACGTAACGGCCGAAGCGCTGGATAACGCCCAGCTCATTGCTTCCAACCATGAAAACCATGGTCGATCCCATGAGTACCACCAAAAAAACAGCCACTATCAACAGCCATCCGCCGTTAAAGCGGGTTGCCTTGAGCTTGTTCAAGACTTCTTCAACTCCCGGCGGCGGTCCGTCGCTTCCATTGCCCGAACCTGTTCTCCGTTTATGCTGTTGCTGGAGTTTTTCCCAATCCCAATTCATATGCTTCACGCTCCACAATTTCGGTTTAGCCGGAAAATTATCCGTATTTCTAATAGCCTTTTTGCCATTGACAGTTTCCGGACAACTCATTAACTAAATAACAGGCCTCCTCAAGTCAAGAAAATTCGAATTTTCGCAAACCCTTGTTGAGTTAAAACCCGATAAAAGAATCGTAAAGCCGGGGTGTAAAAATGAAAAAAAATAACAGGAAAAACTCGGACTTTTATCCGGTGGGCGATGTGCTGGCTGAATTGATAAAATCCATCCGCAGGGAAGCCCCGTCGGATCTGTCGCTGATCCGGGAGGCATGGAACAGCGTACTCGACCCGTCCATTGCAGCCAATGCACAGCCTGCCGCCCTTAAGGGTACAAGCCTGCTTATTCATACGGCAAGCTCTACCGTCACCCATCAGTTGAGATTTCTGATGTCTGACATTATAAAACGACTCAATACTTCACTGGGCAAACCCATGATCCACGAGATCAAATGCAAAGTCGGAAATATCTAGCTGCAGACCCAAACAAATGACACCCACCCCTATAACAAATAATTCCAATACCTTGTTAAACGGCGGAATACACATACGCCAGCCCACCCATGGTTACCGGTTCTCCATGGATACCGTCATTCTCGCACAAAATGTCGGGCCGAAAAGAGGAGATAAGATCCTGGACATCGGCACGGGGTGCGGAGTAATCCCCATATTAATAGCTCATCGCCACTCCGGAGTACAAATCACCGGGATCGAACTCCAGAAAGAACTCTTTGATATTGCGCGGAAAAACGTAGCTGAAAACAAGATGGCGGATACTATCCGGATCTTAAATATGGACGCAAGGCACATAACGCCCGCAGACACTGACGGCCCTTTTGATATGGTGGTGTCAAACCCGCCATACACGGCCGTGGGCTCGGGAAGAATAAACCCCTGCCTTCAGCAGGCCCTTGCCCGTCATGAAATCGAATTGAACTTAAAAGAACTGATCGCAACGGCAAAGCTCATGTTAAAACCCTCCGGAAAATTTATTGTCATTTATCCCGAATACAGGCTGAATGAACTGATAGAAGAGATGAGGATGGCGGGGTTTGAGCCCGGGACTATAAAAATGGTACACACAAAACCGGGACAGGCCGCAAAACGGGTACTGGTTTCGGCAATCGCAGGCACGGGCCACGCCCGGTCTGTTCCGGATACTTAGGGCCCACGCAAAAATAACTTCACATTTTAAGTGCCGATGCATCACGCCTGGCTGCGTTGCGAAAGCCCGGAATATTCCCGATATTCCTGCACTTTCGCGTCTTGCCAGCCGGGCGCCTCAACACCAAAAATCTGTGAACTTATTCCTGCGCGAGCCCTTAGTTACAGACCTGACGAACGATAAACAAACGGATAAACGATAAGAAACAGAAGCCCCAATGCACCTTTACTCGAATTGCTGGAAAACCGGGGAAACGCCCCGCCCTGATCATCCCCGTTTTTTTACCTGCCACGCGCGTGGCAGGTAAAATGCTCATTCCAGGGCCGTGAAAACGTCCCCTTTTTTTATCAGTACAGAAATCCAAACAGCCATAGAGGTATTTTGTTTCCAAAGCCTGAATCAATGCCGTCGGACACTACAAAGGCATTGTCCATACCCTTTAACCGGGCGGAGGACTTGCCTTTACCCCCCACCTCAAACACATATTTATTATTCACAATAAAATCGCCTGCTTTTGAAAGCATAATGCCGGTGTCCATTACACGTGAGTGGTATGAAAGGCTGTTAAACACCTGATTTACAAAAAATGCCTCCCTGATGGACCCGGTGTTAATTTCAGGGGAAAGGGCATGAAAAAGGTTGGTATTTTCCAGAAAAATTTTTTCCGTTTTATTGATAATACGATAACCACTGCCGCTCATCCGGACAATATTAAATAACCGGGCGTTTTTTAAATATTCCATATAATCATATACAACCTGCCGGGAAGCGCCGATTATCGTGGATAATTTATTGATATTCAATTCCGATGGAACGGAGACGGCCAGCATATAAAGCAGTTTTTTTATTGCGGAAGGCTTCAGCCTTCCAGTTAAAGGCGGCCTGAAGGCCGCCCCTACGAGGGCAAGTACAAGAAAAATAACACTTTGCAAGAACCAAACCGGACACTACTGATAAAAACCGAAAACAATGTAAATTAACGCAACGTTGCCGTGGCAAACAAGGCTTGTTTGAAAATCCGTCAACCCTGATTCCCAAGTAAGCTCACAATCTTTTTCGCATCAACCTGAACTACCCCTCCGCCGTATAGCGTAATCCATGCCCTGCCGTTGCCGTCATGGGAAATGGACGTAACCGTGTCGGCCGGAAGGCCGGATTTGGTGTCTAACTTCAGCCACCCGGCATCCGAGGAAACAAGTACGCCTTCCCTCCAGGTGCCGATCCAGAGCCGGCCGTTTATGGGCGTAATGGCGGTGACCTGACGGCCGCCCAGTTCACGGCTGATTTCAGCTCCATCGCTGTTAAGGGTAACCAGTCCGTTATGGGTGCCGAGTAAAACAGTTCCATTTTTCATCGCATGGATATACCCTATGACACGGTCCGTTTTTTCACCTTTCCATATCCGGGTCCAGCCATCCACATCGTGCCGCCACAACGATCTGCCGACCCCGGCCAAAAGACGGCCTCGGCCATCATCTGCCAGCGCACGTGAAGAATATTTTCCAACTTCTGCGACCCTGGCCATTCCCGTTTCAGGCGAAAAGCGCCATAGCCCGTCCGAACCTGCGAGGAAAAGGCCCTCTTTATGCGGCATGATCGAGCGGATGCGTTTCTTCAACGGCTTTTCCCTGGCCGAGACTTCCGTCCATTTACCGTTCATATAATGAAAAAGCCCGCCGTACCAGCTACCCACCCAGGCTTCACCCGCTCCGGCAACCAGAATGGTCGACAGAGAATTCATTTTGTGTTTAAAAACAGCCTTATAAATATTGCCGTCAAGAAGAACATCCGGATCGTCACCGGAAAACCGGACCACCTTATACTTGCTTAATACCCACATGCGGCCCGCAGGCCCCTGGCGCACCTTCATGGCGCCGTAAAAACGGCCGGAAACCTCATGTACGCTATGTCCGGCCCGGATACGGCTGATTACCGTGCCCGCAGAACCGATCAATTTGTCCACCGGGCCGGGGGCAGCCCACCAGACAACAAGAAAAATTATCACAAGCAGCATCGGCAATCCCAGCTCAACTGCATAGGGTATGCCGAGCATCCGACTCTGCAGGCGCGGTCTGGCCCTGGCCCTTGTCACCTTCGTGGGATCGGGAATCTTGTACACGGGCAATGGGAAAGTGGTGCGGAAATCAATTCCCGGCCCCTTTGAAGTTACAACCAGCTCCCAATACCTCACGCGCGGGTCCGCCATAAGATTTGTGGTCCACTCACGGTTATCGGGAAGCTTAAATTCAATGGCCACTTCCGGCAGACGCATATCCGGCAATATGTGCCGGGTCTCGCTCCAGCGCGAAACGCTTTTCTGCCGGACCGTGCGGTTATTGCCGCTGCCGTGCGCCTCCAGCCATTCCTCCACGTACCGCAATGTTACATCCATCTCCTCAAAGCAATTTGGAGAAAACCCGGCTTCAAGGACACCGCCCGGAGCATACGGGAAACGGGCAAAGGAAAGCCTGCTTGAGCCATACTTGAGGGATTGAAAAAGCCGGTATATAAAACCCATAAAAATAAGGACGAGAATAATATCGAAAAGCCCGGTGATGAGCTTTACCATGAGCACGCCTTCGCGGCTGAAAAAAGCCCACCAGTTGAAGGGCACTAAAAATGCGGAAAAAAGAATGGTTCCAAGCAAGCTGTTCATCCATCGGGCGGCCGGCCTGTCATCGATGCCGGACGGGTTCCAGGGATAATCAAGCATCCACGGCCGGTCGGCGAACCTGCGCCTGTTTGCCGTGGCTCTGCCTTTGGCTCTGAGTCCCTTGATGGCATAAGCCATGAGGGTAAGCCCGGCAACAGCAAAAGCGATGCCCATTGCCCCGATTACCGGCAGGGGGGCGTTGGCCTTTGACGGAAAATGTATAAACCCGAAACCGGCCAAGGCAAAGAAGCTCCCAATTCCAATAAAGGGGATTGCCATAAAAAAGGCTGTCCAGCCATAACTCGTCCGCTTGAGGCGGGAATCAATCTTGTTTATTTTTTTCTTGCTTTCCTTTGGCATTATGCAGGCTCCGTAAGCGTTGATGCCCTCGTAAAATTCCGATAATACGGTCGCAATGGCTTGAAATGAAAAAACACTGACAGTTTACACTATTACAGGCTTGGAATACAGCAATAAAAACAGGCGGCCATATTTATAATTGACAATCAGGGCAAAAATAAATATCTGTAGTGATTCAATGACGGCGGCTGACTTTAAATCAAGGAGAGGTTGCCGAGTGGCTGAAGGCCCCGCTCTCGAAAAGCGGTATCCCGTTATACCGGGATCGTGGGTTCGAATCCCACCCTCTCCGCCATTTTTTTATTGCCGGATTATAATTTTTAAGCTTAGACACCGCATATCTTTTTGCGGAGAGATGACCGAGAGGCTGAAGGTGCACGCCTGGAAAGCGTGTGTGTCTTAACGGGCACCGAGGGTTCGAATCCCTCTCTCTCCGCCATATTTACAAACCCACCACCGGCACTCCGGGTGCAGGCGTCCTGTATAAACTGATAAACAGGGGAATCGATGCAATGGCATACCTGGTCCTGGCCAGAAAATATCGCCCCCAGAGCTTTGAAGAGGTTGTGGGGCAGCAACATGTGACACAGACGCTGGCCAATGCAGTGACATCCGGCCGCCTGGCCCATGCCATACTCCTGTCCGGGCCACGGGGAACCGGAAAAACCACCGTGGCCCGAATCCTTGCCAAGTGCATCAATTGCGAAACCGGGCCAACCCCCACTCCGTGCAACACCTGTGTTTCCTGCTCTGAAATCACCGCCGGAAACTGCCCCGATGTCTTTGAAATAGACGGGGCATCCAACAACAAAGTGGAAAACATTCGTGAATTAAGAAGCAATGCCCGGTACATGCCGGCCAAAAGCCCCTATAAAATATATATCATAGATGAAGTCCACATGTTGAGCGATTCGGCCTTTAACGCGCTCCTGAAAATCTTAGAAGAGCCGCCGGCCCATGTGCTCTTCTTTTTTGCCACCACCGAACCGCAAAAAATACCCATAACCATACATTCAAGATGCCAGCGCTACGATTTCAGGAGGGTGGCCTTAAATGCAATTTCACAGCACTTCGCTAATATATGCAAACGCGAGGGGATTGAAATATCGGAAAAAGGCCTGTCAATTATCGCCCGGGAAGCCGACGGCAGCATACGTGACGGCTTAAGCCTTTTAGACCAGATTATTACCTGCGCCACGGGAAGTATAACCGAGCATGACATAATAGACCTTCTCGGCGTAATCGACCGCCAGCTTCTGTTCGACGTATCCGAAGCCCTTTTTTCGCGCGACATGGCAAGGCTTCTTGCAATCTGCGACATGGTCTACAGCCAGGGCCGCGACCTGTTAAAATTTTATTCGGAACTTACGGCCCATTTAAGAAATCTTATGGTTATCCGGATGGGGGGAGACGAAGCCGCCCTGCCCGACGTGGCTTCCCATGAACTCGATCTTATGAAAAAACAGGTTTCCGGGATTACCGAGCCGTACCTTGGTCAGATACTGGACACCATGTTTGAAGATGAATGGCGCATACGCCAGTCCTCGTCTCCCAAACTTGCCCTGGAAATGACGTTTTTCAAGCTCATCGCAATAAGGCCTGCCCTGTCCATCGACTCTCTGATTGAAAAACTCGAGCATTTGAAAAAAAGGATCGTTCCGGACAATCCTAAAAATGATATATCGGAGCCCAAGGCTGCGCCGGTATCGGCGGCGATCTCAGGGCCGGAAAAACAAAGCCCGGTAAAGGATAAAACAGATAACCGCGAAAAAACAGAAGCAATACAACCGGAAAAACAGGAACAGGCCGGAAAACAGAGCCCGGAAGATATTCGGGAAGTACGGGAGGAAGAAAAACCAGGTCCGACCGCGCCCATCTACGAGATGCCAATGGATGAAACCTGGGAAAAGCTTTATACATGGCTTTCCGGGGAGTCTCCGACCATAGGGTCCTGCCTGTCCGGAGGACGGTTGAAAAAAATTGAAGGCAATCGGGTGGAAATCGAAGTAAGCTCAACCTGCGCTAACATTCATCTGCTCAACCTAAAGCAGACCCGTGAACATATTAACCAACTCTGCACCCGTTTTTTCAACCGGCCCGTTCATGCGGATATCAAAATAGACCAACAGGCGATGGCCGCATGTGAAAACCTGAAAAAGAACAGACGGAATGCGGAGGAAGAAAGCCTTTCACACCCTATGGTCAGGGCTTTAATCAAAAAATTTGACGCAAGAGTCGTTGCAGTAAGACCGACGGACTCGTAAAATAAAGGAGGAAAACATTATGAAAAACATGGGCAAACTGATGAAGCAGGCCCAGCAGCTTCAGACCAAAATGGCGAAACTCCAGGAAGAGATGGGAGATAAAACCATTGAAGCCTCCGCCGGTGGCGGCATGGTGAAGGTTGTGGCAAACGGCAGGCAGGAGATAGTTTCCATAGGGATCGAAAAAGAAGTGGTTGACCCCGAAGACGTGGATATGCTCCAGGACCTTATCCTTGCTGCGGTAAACGAGGCACTGACCCGCTCACAAGCCATGGTCTCGGAGCAGATGGGCAAGCTTACCGGCGGTCTGAATATACCGGGCCTCATGTAGAAGGAGAGTGGCGATGGGGACGTTCATGAATTAATGCAAAATTTTAAATTTTGCATTAATTCATGAACGTCCCCATCGCCTTACGATATGCATCATTATCCAGACGCAATGATACGTTTGATTAAAAACCTGTGCCGCCTTCCCGGCATCGGGGAAAAATCTGCCGAACGCCTTGCCATGCACATGCTCTCCGCTCCGGGCGCCGAGATACATGCACTTGCCAGGAGTATCGATGAGTTAAAAAAACAGGTCAGGGTCTGCGCAACCTGTTTTTCCTTAAGCGACGATACGATTTGCAGAATCTGCGGCAACCCTGAAAGAAACAGGGCGCTTGCTTGTGTGGTAGAGGGCCCCGACGATCTTGCGGCCATCGAAAAATCAGGGTCTTTTAACGGCGTTTACCATGTCCTGCAGGGCCTCCTTTCACCCATGGACGGCATTGGCCCTGCCGATATCCGCATCAGGGAGCTTATCGATCGCGTTGGGGAGAAAACCATCAAGGAAGTGATTATAGCAACAGGGACAAGTGTGGAGGGTGAAGCCACGGCAGGTTTTTTAATCAAAAAGCTAAAACTGTTCCCGGTGCGGATCACCCGAATAGCATCGGGCATTCCCATGGGCGGGGAACTAAAATACGCCGACCAGGTTACGCTTAAAAAAGCATTGGACGCCCGTCATGTCCTTTGACGGTGGCGGGATCGACTGCTCTTGTCTGTTTAAATGCAAACAATGCGGTGACTGTTGTCAAGGGTACGGCGGGACCTATGTGACTTCCCATGACATACAAAAAATTTCCGCCTACACCGGGATTGAAAAAAAAAGGCTTATTTCCGAGTTCTGCGTACTTTCGGGCAAAAAATACCTGCTGGCACAGAAAGAGGATGGATACTGCATTTTCTGGGACAAAACATGCGGCATCCATCCGGTCAAGCCGAAAATGTGTTCAGACTGGCCGTTTATCCCCGCTCTTTTAAAACATCCCGACAACTGGCGCATCATGGCCGGGACGTGTCCGGGCATGGCTCCCGAGGCAACCGAGGCCGCGATCCTTCAATGTACAGAGCAACAATTGCATATACCAAAGAAAGACATACGTAAATGATCGGAATTTTCGACTCGGGCATAGGGGGGTTGACGGTGGCCCGCGCCATAATGGACCGCCTGCCGGGATACGACATCGTATATTTCGGCGATACTGCCCACACCCCTTACGGCAACAAGAGCGTACACACTGTGATAAACTATGCCGTGGCGGACACGAAATTTCTGATTGATCATGGCGCTACAATCATAGTGGTTGCGTGCAACACCGCCTCAAGCGTGGCCGCCCGGGTGCTGTCCGAAAAATTTAAGGAACCCGTGCTTGAAGTGATAACCCCGGCCGTTGATGCGGCCATAACCTCGACAAAAAAAGGGGCCATCGGCGTTATCGGGACCAGGGCCACGATTTCAAGCGGCATTTACGAAAGAAAAATAATGGAAAAGCGGCCGGGGACAAGGGTTTATCAGGAACCCTGCCCTTTGCTGGTACCATTGGTGGAGGAAGGCTGGCTTAAACGGCCCGAAACGAATATGATCGTAAAAAAATACCTTCTGCCCTTAAAAACCCGGCAGATAGACACCCTTATCCTCGGCTGCACCCACTACCCGGTACTCAAACGGATCATTGCAAAAAAGGCCGGGAAAAACGTGGCTGTTGTCGATTCATCCATTGAAATGGCAAAACATGTAAAACAGGCAGTTGACTCTTCGGCCGACATTGCGAAAAGGCTTACAAAAACCGGATCTATTGAATTCTACGTATCGGATATGACCCTGCGGTTTGAAAAAACAGCCCGCATGATCATCGGCAAATCCATCCGACTGACGGAGGTGCGGGGGTAAGGCCGCACCGCAAGCCAAATTCAACAAATTGTTTTAATGTCGAATCAACTACACACCTGCCCGATACTGATGTCCAACGATCAGCATGCTGTTCGTCATGACGGACTGAACCATCTCCATTGTGCTGCCGAACAAGAGTTCCTTCACAAGCCCGTGCCCGTAACTCCCCAGAACTATAAGCGCATCATGGGAAATTTCATAAAGATTGTCTTGGAACCTGCTCTTATCAAAAAAATACCATTTTCTGACATTTTTATCCATCTGCGTTTCGAGGCCCGCATCCGCCAGTATACCACGAAAATCATCCTGGCTGCGCTTATCATCCGCCTGGGTGAAAACATCAAGTGGAAGGCCGGAAAAACTCTGGATCCTCAAACCCAGCCTCAGCGCTCTCATTGCGTTATGGGAACCTCCGAACAAAACGGCTATGCTGGTGAACGGTTTGAACAGCATGCTTGGAATCAATACCGGAAACGTCGCCGACTTGACTATCCGACGTACCCTGGGGCCGATATGGCCCAAACCGATCTTGGATGACAGGTCGGAAATACTCCTCGGGCAGCACATGAATTCGAAATTAACCGGAATATCCGGTAATGTCGAGGCGGTAAAATGTTTCGGCTCAATAAACCTGGGAGTTGCAAGCCCCATGGATTCGATGACATTTACAGCCCGAGCCTTTGCTGTTTCGGGATTATTCAAATATGATTTATCCAGGTCGATCTGGACGACATCGTTTTCAAAATACATGAGAAATTTTAAGTTTTCAGGAACATATATAACAGGTGATGCGCCGGTTTGACTGCAGAAATACGAAGTCTGAAGCAGTGTTTCCCTGCCGAGCGGCGTGTTTCTGAAAATATGAAGCATTTGCATTTGCATGTCCTTTTTCTCCTTTCCCTTTTCACGGCTATGACTGCACCATGAGTTCATGACGATAGCGATCCAGAAGCGTGGCCTTTGAAACCATGCCAACGAAACGGTCTCCGGACACGACCGGCATGCTGTAAAGCCGCCTTTTGTCCATCCGGTCGAGCACCTCCGAGAGTTCGTCAGCAATATCCACGGTATCAGGGTCTGCTCTCATTATCTGTTCTAAAAAAACAGCTTCATATAAAAGCGGGTCAAAAAGATAGGGCCGGATATCGTCTAAATGGATCATTCCGACAAACTTCCCACTCTTTTCATCCGCAACCGGAAAATAATTCCTGTGAGACTCCTGAACCACCTTCACAAAATCACCAAGCTTCATACTCCGGTGGACGGTAATGCAGTCCGTCTCCACTAGTTCGCGTATGCTCAAATCGGATAGAACCCTGGCGTCGGTTCTCGGCCGCATGTATTGGCCCGAACTTATGAGGTCTCTTAAATAATAGGAGGCGGGTTCAAAAGCATGGGTCAGGGTGGTGGATATTGCGGAAACGATTATAAGGGGAAGAATGGTTTCATAGCCGCCCGTAATCTCGACAATCAAAAAAATTCCCGTCATGGGGGCCTGGAGTATCCCGGAAATCAGGCCCGACATTCCCAAGAGCGCGAAGCAGCCTTCATTGATGCTGGTGAGCCCCGGCCATAAGGCCATTATGGACCGATGGCACATGAGTCCCGTGAAACTGCCGATAACCAGACATGGAGCAAAAATACCACCTGAGCCTCCCCATCCTAGTGTCAGGGATGTGGCGATAATCTTGGCGGCCACCAGCAGAGTCACAAGAAAAAGGCCGGCGGGAAAACCTCCTTCAACCATTTTTTGAATGAAATGATACCCTTCCCCAAGGACCTCGGGCCGGGCAAGACCGATGAGACCCACAAGACAGCCGCCGACTGCGGCCTTTATCCAGAAAGGAAGAAATATCCTGCCCGCGATATCGTGAGATGCCACCAGACAGCGTGTCAGGAGGACTGAAACTGCAGCGGTTACAACCGCAAGACCTATGGAAAGAAAAATGGAGGTCATGTCAATGGCGAATTTAAGATGGGTGAACTGGATCTGGTCCCCGCTTAAAAGCCTGCTTACCTGGGCGCCGGCAACCGATGCAATGGCAATGGGCACGACATTGACCGCAGACCAGTCCCCCATGATAATCTCTATGGTAAATACCATTCCCGTTATGGGAGCATTGAAAATGCCCGCAAGTGCCCCGGCCGTACCGCAGCCCACAAGAGCCACCCTCTGTCTCTCGTTTAAAGAGAAAAACCGGGCGATATTGGAGCCTATGGCGGCGCCGCTCATTACCACCGGGGCCTCGGGACCGGCCGAACCCCCGCTTCCTATGGTGAGCCAGCTTGAAATAAGCCTGGAAAAGGAAGACCGGAACCTCATGAGGCCTCCGTAACGTGAAACACTGTACACAACCTCCGGAACCCCGTGACCGGCCCCTTCACGAACGACTTTTTCAAGGAAAAGAAAGGAGAGTACAGCCCCAATTCCCGGGAGAAAAAAGGCCCACCAAAGGGATCGGCAGGATTGGAGAATATCGGACAGGGCGGACAGGCCGTGATTCAAGGCAACGGATGCAAGACCGCTGCAAACACCCACAAGGGCGCCGAGGACGATCAACAGCAGTCTGTCATCCAGCCTGAAAAAGACAAGGCGGGAAGGATACCGCCAGATTTTTTTTACCGAATATTTTTTCAAGGCCGACCGGCCCCCCTGTGAATCCTATGCATGTGATTTACCAAAAAGTGTTTCAATTTCCCCGACCTTTTCTATAAACATTTTTTTGTCCGGCACACTCGCCAGCAGTCCCCGAAATTCGACGTCTCTTATACAATAGGATGTTCTGGAAAGGAGGTAAAGGTGGCTGCGCGAATCAGGCGCCACAAGAAGAAACATTACATGAACTGGCTTGTGATCTATTGCATCAAAGTCCACCGGGGTTTGCAGAAAACAGGTCGCGATCAACGGCGGAGCATCAATGCCGGCAAGGGGTTTGCGAGGGTGTGGAACAGCAACCCCATGGCCTATGCCGGTTGACATCATTTCTTCCCGCTCCAGAAGGCTCTTTATGAGGGCGGGCTTTGCCGACTCTCCGATAATATCTCCAATGCGGGCAACCGCCTCATGTAGCACCCCGGCAACCGTATCCCCGGATAAACCATAATGGACTCCGCCGGTTTCCATGGCCGTAACAAGGCTGGAAGAAAGCAAATCATCATTATCCGCCTTTGTATCCCCGGGAAGGGTAAACTTCAAGTGGTTATCAGCGGCCCATGACTTGATCATCCGGGTACTGAAAATACACTTGTCCCCCTTCCATTTAACAGGCATCCTTCCCTGCCGAATCCATCGCCTGAGCGTATCAGGAGGCATGGACAGATATCTTGATAATTCATTTATAGACAAAAGCATAAACTGTGCCTTGTATTGATATTTCTTCTATTATTGACACACTATTAAAAAATCGAATATTTTGCAGTTTTTCCAACAAATAGGTGTTCACTGTCCCAACTAAACCTCGGGCCTAAGGGCTCGTAAAAAGCTCCATATGCAAGGCGCGCGAGCCGGGAAAGGGCGAAGGCGTACTTTTTGTACGTTGAGCCCTTTCACGACGAGTGCAACGCCGCAGATGGACTTTTTACAAGCTCGTTATTATTCAGAATAATCTTTTTCCCACCAGGCATCCCAGGGTCTTTCCATTATCGCATCGGCCAGCTTTTTGCCGAGATCGGTGCAAAGCCTGGCCCTGACATGGGGAAGCCATCTGTCAGGCGCCGGGCATCCGATATCCGAAACCTGTTTGAGATCGAGGATAAATGAAAGCTGGTCGGCATCATGGGCCAGCCTTGCCTCCTCGGTTTTGTTTTCATTAAACTCGGCCAGAAGACCGGAAATATCCCCGCCGAACGGGATGCCTTCCACCATATCTGAAATGGCCCTGTCTTCGTCCGCCGTTACATACCGTTTGTGAACATAATTAAAATCACCGGTCCTTGCCTCCGGAAGATCGTGGACCAGGCACATGGAAATAAGCCTGAGGGCATCGGCCGACGGCGTCATCCGAGACAATACATAGGCTATAAACGCGGCGCAAAAGCTGTGTTCCGCCACTGACTCCCTGCCCACGCCCAGAAAATGAAAGCCCGACCGGGGAACTTTTTTAAGAATATACGCTTCAAACAACAAGTCTGCTATGGATTTCATGATGTCTCCATTAAAATAATCCCCAACCCCATGAAAAAAAAATTAAAAAAATACATATTGCAAGGCATGCAGCCTGTATATGTGTATTCGGCGGCCTGACGGCAAGAACCGCAAACAATACGCCAAGTATGATGCCGGAAAAAAATCCAAAAAAATGTGCCGTTATATCAACATGGAGGCCCGCCCCGAGCATGGCCAGAAGGGCAAGCCCCCCGGCAATCGGAAGCCATGCGGCAAATCGGCGAACACCCGCTTGACGTTTTCTTATAAACTGGCATCCTGAAAGGAAGCCGACCGCCCCGAATACTGCGGTAGATGCGCCGATGGAAAGATGCCCGTTCTGGTAGACCAGGGCATTGGCAAGATTTCCCAATGCCCCGGAAAACAGGATCATAAGACTTCCCACTCCCCAGCCGGCAACAGAGCATACCGCACTCCCGAAAAGCGCCATGCCGGCCATATTTCCGGTAAGGTGGGCCATGTCGGCGTGGAGCATGAGCGCCGTTACCGTCCGAAAAATCTCTCCGGACATTATCTTTTCCGCTGACGCACCGAATGCCGCCCAAACCGTCTGACCATCAAGGGTGCCGCTAGTAAAAAAATAGAAAACCGCAAGGAGCAAAGCGGCCCAGACACCGGCGTATGAAGACCGGGTCTTTGAAACCGGCACATCTTCTGGAAGAGGCGGACTCCACCTGTTTTCCTCGAAATATCTGGCGATGACCCGTCTGGCATCCGGGTAGTGCCGCTCATCGACCCAGATTGACCAGCCGGCCAGCCCTTTTCTTGACTTAAACGAAAGGCCCGAGGACGTAAGGACCAGGCCGCAGATATCCGCTGATTCCTTTGACAGCCGATCATAGAGTTCCAGCATGTTTCTCCCGCATTTACACCAAATTTGATGCCATCGTAACCGGGGTGGCGGACTTTTTACGAGATCATCAAAGTTGCAAGCACAAACGGGTATCATAAAATATCAACCCGGCGCAACACCATTTATAATATAATACCATCAAGATGGCAATGCCATACACAGATGCGGTTTACCGCTGTTTTGCAGCCCCCGGGGGGTTGACAAATTCAAATTTACTACCATTTTAATATACAAAAATATCGAATTAAAGAGTCAACAAAATTTAACGCCAATTACAGGAGTACAGCATGACTGAAAAAAAAGAAACCCATGCATTTAAAACCGAAATCAAGCAATTATTGAATATCATTGTACACTCCCTTTATTCCAACCGGGAAATTTTTCTGCGGGAACTGATTTCCAATTCATCCGACGCCATTGACAAGCTTAAATTCAAGCTCCAGACAGAACCCGATATTCTGGATGAAGACACCGAGTTTCAGATAAAAATAGATGTAGATAAAGAAAAGAGGACGATGACCGTCTCCGACAACGGCATAGGCATGACAAAGGATGAGTTGATTGAAAATCTCGGCACCATTGCCAAAAGCGGGACCGCCGCTTTTCTTAAGGCTATGGAACAATCCCAGTCATCTCTCGGGATTTCGCCGGAATTGATCGGCCAGTTCGGAGTGGGATTTTACAGCGCCTTTATCGTCGCGGACAAGGTAAGTGTCATCACCCGGGCCGCCGGTGAAAAAACGGCGGTTATATGGGAGTCAACGGGTGAGGGTGAATTTATCATAGAAGACACTGAAAAGGCATGCCATGGCACCGATGTTATCCTCCATTTAAAGCCGACCGATGGGGATGAAGGAGATTTTACCGACGAGTGGGTGGTCCGCCGCGTCGTTACACAGCATTCCGACTTTGTACGATATCCCATTGTCATGGATATCGAAAGGGAAGAGCCCGTAAAAGATAAGGAGGGGAAACCGATCGAGGGAAAGACTGAAAAAGTCGTTTCCACGGAAACATTAAACTCCATGAAGGCCATATGGGCAAAAAAGAAAAATGAAATCACGGATGATGAATACAAGGATTTTTACAATCATATCAGCCATGACTGGAACCCTCCGCTGACATGGAAACATTTCACCCTGGAGGGGGTCACGGAGTACACCGCCCTGCTCTACATCCCGGAAAAAGCGCCATTTGACCTGTTTAACCCCGAGCGAAGCCACGGAGTTCAATTATACAGCCGCCGGGTCTTTATAATGGAAAACTGCAAGGAACTTATTCCCGAGTATTTCCGTTTTATCCGCGGGGTAGTTGACGCACCGGATCTCAATTTAAACATCAGCCGTGAAATTCTCCAGCAGGACAGGCTCGTCATCAACATCAAGAAAAATCTTGTCAAAAAAATCCTGGAAACACTTGAAAAAATGTCGGATGAAACATACGCGAAGTTCTATGACCAGTTCGGAGCCGTTTTAAAGGAAGGGGCTTACAGCGACTTTGAAAATAAAAAGCGTTTATTGCCCCTGCTCAGGTACAGGACCACAAGCTCTCCCGATAAATGGAGATCTTTTGCAGATTATATAACCGATATGAAGCCGGATCAGAAAGAAATCTATTACATTACCGGAGAGACGCTGAAAATAGCCATGAACAGCCCGCACCTTGAGGCCCTCAGGGAAAAAGGCTATGAAGTCCTTCTGATGACCGACCCCATAGATGAGTTCGTATTGCAGACCCTAACCGAATTTGAAGGCAAAACTTTTAAAAGCGCTGAAAAAGGCGACCTTGAAATCGATGCTGATGAAAACAAGAAGAATGACAATTTTTCCGGGCTGTTTTCAAAAATACGCATCCATCTCCAGGACCAGGTCAAGGAAGTCAAGGCATCTTCGCACTTAAAGGATTCGGTCTCATGCCTTTCAGGAGACTCCCGGGATATGAGTGCGTACATGGAAAAACTCATGAAGGCGACGGGCCAGACAATGCCTGAAACCAAAAGGATTCTGGAGCTTAATACCGGACACCCTGTAATTGAAAAAATACTTGCACTCTACGAAAAAGACAACGAAAATTCTGCCATCAAGGATTACAGCAGCCTTCTCTACGATCTGGCGATTATCGCTGAAGGCGGGAAGATAGAAAATCCTTCCGCCTTCAACAAGATGATCGGGGGCTTGATGGCAAGCGCCATATAGGCTTGATGACTCGGCATTTGCGGGCGGGGATAAACCCCGCCCCTACCGGGGGTTGGTATAATCGTATAGGTCAGCGCACAACAGGCGGGCATTGGCGTTAATCAGAGATTTCCACATCTGATAAAACGAGTTCGGTCAATGCAGGGGCGGGGTTTATCCCCGCCCGCCTCAAGGATACTATTGATTTTCCGGTTTTATCTGGTATATGTTTAAAGTAAGATAAAACAGATCATCCTGGAAAAAACCATGCCGGAAGCCAAAAAAATCAGGGTCGTTATCGCGGATGACGAGTCCCATGTGAGAAAATATATGGGCACAATCATGAAACGGATGAATTGTGAAATCGTGGCCGAAGCCCCTGACGGAAAGGCCGCTGCCCAATACTACTCAAAGTTAAAGCCGCACATGCTCCTGCTCGACATCAACATGCCGGTAATGTCCGGAAAAAACGCGTTAAAGGTTATTTTAAAAAAACATCCAAACGCCTTTGTCATTATGCTTACATCGCTTGTTGACAAAGACACCATAGAGGACTGTTTGCGGATTGGAGCCTCCGGATATCTACGCAAAGACATTCCTCCGGAAGAAATCAAGCCGCTGATCATCAGCGCCTGGAAGGCTTATAAAAAAGTCAGGGGAAATAATAATGACAAACCCTCTGCCTGAAAAATACGATTTAGAAAAAATCCTGGCCGAAATCGAGGACGACAAAGAGCATGAGGAAAATCGGTCCAGCCAGAATGAAAACATCTCCCAGCCGGTCATCACGGCGTTAAAGGACAAAATTTCCAAACTGAAAAAAGGAAAGAACTCCTGAAATGCCCGGCATAGCCACAACGCACATAATTCCTCCCAGAATTGAAAACCCTGAATTTTTAATTCTCTTAAAATCGAAAAATATTATACCCGATGATTTTGTCCAGGACCTCTTGAACGAGCTGGACGGAAACGTCCTGGATGTTCTGTGCACACTTATCCAGTCAGGCGTCGCCACAAAAAAAAAATTATGCCAGCTATGGTGCAACTCCATAGGGATCGGTCATGTGGACCTGGAAAAAACCCTTTTCCAGTCGAATGTGGTGCGCATGCTGCCTGAACGGCTGGCCCTCATGTATTGTGCAATTCCCATTTACAAGATGGGTAACACGATTACCGTTGCCTCGGCGACCCCGGATAATAGTGAAATAGCAGCAAGTCTGGAAAAACTGATCGGATACCCGGTTAGCATGGTCTTTGCCCTTCCGCAGGAGATAGAAGCCGCCATAGTCAAGGAATACCGGAGCATAAGCGCCATCGATGAATTTTTCAACAAGATCCCATGCAGTTTTTTCTTCAAAAAAGGGGCCCCGATCACATCGGATGAACTAAGGGCCGTGGCCGGCGACGAGGGGATCAACCAGCTGAATATCTGTGTTATCCTGTACGGGTTAACGCAGGGGGCATCCGAGGTCCATATCCTGCCGGAACATGATTCCGCGTCAATCGCAGTTAAAACGGGTGAGTCGGTCGAGCATCGGATGGATATGTCCAGATCCATCCATGACCAATTAATCCTCAGAATAAAAGCCCTTTCCGGAATGGACCTTACACTTACGGTCAGACCCCAGCACGGCCGTATGCTCTTTCCAACCCCAGGCAAAAAGATAGACCTCGGGGTTGCAACCCGGCCATCACCCGATGGAGAGGCGGCAATTCTGTCTCTTACCCATTCAAAACCCTTAAAAAAAATAAAGGATCTCAACGAGCACCATATCTCCTGCCGCATTATTCATAAAATTGAAAACCGTATCTCCCGACTCAAGGGTCTTTTTCTGATTACTGGGCCTCCCCGGTCCGGCAAGACCGAGCTGGCCTACTCTGTTTTAAACCGCATCAGTATGGAAAAACGTAAGATCATAACCGTTGAAGAGGCTGTTTTGTTTCTTGTGCCGGGTACCGACCAGTACCGGATAAATCCCAAGGCGGGATTCACGGCTTCCGATGCACTTTCAGAATGTCTTAAGCAGCGTCCCGAGGCCATTTATATCCAGAACATAAAAGACAATGCGCTTACTGAAAGGGCTTCCACTGCAGCTTTATCCGGACAATTCGTCCTGGCCGGAATCGAGGCGGCAGGCTCCCTCGACGCCTTAAAGACAGCCATGGAACTCGGCATCGCTCAATCAGTCAACTGCATCATGTCGCAACGCCTGGCTGCCCGTCTTTGTGACCATTGCAAAACGCCATATCCCCTGCCCCCAAAACAGGTCGATATGCTTTTTCGCTGGGACGGAAAAACCGAAGTCGTCACGTATCGTGAAAAAGGATGTCCATACTGCCGAGACACCGGCTTTTCCGGACGCATCGGGCTTCACGAACTGCTGAGCATCAATAACCGCCTTCGGAAGCTGATCATGAAAGGCCGGCCGGCCGAAGAGATATACAAGGCAATCGAACCCGATGACTTTATCTCAATGCGCTATGACGGCATCAAGAAGGCCCTGCGCGGGTTGACAACAATTGACGAGGTCTATCGAATACCGGCGTGATTCCCCATTTGAATTGACAAGAAACATCCGGCTGCGGTATATAACAATTCATATAATTCTCACAAATTCTGAAAATCACCTTAATCCACATAATCCATGGGACCGGACCGATGATCGTACTTGTTGCAGAAGACGACGCCTCCACTCGCGGGATGCTTTCCCAATATCTAAAGAAAAAAGGGCTCACCGTCATGACCGCTGTCGACGGTGACGAGGCCGCTGAAATACTGAAACAAAACCAGATCAGTATCGCCGTCCTGGACTGGATGATGCCCGGCCTGACCGGCATTGATATCGCTCAAAAAATACGCGCGGAACATGGCCCCGGCTATACCTATATTCTCATGCTGACTGCCCGGGACAAGGCCGAGGACATGCTGACCGGCTTTGAAGCCGGGGTAGACGAATACCTTCAGAAGCCTATTAATTTAAGGGAACTTTTTGCCCGGATAAAAGTCGGGATGAGGGTTGTCAACCTGGAGCAGACCATTAATGAAAAGCAGGAAACCCTTTATGACCTGATACAGATAAAAAATAAGTTCATCGGCATCGCGGCCCATGACCTGCGCAACCCTGTAATCTCAATCAGGGGCTTTTCCGAGCTTCTTCTAAAAGGGAAAAACAACCTGAGCGAGGAACAAAAAGAATTCATCTCCATTATTCACAACACGAGCGACAACATGCTGGCATTGTTAAACGACCTACTAGACCTGTCGCAGATTGAAAGCGGAAAGCTCGAAATCAACAAAACCCGCAGCTCACTTAAAAGCCTGATTGAGGAACAGGTCCGGCTTCACAGGTTTCACGCCGAGAAAAAACGAATCAGCATTCATACGGATTTAAAAAAACTGCCAATGTTTGAATTCGATGAACAGCGCATGGGCCAGGCGGTTGACAACCTGCTTACCAACGCCCTCAAGTTCTCACCACCGGGAACAAAAGTTTTTCTTACGCTAAAAAAGGAAAAAACAAACGCCATATTCGGCGTTCAGGACGAAGGACCGGGCATTCCTGCCGAGGAGCAACCTCTTTTATTCAATGAATTTCAGAGATTAAGCATTAGGCCCACTGGAGGCGAATCGAGTACCGGCCTCGGCCTTGCTATTACAAAAAGAATCGTAGACACCCATGGCGGAAGAATCGCCGTTGAAAGTCACGTGGGCAGAGGAACTACCTTTTCCATCATCATTCCTCTTTAAAAAAAACACGCCGACCGTTCATATCGAATTCGTGGTTGAATAAACGGCGCCACCATAGCCTGTTGTTAACTTATGCCATCGGGACATACTCAAGCAAGCAAGGCTTTTTCTTTGACTAATACTTGCTTTTAGATTATTATTCCTGAATAATTAGTCCGAATCAGGATTATATATATTCCGCGCCTCCATCTAATTAAGATTCAAGGACGTAACATAATATGACAAGACGAAACGGACGGTTCCGATTTATGCAGAAATTCTACCCTCCTTTTGCCTGCCTTTTAATATTTATCGCCTTTGCCCTGGTCTTTTCGTCTCCTTTGCTGGCTGCAACCGCTAATATCTACCTTGATAAACTATCAGGAGTGGCGCCGCTTCAGGTATCGCTCACCTGCACCGTAGCTTCTAGCAACAATGCCGTCCCTCAGCGGTTTGTCATCGATTACGGAGACGGCGAATCCGAAACCGCTGAATCCGATCAATTATCATATGTTTTTACGCATACCTACGGACCGGGACTTTTCAAACCCTTTTGTACCGTATATATGACTGCCGGCTTGATCAAGATATCCGACCCGGCAACTCTTATCGTGGCCAAATGGCGGTTTAAAACAGGCGGTGATGTCGATTCCTCTCCGGCCATAGGATCGGATGCAATATATGTCGGGTCCGACGATAAAAATTTCTATGCCATTGATCCGGACACCGGTGAAGAGTTATGGCACTACCAGACCCTTGACGCTATTTCAGCGTCTCCTGCCATCGGACCCGACGGCACGATCTACATTGGTTCACAGGACAATCATCTATATGCCTTCCGGTCCAATGGTTCCCTGAAGTGGTCCCTTGACATTGGAGATTCCATTTTTTCAAGTCCTGCAATCGATACGGACGGAACGCTTTATTTGGGCGCATCAGACAACAAGCTCTATTCCATAACCCCTTCCGGAGCCATCCGATGGTTCTTTACCACGGACGGCCCGATCGTATCGTCACCATCCATCGGATCCGACGGCCTGGAAGACATTCTGTACTTCGGTTCCACTGACAAACACGTTTATGCAATCGCCGCTGATAACGGGAGACTCAAATGGAGCTTTCCGACCAATGCCGCAGTCTACGGCTCCCCGGCCATCGCATCCGACGGACGTATCTACATCGGGGAATGCGAGACCGGAAGTGCCTTTGACTACCATTTCAAATTTTATTGTTTAAATATCGACGGCACGAAACAATGGGATTATGATACCGGTGCCGGAGTATACGGATCAGCCGCCATCGGTTCGGACAACAATGTCTATTTCGGATCCTGGGACGGGACTTTTTTTTCAATATCTCTTGATGGTGCTTATCGGTGGTCTGTAAACGCATACCGGAGTTTTAACTCATCACCCGCCGTTGGAGACAATGGTCTGGTCTATGTGGGGTGCAAAAACGATGTGTTTTACAGCTTATTAGACCCAAAGGTTGCCGACCAGCTTGATAAGGAAGACAAGAAAAAAACAAAAAACTTCAGCTTTACCACCGGCGATTCCATCGGTCTTTCATCACCGGCCATAGGATCTGACGGCACCATATATTTCGGATCACGCGACGGCTACGTCTATGCCATCAACCCCGGGGAACTGGCCCCGGATAACAGCCCCTGGCCCATGTTCCGCAAAAATACAGGCCATGTCGGCAGGGCCGAAGGGATCGTTCTGCCGGATGTGATCTCAACCGATCCTGCGAAAAATTCCGTGGATGTTGAACCGGCCGTCTCGCAAATATCCATCAAATTCTCCCCGACCATGACCGTGCCATCCGATATTGACGTTGATTCCTTCTCCGTAAAAATAAATGGCGGCTCCAATGATGCCCTGATCGGATATGCCGTTCTAGACTGGGATCATGACAATTTGATCGCCACCTTTTTTATCAATAAGGAAACGCCACTTGTTTACGGAACCACATACAGCGCATCTATTGGATATACGGATAGTTCGGGAACATCCAAAACCTATGCGTGGGATTTCACGACAATAACGGAACCTGAAATCGATCCCAACCCGAGTCCATCGCCTTCCTTCTGCTTCATAGGCACGATTACCCGGTAACCTTCCGTTCCAAAAAAATCAGAAATGTTCCGCCCCTAAAACCAGAAACGGCCCAGCGAGTATTAACTACTCACAGGGCCGTTTCTGTATTTATAAAGATTTTCCGGCGGCGTCCTACTCTCCC
>JAADHK010000074.1 GCA_013151835.1 Deltaproteobacteria bacterium
TTTTTCAGGAACAAAGGCATACATATAGTATTCCGAGTGACTGAAAAAACACTACAACGCAGTAGATGGGACTTTTTACGACGCCATCAAACTTGACATACAAGACGATCTCTGGGATACATCAAACAGGTATTTAAAACATAAAAAAAACAACTCTTCTTCAATCTTCCAGGATATTTCATATGTTTGACGATTTTGGATTTACGTGACGGTTTTTTATCTCTAACCGGGTTTGTTAGACTAAGCCGCGCCCAAAATCGCACCGCTGTTATCTGTTCTTCCCAGTGATTCACGGCCCCATTTTTTTAGTTATTGAGTAATCGCATTGGCGGCATCTCTTCATTCCCTTGAATAAATTCCAATCATATCCAAACGGGCATATCCGGATGAATGAATCCGGATCAATTCTATTGGATAAAATTACAAAAAAAGTAAATCGCCGCGCCGCTGTCTGGCGAATCCGGTCTTTGCACCAGCGCCTGATTTTGCGACGCGCCAATCAAATAACGCATAACAAAAAGGAGAAAAAAATGAGCGAAAATTACCGTTCAATGTGGTCGGATCTGGGGCTTGATCTGGATGCCCATGACATTTTGATGAATTTGGTGGGAAACGCTTATCAGGCTACCTTTTTATCCCAGGAAAATCGTCCCGATGGGATGAGCTATTTTGACTTTGTCATGAGCGAGGTCCATGGCCTGCGGATTAAAGAGCTCCTGGACGAAAAAGAGGCCGGCCGGAAAATCATCGGATCGTATTGCGTCTTTGTTCCCGAAGAGATCGTTCTGGCGGCCAACGCCACCCTGGTGGGACTCTGTTCAGGGGCTGATTTTGCCACGGAGGAGGTTGAAAAACTTCTGCCCCGAAACACATGCGCCTTGATCAAGTCGGCGTTCGGGTTCAAGATCGGCAAGGTCTGCCCGTATCTAGAGGCTGCGGACATGGTGGTTGGGGAAAACACCTGCGACGGCAAGAAAAAAGCCTATGAATCGTTTGGTCGGCTGGTGGACAATCTCTATGTGATGGACTTGCCACAGATGAAGTCCGGGGAGGGCAGAGCGCTGTTAAAGGCGGAATACCATCGGTTCAAGAAAGAGCTCGAAGGGCTCACTGGTGTTTTAATCACTACTGAATCATTAAAAAACGGAATCCGGACGGTCAATGCGAAGCGGGCGGCCCTTCATCGTCTGTCCTCTCTGCGCAAGCATGCTCCGTCTCCCATATCCGGGCTGGACTCCCTTTTGGCCAACCAGGTCGCCTTTTACGACAACCCGGCCCGATTTACGGAATCCGTGAATAAAATCTGCGATGAGTTGGAAAAAAGGGTTTCCGACGGGACCGGGGTTTTTCCGGAAAAGAGACCCCGCCTTCTCATATCCGGCTGCCCCCAGGCGATTCCCAACTGGAAACTCCCCGCCATCATTGAAAGTTCCGGAGCGGTGATCGTTGGCGAGGAATCCTGCGTGGGGGAACGGGGGGTCCGAAATCTTACGGATGACTCCGGCGATACTGTGGACGCCATGATGGAGGCGATTGTGGATCGTTATTTTCAGGTGGATTGCGCCATTTTTACGCCCAATTCCGAGCGTCTGGATCATATTCAGGAAATGGTCGCCGCATACCGGGCGGATGGCGTGATCCATTACGGGTTGCAGTTCTGTCAGCCATATCTCATGGAATCGATTCCGGTTGAACGGGCGCTTAAGGAGAAGAATATCCCATGCCTAAGCATTGAAACCGACTACAGCATGGAGGACGTGGGACAATTGCAAACCCGGATTGAAGCCTTCGTCGAGCAGATCAGCGGATAGCCAGAGGCACCTCCCCAGCCGTTGAGAGGCGGCGCCCTTTGGGCGGACATGTTCAGGCCGGAGTTGATGAGATCAGACCCGACCGGATCATATCTGGTCGGATCAGATCTGATGGGGTTTTGCGGGGGATTAAGGCCGTGTATAATGATGAAATGAATTTAGAAAAAGGAGTTGGTGAAAAATGACAAAAAAGTTTGACGCCACAGGATTGTCTTGTCCGGTGCCCCTGGATATCCCGAAGACGAAGCCGGTGAAACAGGAGTCGGTTGACCCGAAGCAAAAGATCATGGTTTTCATCTCCACGGACCGCGTTGGATTTGGCGATGATGAACTGGGGAAAAAACTGATGATTAATTTTATTAAAACCTTAAATGAGATGGGGGATGAACTCTGGAGGCTGGCCTTTGTGAACAATGGCGTGAAGCTGGCCGTCGAGGGCTCGCCGGTTATTGAATATCTCATGGCCCATGAAACAGAGGGTGTCCATATTTTAGTGTGCGGAACCTGTCTGGATTATTTTGACCTGCTTGGGGACAAAAAAGTCGGGGATACCACGAATATGCTGGACATTGTCACTGCCATGCAGTTGGCCGACAAAGTCATATCCATTTAAGGGTTCGCTCAAAAATAACTTACCTTTTTTTAAAGCCAATTCATCCTGTCTGACCCATTACATATGGATGGGTTATGAAAACGTGAGGCGTATCCCGATATGCCTCAAGTTTTCATGCCTTAAAAGAGTTATAATTGCATATACAGACCTTGAAAAATGCGTAAAAAGCCACTATTCTCAATGTCGTTCCCAAAAAGGCATGGGGCCAACTCCCCTTTGTATGCCCATGGCCGGACCCCGGACGAGGTATTTGATAATGACAATTGAGAATTTGGTTTCCCGCCTTCCAGTAAACCGCATTGAATATTTGAGAAACGCGGTGGCCCTTGTTCCGGAAAAAGATGATTCCGACCCCGGGCTTGCCGTACTGGTCATGGACGCTCAAAAAGAGACCCATAATCTGCAATGCAATTGCCGCAAGGCATCAAAAAAAGGTAACTGCCTTCATATCAGACAATTATCCAAGGCGGCCCGGGGCTCAAAGGTCATGTCGATTGGCTCATGGGTGGATGACATTTTCCGTAAAAGCCCCTGGTACCGCATGGCTGCCGCCCTTCATAAGGCATGCCCCTTTGAACCCGCAACGCTTAAAGTGGAAGATAAATCCGGCGGGAGTAAACAATCGGAAGGCATATGCATATTGCGGCCGGATGGCGAATTGCTGATTGATTATCACCCGGATGGAGCTGCATCGGATACAGGAATTGATGAAGCCGCTCTCTTTTGCGAACGGACCCTTTTGGACCCGGCGGCTGACAATCCCTTTCACAGGGGCCGGGTGCTTGAAATGCTTTCCATTCTGACCATGACCGATTCGGAAAGGATAATGCAGAAGCAGGGGATTAAGACCCGTCGCCAAAGCCTGGAAGAAAGCTTCTGGTATCGGCTGGCCTATCATTTTTGGAATGTGTCGCCTGGCAACGGGGCATCCATGACAGCAAGAGTCGACGAGGAAACCGGGCGTTTTATTGTCCGTCTTTGTACCGGAAAATCTCTGAATATCGATATTGCGGTTCCCCGGAAAGCCGTCATGCAGGTGCGGCGGGAGATTGAAAAGGACTTTTCCGACAAAAAGGCCATAGAATTCCGGCCTGAATCGCTGGAGTCGATTGTGAAGGTTACTGCGGACGACCATAATAATCTTAACCTGGACCTTTATCTCCTGCTTTATCTGTCCGATGGATCGACCATGGCCCTGGAGCGGCGCGGTCTTGAGAAGTACTGGTACGGCAATACGGTTTACATTCCTCAAAAGGGGGTGCTCGCCTCATGGAAAAAGCCGGATCGGTTCCGGGAGATGTTCGGGGGCCTTTATTCAAAGCGGATCAAGCCGGAGCGTCTGCCTGAAGTAATCGAAAAGCTAGGTGATATTTTTTCGTCGCCTAATATTATCGATGACAGCGTGAGCCGTTTGAAGATTCATAGGGAGTACGCCCGCATCGAGATTAATCCGGGAGCAATGGACAATGAATGGTGCTGGTTGTCGGTGAATTACGGGTTTGCCGAAAATATAACGGTTTCGCTGGCCGAGATTTATGCCGCGCGACTGTCCGGCAGGCGCTATCTTCCGGTGGAAGATGGATGGGTGGATGCCCGGGCCATAAATATGGATGCGTTGATCTGTCAGCCGGGCGGTTCCATATCAAAACAACTGGCTGAGGGTTCTGAAAAATTTCGTTTGTCACGATCCGGCCTGCTCCGGTTGCAGGCCTCGTTTGACAAGCCGGTCTCCGTTAAGGACTCTGGCAAGGACTCTGGCAATGCCGATGGCAGGCAACTGGAATCGATCCTTGCGATGCGCCCGCCCGAACCGATTGCTCAGCTTTCGGGGATGTCGAGCACCCTGCGCCAATACCAGCAACACGGCGCCGAATGGCTGGCTTTTCTCCATGCAAACCGGCTTGGAGGCCTGCTCTGTGACGAAATGGGGCTGGGGAAAACCCACCAGATCATGGCCCTTATGGTCTGGCTTTGCGAAAATGAGAAAAAATCCCAATTGTTTCTGGTTGTATGCCCGACCACGGTGATTTCCCACTGGGAGCGTAAAATCAGGGATCATGCGCCTTCGCTTTTGCCCCTGGTTTATCACGGCGTGGATCGTGAACTCAATGATACCATGGCTTCAGGAACGGTTTTAATCACCTCATACGGCATCCTTTTCCGGGATATAGACCGGCTGGCCGGGTTTGGTTTCAGCATGGCCGCCTTTGATGAAGCCCAGTATATTAAAAATCCGGATACCAGGGCACATGCCGCAGCACGCAGGATAAGAGCCGGTTTAAAGGTTGCGGTGACCGGCACGCCCATTGAAAACCGGCTGGGGGATTTAAAGGCCTTGATGGACCTGGCGCTTCCCGGTTACCTTGGGGGAGACAGTGAATTTAAGCTCCGGTACGAATGTGGAGAAAAATCAAGGCTCGCCGAACTGCGAAGGCTGGTCAGTCCCTTTGCGCTGAGACGGACCAAGGCTGCTGTCCTTGATGAGCTGCCCGAAAAAATAGAGGATATTCGCTATTGCCGCCTTACCGATACCCAGGTAAAGCTCTACCGCGAGGCCATTGCCGGCCGCGGAAGGGGGCTGCTCAAACAGCTCGAACGTTTTGATGTTGATATTCCGTACATTCATATTTTTGCCCTGCTTACCCTCCTCAAACAGATCTGCAATCACCCTGCATCCATTAAGGGGGAAAAAATGGAGGCTGATCCGGGTTTGCTCGATTCCGGCAAATGGGAGTTATTCAAGGAGCTGATGGATACCTGCCTCGAAAATGGCCGGAAGGTGGTTGTATTCAGCCAGTTTGTCACAATGGTAAACATGATTCTCAACTACCTGGGGGAAAAAGGGATCCAATCCGCCTGCATCACCGGGCAGACGAAAAAGCGCGGGAACGAGATCGATCGATTCAACAATGATCCGGACTGCCGGGTGTTCGTGGGGAGTCTCAAGGCCGGGGGGAGCGGGATCGACCTGATCGGCGGATCGGTTGTGATCCATTATGACCGGTGGTGGAACGCGGCAAAAGAGGATCAGGCCACGGACCGGGTGCATCGTATCGGCCAGACCCGGGGCGTCCAGGTCTTCAAGCTCGTCACCGAGGGAACCCTGGAAGAAAAGATTTCCGCTATCATCGACCGCAAGAAAAAACTCATGGCAAACGTAATCGCCGAGGACGAGGGGGGTTCTCTTAAAACCTTTACCCGCGATGAATTGATGGAGCTGATTGCAATGCCGGTGTAATAACCGGATTCAATATTTGATGTCCGGAGTAAATATTCCGTTTAACCCGAAATGCTGAAGCATCCCCCCCCCCGTAATTTCCCCCGTTTGTTTCAGTTGCAACGCGCTCTGCAACTGAAATATTATTTTTGAGTGAGCCCTTAGGGTTCACCGCTTCCTGTAATCGCTTTCGCCTGCGGCGACCCTGCGCTTTGCTTGCCTCCAGACCCTTCCTCGCAGAAATGCCCTTGCCGTCGGCTAATACTTTTGTTAATCTGTTAGGCATGTTAGCAGGATTTACATGCAGGGGGCTTTCGCTCCATAAATTCACGCCCTTGACGAGCGCACCACAGCTTTTTACGAAACCGTTGCAAGCAGGAAAAAATTTATGAAACTCAGTGTCGCATATAATTTTGACAAACCCCTCTTATCCGGGCTTTCACAAATACCAGAGGTTTATGAAATATACGGAAAGATGACAAAGGACATCATTGGCGGCGGAAGGTCGTCTTATACATTAAGGCATATTACAAAGGATACAATACGCCGGACGGTACAAGAAGCTCATTTAAAAAATATTGAGTTCAACTATTTGCTTAACGGGGCATTCTTAAATGGTATGGAGCAAACAAGAAGCGGGCAAAAAAAAATCCGCAGCTTTCTAAATTTTTTGGACAAGTCCGAAGTGGATAGTATTACCGTGGCATCACCCTATCTATTAAGGCTCATAAAAAAGCAGTATCCCGGGTTTAAAGTAAGAATCAGTGTTTTTTCTCTTGTTAATACGGTTGAAAAAGCAAAACGATGGCGGGATATGGGAGCGGATACCATCTGTATAAGTGGTATTTCTTTGAATAGAAATTTTAAGATGCTCTCAAATATCAGAAAAGCGGTAGGCTGTGATTTGCAGCTGATTCCAAATGCGAGCTGCCTGCCTGATTGTGTATACGAACTCGCGCATATGAATATGTTAGCCCTCAGCTCCCGGATAAAAGATAAAAC
>JAADHK010000068.1 GCA_013151835.1 Deltaproteobacteria bacterium
CTTTCGCGACACCACTACGCCTTGTATATGGAACTTTCTACTTAGCCATCTTTACCGGGGTGCCTGACTTTTTACGAGATCATCAGCATTGGCTAACCCTTTGATTCTATTTTGGTGCCGGAGGCGAGACTTGAACTCGCACACCCTTGCGGGCGGAGGATTTTGAGTCCTCTGCGTCTACCAATTCCACCACTCCGGCAATATTTCAGATGAATTTTTCAATATGATAAAACATTGGCGATTTCAACAGGTCGAAGCTCTTTTTAACAATGATGCCGGGATATCCCCCTGTCTGACGATTACCGGCGGATTCGTCGTAACATCAATAACGGCCGACCCGGAGCCGCCGGAAAGTACGCCTGCGTCGAGAATACCGGAAACATGAAGGCAAATGGGGTCCGGCAGCGTGGAAATATCAGAGCATCCGGCATGGCCCGAGATATTCGCGCTGGTTGCCGTCAGGGGGGTTGATACTGCTTTTACAAGGGCTGCGGCAACCGGGTGGGCCGGGAGGCGAATCCCGATCTTTCCTGTTTGGGCGGTCAGGTTCTCAGGCACGGATGTTGAGGCCGTAAAGAGAATCGTAAGATTCCCCGGCCAGAAGCGATCCATGAGCGTTTTGGCCGGGCCGGGGATATCGGCCACGAGATTATCCAGGTCCGCACGGCTGCTGATCAACACGGAGATTGGTTTGTTTTCAGGCCTGCGCTTTATTTTAAATACCCGGTCAACGGCTGCGGAATCGAGCGCGTTTGCACCGATTCCGTATAGTGCGCGGGTGGGGAAAACAACCAGCCCGCCGGCCCGTATCATTTCAGACGTACGCCTGATAATGGATAAATCCGGACAAAGGGGATCGATTCTCATTAAATTCGTATCGTGTCCGGACATGTTTATTGTTATCTCCCGCAGACGAACTTTTTGAAAAGTCGTCAGGAGCTTAAGAGTTCGGCCGTTTTGTCTACTTCGGCCGCCATGCCGGCCTTGAACTCACGCAGGGCTTCCATGAGTTCAGGGTCGTTTTCAGCCAGGATCTGTGCCGCGAAAATAGCCGCGTTTTTTGCGCCGGGCTTTCCCACGGCCATGGTTGCGACCGGAATTCCAGGGGGCATCTGGACAGTTGATAAAATTGCATCCATGCCGATCAGCGGTGAGGAATCTATGGGCACCCCTATGATGGGCAGGATGGTATGGGCCGCAAGCGCTCCGGCCAAATGGGCCGCGTGGCCCGCACCCGCGATTATTACCTTCATGCCCTTGCCTTCCGCTGATTCGGCAAACTCAACGGCCCTTCTGGGGGTCCTGTGGGCCGATGCAACCGTGATTTCATAGGGTATCCTGAACTTCTTCAGCATTTCGGCGGTTTCGGCCATTATGGGAAAATCAGAGGCGCTTCCCATTACAATGCCGACGGCAGGTTTAATGTCTTGCCGTATCAGTGCCTTATGGCCGATATCCGTCCTGTGATATTCGCCTGGCCATGAAATCTTACCCACCGCCTCATAGGCCCTTGATATGGCATTATTTATGGAATCACCCATTGCGGTAACGCCCAGGACTCGTCCGCCGCAGGTAAGCATCTTTCCGTCTTTTTCCTCTGTTCCCGAATGAAAGGCGTAAATGTCTTTCATTCGCGCAACGCGATCAAGCCCCTTTATAGGCAACCCCTTTTTATATGATCCGGGATAGCCCTTGCTTGCCATGACAACACAGACGGCAGGCCTTTTGTCTATATCCAGGCTGTACTGTTCCAGGCCGCCTTCAATACATGCCAGCATAACCGGAACGATGTCGCTTTTTGTGCGGAAAAGAAGCGGCTGTGCCTCGGGATCACCGAACCGGCAGTTGAATTCCACCACGTTGATCCGGTTACCGTCTATCATGAGTCCGGCATATAGCACGCCCTTGTATGGGCGGCCTTCTGCGGCCATGGCCTTTACAACAGGGAGCATGACATGGTCCATGATCTTTTTGTGCATTACGGAATCCACCACCGGCGCAGGGGAATACGCGCCCATTCCACCGGTATTGGGACCCTTGTCATCATCGTAAATGGTTTTATGGTCCTGGGAAGAGGGAAGGGGAAGGACGTTAATCCCGTCGGTAAACGCGATAAAAGAAGCCTCCTCTCCTGTCAGGAATTCCTCTATGACGACGGTTTTTCCGGCTTCTCCGAAGCTTCCCTTTGAAAGCATGTCAGACAGGGCTTTTTTACCTTCTTTTAGGGTATTGCATATGATAACCCCTTTTCCGGCAGCGAGTCCGTCGGCCTTGACCACAAAGGGAGGATCAACGGTTCCCATGTACCGGAGGGCCGGCTCAAAGCTTGAAAAGGATCGTCCCCCGGCGGTGGGAATATTGTACTTGCGCATCAAAGACTTTGCAAAAGACTTGCTCGATTCCAGGGCGGCGGCGGCCTTTGAAGGGCCGAACACCTTGAGACCCAGCATCTCGAAGGTATCGACAATCCCGCCGGCAAGCGGGGCTTCGGGGCCCACGATGGTCAGGTCGATATTCTTTTCCGTGGCAAAATCAGCCAGGAGGTTTATGTCCTCGGCGGTTATGGGAACACATTGAGCAACCTCTTGTATTCCCGCATTTCCCGGTGCGCAATATACCTTTTCCACCTCCGGGCTCGACGCTATCTTCCATGCCAGGGCATGCTCCCTGCCGCCGCTTCCTATGATAAGTATCTTCATTAGAATATGCTCCTTATTTTGATAATCTCGATTTTTTCTCCAGGGCCAGGCCGATCAGCCGGTCAATGAGGCCGGCATATGATATTCCGGCGGTCCGGGCAGCCAGCGGAAGCAGGCTTGCCGGGGTCATGCCCGGAATTGTATTGGTCTCAAGAACATAAATACGGTTATCGCGCACGATCATGTCCGTGCGGCTGTATCCACTGCAAAACAGGGCTTTGTGGGCAGCCAGGGCGATATTTTGAGCCTTTTTTGCAATCTCCTTATCAAGTCTTGCCGGGCATATCTCCTCCGTCTCGGAAGAATCATACTTGGCTGAAAAATCAAAAAATTCATGCCCGGTCTTTGGGATAATCTCTATTAAGGGAAGCGCCAGCAGGTTATCATTGCCGAGGACTCCGCCGGTAATCTCAATTCCGTTGAG
The DNA here is from genome assembly GCA_013151835.1 of Deltaproteobacteria bacterium. Lineage (GTDB taxonomy): Bacteria > Desulfobacterota > Desulfobacteria > Desulfobacterales > Desulfosalsimonadaceae > JAADHK01. The sequence continues at coordinate 3,124 of JAADHK010000068.1, forward strand.
AAAAGCCTCAATCACAACTGTTGAGTCATGGGCAAAGGCATTGTCAATGGCTTTTGCAAGTTCGGTTTTTTCACGGACAATTGCCATGCCGATACTCGATCCCCCGCCGGCGGGTTTTATCACCAGGGGGAGGCCCAGCGCATTAACAATCTCGTTAGTATCAGGTTTTTCTCCCGTAAAAAGCGTCCGAAAGGGTGGAACCTCTATTCCTGCCCGTTCGTAAAATTGTTTTGCAACCGCCTTGTTCATGGCGACACAGCTTCCGAGAACCCCGGAGCACTGGTAGGGTATTTCCAGCAGGTCTAAAAGGCCCTGGATGGCGCCGTCTTCGCCATACATGCCGTGAAGAATCACAAGGGCGACATCTATGACGGCGGCGTCCGCGACCAGGCGGCTTAAATCGCTTTGCGGGTCATAACGCAGTACCCGGTACCGGTTTTTATCCAGGGCGTCAAAAACGTGGTCACCACTCGACAGGGAAATTTCCCTCTCACTTGATCTCCCGCCTGAAAGCAGGGCCACGGTTAATTTCCCGTCCGTATCCATTTTAGAGCGATTGTTCCTTCTTTGTGGTGACGGGATATTCTCCCGCAATATAATTTGTGCGGTCCGCCATAAAGATTTTTTTCGGCAGTGTGCGGCATTCGGAAATTTCAACCACATTATCCGTTTCAATATCCCGCACCAGGCCGGAATCAGATGGAATGTTTTCTCCGCTGATTTTCACTGAAGCCAGGCCTCCCAGGAGATTGATCTCAAGACTCCTGCCTTTGAATTCCGGGAGCGAAAGTAATTTTAACAGAAAAAGCCGCTGTTTGTGCATGTAGCGCAAAAGAAAAAATCCGGACCCGGTCAGCGTCAAGGCTGACAGAAGAAGTATCCACATGAAATAATGGGCGAGGGTATTGAAAAAAAGGAACATGACGCCAATGCAGCCCAGAAACACTATATGAAATCCTATGATAAAATAGGCAAGAAACACACTTTTAATGATGTTTCCGTCTTCAAGCCGGCGTCCGGACATGCTATATCTGTCCTTGTTTTAATAAAAAGGGATTTGTAAAAGATTACCGTAATAATGGCACGGGTGTGGCTGATAAAGAAACATGGTCAACAGGGCTGTAAAAATCCGGGTGAGCCCCCGTGTCATTTCTATATTTTGCTAAAAAAGAGGCGGGGTCAACAACTTTTCGAGATTCTCTCAATAATCGCCAGTTCATATTTCTGGGGAACTTCGAATTGAATGGAGGACTTTGAAATGGTGTTGAGCTTCATAATTAAAAAATTAAGTTTTTTTAAAGTTTTGTATCTTGCACAGACATCATTGATACCCGAAAGCAGAGTCTCGGTTTGCCTGATTTCCTTTTTAAGCTCAATTTCCGGCGGGAGACAATCCGCGTTTTTTAAAATCTTGTAAGCAAGCCGCAGATCCTCGTGGACCCTTGTAAACATGTCATGATTCAGAGGCTCTCCGGCTCCTTCGAGATTCTCAAATTCGCCGTCTCTCTGCGCCGCAAGAATCCGCTGTTCCACAATTTTTTCAAATCCTGTAATCATCCGAATATCCTTCGGCAACATACACCTGCCACATACAAAAAAGCCTCCCCTGTTCGCGGGAGGCTGATATCTATATTAAATGGTGGCGATGCAGGGACTTGAACCCCGGACACTGCGGATATGAGCCGCATGCTCTAACCAGCTGAGCTACATCGCCAAAAAACCAAGTGTTTTTATCCGGACCAGACAAATGCCGATGTAAATAAAATCGGTGAACCCGGCAATCATTAATGATTTCGCAAACGGTTCAATTCATCTTAAGCCCAAAGGGATCAAGCAGTTTGCGAAAGCCTCAATGCTCCGCCAGCTTCACCGACGAATTTCAAAAAAATTCTTCCTACCAGACAATAAAATATACGTCAAGAAATATATATAAAGCTATTTACTATTGGATGAAGCAGGTAAAGACGAGGCCACCACCTCACAGGAAAGCTCATCCATGTTGTCCGGAAGATTTGAGAAAACAACCGTAAAGGGTATTTTTTGCCCGGACTTCAACGGAAGCTCGAACTTTTTATCCCCTTTACGGTTGTTTAATTTGTCATTAATCGCTTTGATCTCAAGAGATTTGAGTTCATTGTCATCAAGCGATATACCACTTATGGCAGTTGAGGTTATGATTAATTTTCCAGATGCATCAAAAAGACTGGCCTGCACCTTGATCCGTCTTCGGGGACTATCGTACCGGTTGGTCACTGTTCCGGAAACGACAAGCAATTCGCCCGCTTTTCCATTCTGGACAAAGGCATATGAAGGTATTTCTGAAATTTCAATAAAAAGGTTTCCAGCGTCTTTCACCTGGGGTCCGACAGCTTTCTTGCCGAACATCAGGTATGCTCCCACGATGAGAAGTGCAAGCAGAGCCGCCGCGGCACAAACGATAATAATGGCCTTTTTGGCAGGTATGTCCTTCTTTGCAAAGGCCATAACCGCTGATTCTTCCGTCACTTCGAATGTCTGCGTTGTCTCGGTTTCCCGTTCTTCTTCCGGCTCGGGTTGTGGGGCAGGCTCTACGGGTTTGGATACAACCGGCTCCGGCTCTTGAATTTCATCGGAACCCTTTGCCCATGCCTCCATTTCAAGCTCGGGAGGCTCGCTTCCTTTATATTCTTCGCGTATTCCGCCATCGCCTATGGTTTCTAAGGAAATCTCTTTATCTGTTTCATCGACAACTTCCTCTTCTTCGTCCAGCATTGTTTCTAAATCAAGATCAAACTCGTCTTTCGTGGCACCTTTTTCCTCTGTCGGTTCAGCCGCCATTTCAAGACCCAAATCAAACTCATCTTCCGCTTTCTCTGATTCAACCGGTTTAACTGGCGCTTCTTCAAGATCGAGATCGAGAAACTCATCGGCTTCTTCAAGATCGACTTCAGGTTCTTCAGCCGGTTCGTCTCCCAGATCGAGGTCAAGGTCGAAATCTTCAGCCGATTCAGCCGTGGCCTCGGTTGTAACAAGGGCTTCTTCCAGGTCAAGGTCAAAGGACAGATCATCGTCCGTGCTCTCCGCCGTTGCACCGCCTGGTTCGAAGTCCAGGTCCAGGTCAAATTCATCCTCGCCCTCTCCGGTGGTCCCGGCCGTTTCTTCAATATTGAGATCGAGATCAAGGTCGAATTCTTCCTCTGCTTCTCCGGCAGGTGTCTCCTTGCCTTCCGCTGTTTCGCCGAGGTCAAGGTCGAGTTCAAACTCTTCCTCTTCAGTGGACCCGACAACGGTGATTTCAGATTCCGCTGTTTCGCCCAGATCAAGGTCGAGATCGAAATCCTCCTCTTCCGATTCCCCAGCGGCCTCCGTGGCTTC
>JAADHK010000124.1 GCA_013151835.1 Deltaproteobacteria bacterium
CGGTCGCAAGAATTGTCCCCCGCGCCGGAGATTCGGGGTTATCTGGTAAGAACATCTTTTATCCCCCGCTGCTGGATGCCTGTTTTCAAGCCCTGGCAGGGGCAATGGGTGAAAACAACAAGGACGCCTGGCTTCCCACGGGGCTCGGTCGAATGATTATCCTCGGGCCCGTAAACGGTCCCTTGTGGTGCAGGGCCGGCCTGGCCTCCCCCGGCGAGGGCAAATTCGCCGGGGCCGGGGACGGCGAGGTCCGCGCCGACCTTGAGATTGCCCGGGAAGACGGGAGCGTCTGCGCCCTTATTTATGGTTTTACGCTGAAAAGGGTCGATCCGGCGCTGATCGGCGCAAAACCCGTGACCGCCGCCGATTCCCTTTATGCGATCGAATGGGTTCCGGCAATTTCCGAAAATACGCCCGAAGAACCGGGAGCGGGAACATGGGTGGTCCTTTGTGACAAGGCGGGTGTCGGGGACGCTCTTTGCGCACGGCTATGCGCAATGAAGGCCTCGTGCATTCAGGTTATCCCCGCAAAGGCGTACCAAAGGCAAACGGCTGCTTCGGATTTAAGGCAACAAGGGATCCCGGTGAAATTCTTTGTGGATCCCGAGTCGTCCGGGCAGATGGGCCGTCTTGTCAGGGATGTCGGGAGCCTTACGCCCCGGGCTTGCCGGATTGTCTCCCTCTGGGGGCTGGACTCCGGTTTCCTGACGGATATAAAGACCCGGGACCTGAAACGATCAAGCAGGTATATGACCACGGCCGCCCTCCACCTCATCCAGGCCCTTGGGGCCCTTGGAACCTCGGCCTTAAATCCCCGGCTTTTTATCGCCACCCGGGGCGGGGTTGCGGTAAGGGAAGAGGCGGCATCCCTCGACCCGGTCCAGTCCGTGCTGTGGGGGCTCGGCCGGGCCGCAGCCCTTGAACATCCCGGCCTCAAGTGTACGCTTGTGGACCTGGATCCGGGTGCGGCCATTGATAAAAACGCCGTGTTTTTCACGGACGAACTGCTTGATGCGGGTCCGGAAAATCAGGTGACCTTCCGGGGCGGGAGACGATTCGTGGCCCGACTTATTAAAACAGGGTTATCCGGTGATAATGACGGCCTGCTTGATCTTCCGGCAAGCGAGAGATTCCGCCTATCCACAAGCGGGCACGGCTTGATGGAAAACCTCCATTTTTCTCCGATGCCGCGCGTAAATCCGGGTAAGGGCGAAGTTACGATCCGGGTGGTTTCAGCCGGTCTTAATTTTCGGGACGTCTTAAATGCCCTGGGCATGCTCGCCGCCGTAATGGAAAAGCTGGGCGTAACCCCGGGCAGGGATCTGCCGTTTGGGGGGGAATGCGCGGGCGTCGTGGTGGCCACGGGTGAAAACGTATCCCGTTTCAGGCCCGGAGACGCCGTGATTTCAGCGTTTGCCATAGGAAGCCTCGGAAGCCATGTATGCGTAAAAGAGGCCTATTGTGTCCCAAAACCCGGGGATTTGAGTTTTGACGAGGCCGCGACCCTTCCGGTGACCTTTTTAACCGCGTATTACGGTTTAATGGCAAAGGCGGGGATAAGACGGGGAGATAAAGTCCTTATCCATGCGGCGGCCGGCGGGGTGGGGCAGGCGGCCGTGATTCTCGCAAAGATGGCCGGGGCCGAGATATTCGCCACGGCAAGCCCCGGCAAGTGGGAATTTTTAAAATCAATGGGCATCAAACATGTCATGAATTCAAGGACCATTGATTTTGAGTCCGCCATAAAAAAGATCACCGGGGGCCAGGGGGTCGACATCGTTTTTAACAGCTTAAACGGCGACTTTATCAAGGCTTCCCTTTCGGCGCTTGCCCGTGGAGGGCGGTTCGTGGAAATCGGGAAGATCGGCATCATGTCGAAAGAAGAGATGCAAAAGGCCCGGCCCGATGTCTCGTATTTTCCCTTCGACCTGCTGGAACTCGCGCTTGCTTCACCGGCAGAAATTACCGCCTTGCTCGATGCAGTCATGCGCCTTTTTAAAACAGGCGCAATCAGGCCCTTGCCGTACACGGTCTTTCCCGTCCGTAAGATCCGTGCCGCCTTCAGGTACATGGCCCGGGCCCGTCACATCGGGAAAGTCGTCATCGGCATGAACAAGGCCTATACCCCGGAAAAACAGGACAAGGTAATCCCCGGGGAAAAATACGGGACTATCCTGATAACCGGCGGACTCGGTGGCCTGGGGATCAGCCTGGCCAGCAGGTTTGTGGAAATGGGGGCTAAAAGGCTTGTGCTTGCCGGCCGTAGTGCTCCATCGGCACCGGTCATGGAAAAGATAAGGGCGTTGCGGCGGTCGGGCGCCGAAGTTATCACCAAAAGGGTGGATATCTCGGATTACAATGGGGCTGCCGCGCTCATAGGGGAGATCAGCGGGTCGGGGCCGCCCCTTACGGGTGTGGTCCATGCGGCCGGGTGTCTGGATGACGGCATGCTTTCAAGCCTTACCCCCGCATCCTTTGATCGTGTAATGGCCCCCAAGGTGGAAGGGGCCTGGAACCTTCATCTCCTTGTAAAAGAAATGCCGCTCGACTTTTTCATCTTCTTTTCCTCGGCCGCTTCGATCATGGGATCACCGGGCCAGGCGAATTATGCCGCCGCAAATGCGTTCATGGATACCCTTGCCCATCGGCGACGCAACATGGGAGAAAAGGGGCTTTCAGTCAATTGGGGGCCGTGGGCTTCGATTGGCATGGCGGCACGGACGGCTCAGGACAGGGGCGGGGAAAATGCATTTCCCGGCATGAAACTGATAGGCACGCACNNNGAAAAGCTTATTCACAGCTCGTCGGCGCAGGTAAGCGTCCTGCCCGTGGACTGGCCTGTCTTTACGGCCCGTTTCCCGGAAGGGAGCCTTCCACCCCTGATCGGGAAATACGCAGACCCGGCCGGCAGGGGAGGGGATGCTGCGGTTCTGAAATCCCTGCTGGAAAAGGCCCCTGAAAAACGCAGGGCTTTTCTTACGGCCCATCTTTCCGAAAAGCTGTCCGGGGTGCTCGGTCTCGGTAGTGGAGATGTCATGGATACAGATCGTCCTTTAAAGGAGATGGGACTCGATTCCCTCATGGCCGTGGAGCTGAATAACATGCTTTCAAACGACCTGAGCGTAACACTTTCCGCCGATAATTTCATGGAAAATCCGAGCATTTCAGGCCTTGCAAGTGAAGTGCTGAAGCTTCTTGCAAGCCAGGGCGCCATAGGACAAAACGCGGTCGAAGACAGGCACAAGATACCGGGGACCGGGGTTAAATCAGATGGGTGGTTCGCCTATAACCAAACAAAGGCCGATGCTAAAATCACCCTTTTCTGCTTTCACCACATGGGCGGCGCTGCCTCCCTTTTCAGGGGATGGGCCGATGCCCTGCCGCCGGGAATAGATATCATGCCGGTTCAGCTTCCCGGGCGCGAGGGGCGGCGTCATGAAGCGACGGAGAAGCGGTTTAACCGCTTGATCTCAACGCTTGCGGATGTTATTGAGCCGTATACACAAAAACCGTTCGCCTTCTTCGGCCACAGCCTGGGCGCCCTGCTGGCCTATGAGACGGCCCATGCCTTGATGGATGCACACAATGTCTGTCCGGCCCACCTGTTTGTTTCCTCACTTTTACCGCCGGACAGAAACCACGGGCTTTTTAAGGCCGGCATGGCGGTTGACGACGCATTTATCGAACAAATGGATATCCCGGCACAAGTCAGGGCCGAGAGCGAATTCATGAACGGCCTGCTCGACCTGCTGCGGGCCGATTCCGCTCTTTTTTCAGACTATGTTTACATAAAGAAACCCCGTCTTTTATGTCCGGTTTCGGTCCTGGGCGGGAAGGACGACGAACTGGTGAGCGTGGATGAACTTTCAGGGTGGCGGCTACACACGAGCGACCGGTTCAATATCGGCCTTTTTCCCGGCCGCCACATGTTTTTAAATGAAAATAAAGGGCCTGTCACATCCATGATCATAAAAGATCTCGCTGTTTCGGTGTATGGCCGGGCCAATTGACGGACAGATAAAAAATATATGACCAGGCCGTATGAAAAATAAATTGATCCTATCCGGCGCGGGCCATGATGTCCATGTCTGGGAGGCCGGTCTCGACTTGCCGGAACCCGATATCAGGCGTGCCGAGGCCCTTCTCTGTGAAGACGAAAAAAAGCGGGCGGACCGCCTGATTTATCCGGAGCACAGGCGCCGGTTTATCGCGGCCCATGCCGTACTCCGCCTTATCCTGGGCCGGTATCTCGGACTTGACCCTGAAAAGATTGAAATTACGTCCGATGAACATGGAAAACCATGCCTTGCTTCTCATGTTCATTGTCCGCCCCTTTGTTTCAACCTCTCCCATTCGGGCAGTCTTGCTATCATAGGCGTATCAGCGGGAAGGGCCATCGGTGTTGATATCGAATGTGTGCGGCCGGTATCCGGCATGGAAGGGATCAGCCGGCGGTTCTTTGCAAAACCGGAAGCCCGGCTGGTTGAATCGGCGGAAGAAGATGTACGAACAGCACTTTTTTTCCGGCTCTGGACAATGAAGGAAGCATGCCTTAAGGCGTGCGGGCTCGGTTTGCGTGGTCTGGAGGGCCTGCCGTCAGTAACACCGGAAACCGATGCAGGAACATCGCCGGCCCTTGTTCCGGATGCGGCATGCCTGGAGATATCCGGGCGGTCATGGTCTGTAAAGCGGATTTTTACGTCACCCGGTTACGAAGCCGCCGTGGCGCTCGAAGGAGATGCGCCGTGGGAAATCAAATGCCGGCGGATTGAGGCTGTATTCTGATCTCCACACATCGATTGTTCACAACCCGTTTTATAATAATTCATGTGACGGCTACACTGTTATTTTTCATTCTCCTTTTTCATTCTCCTTTTTCATCTTCTTTTTCTTTATTTCTTCAGCATACTCGGGATAAAGTTTTTCCATGCAGTCAGGACAAATACCGTGGCTGAACTCGGCATCGGAGCGCTCTGAAATATATTTTTCGATCTGTTCCCAGTAGCCGCCGTCATTGCGTATTTTCTTGCACGAAGAACAGATGGGAATAAATCCTTTAAGTGTTTTGACTTCTTCAAGGCTTTTTTCAAGCTTGTTAATAAGGGTCGATTGCCTGCCATAGCTCCTGGAGACGATCCTGTAGGAAATAAAGATGCCGGCGGTGCCCATAAACCAGATTCCGAAGAAAATGAGAATAAATTTAATGCCGGTCGAGTTAAGGGCTGACATAAGATCATCCACTGGAATTGCAACACTGATGCCCCCCCTCAGGTCTCCTTTTTTATAGCCCTGCTTTGCATGGCATTTAAGGCAGGGTTGCTCGGTCCAGAGAGGCGCCATATATCTGAAATATTCGTGTTTGTTTCCTGGAAAGATCAATTCCCAATACTCGTCATGTTCCCGTGTAAAACTCTTGAGCGCCTTTTTTTCCCAGGAGTCTGCGGCATTTTGGGGGCGAATCGGCTTCAGGCTTGTGATATGAAAAAGGGTTTTATTCTTTTTGGATGCAATTTCGGAAAGCTGTCGCGTCATGTAAGCAGGATTGATTAGTGTTAGTTTTTGACCATCTAATGTGGTCACATCCCGGTTCGGAACATCGAGCCAGGGATTCGGTTGGGTTTTTTCATTGATGGGACAATATATTCCCCCGCGTTCGGCATTCCATAACCTGGTAGTTACAACCATCTGAAAATATGCGCGGGCATTGTCTAAGGTTAAGTTAATGCCCTTATCCTTTTCCCATTTAACGGCAAATCCGGCAAAAACGATTATGATAATCGTCCAGAAAATCGTGATTAAAATGTGGGCTTTTTGGATTAAGCCGGAATCCCTGACGTATAATGGAATGTTTTCATGTGTCGTCATATTTTTAACCCCCCTGTTTCAGCCTTTCCGCCAGGGCCGTGAATCGGCGCTGGGGCTTGTCGTTTTCAAGCGCGATGCCAAGGGCCTTTTTTGAGCCCACAAGGATGACAAGCCTGCGAGCCCTTGTTACGGCAGTGTATAGAAGATTGCGCTGGAGCATGATGTAATGGCGCGTGATCACAGGCATGATAACCGCCGGGTATTCGGAACCCTGGGATTTGTGAACGGAAATCGCGTATCCCAGGGCCAGTTCATCTATTTCATCCTCTTCGTATTCGACCTTGCGGCCGTCATAGGAGACTACCATTGCCCGGGCCGTTGTGTCAATCTCGGCAACAGTCCCTATATCACCGTTAAAGACCTCTTTTTCGTAATTATTTTTTATATGCATGACCCGGTCATTTGTCTTAAACGAGTGGTATATGCCCTTGAGGAGTACGCGGCCCGGGTTTATGGCCTTTTGAAGCCTCATATTCAGGTCAATGGTACCGGCGTATCCCTTGTGCATGGGGGACAGGACCTGGATATCATGCGCCGGGTCAAACGAAAATTCTTCGGGCAGTATCCTTTTGCACAGGTCGACGATGATCCGGGCGGTCTGTTCCGGCGAGTCCGCGAAAACAAAGCCGAAATCCGAGTTTCCTTTGGGGTCAAAGGGGACGATGTCCGGTGGCAGGCCCGAGAGTATTTTGTGGGCCGATGTTATGATTTCACTTGTCTCAGTCTGCCGGAAAACCTCTTTGAGGCTGGAAATCGGGATAAGACCGGAAGAGATGATGTCTGAAAGTACGTTGCCGGGGCCCACCGGCGGAAGCTGGGCCGCATCGCCCACAAGTATCAGCCTGGATGTAACCGGGGTGGCTGAAAGCAGGTGGAACATCAGGTCCGTGTCAATCATGGACGCCTCATCTATGATGATCACATCCGCTTCAATGGGATTTTCAGCCACCTTTTCAAAATGTTTGTCATCAAAGCTGTAACCAAGCAGCTTGTGGATCGTATGGGCCGGCATGGATGTGACTTCCGATATTCGCCTTGCGGCCCTGCCTGTTGGAGCCGCCAGACAGACTTTCATGCCCATGGTGTGAAAGGCCCGGGCAATAAGCCTGATCAGGGTGGTCTTGCCGGTGCCGGGCCCGCCCGTTATGACCGCCGTCCTGTGCGTGAAAACAGATGAAAGGGCCTGTTCCTGTTCATTCGAGAGCCGAATCACCTGTTTTTCCTGCAATCCGTCAAGGAGTATTTCAACGTCTTGGCAAGGAACGGAAACCGGGATCAAGGCCATGGCCGAGAGACGGGCCGCAATGCCCGTCTCGGCCCTGTAAAGCCTTTCGGGATACACGGCTCTGATGTTGCCGCAGATCATGTCTTCCGTAACGATATGGTCTGACATCAGTATGTCAAGCGCCCTGGAAACAATTTCCCGGCCGGTTTCAAACCTCCGGCAGACCTCTTCTGTCAGGTCGTCTTTGGGCAGGAACACATGCCCTTCCGATCCGGCCACGGCCATGACATAGCGGATACAGGCTGAGATTCTGGGAATATCGTTTTCATCAATTCCGTTTTGCCTGGCAATGGCGTCGGCCACAGGAAATCCGGCCATTCCCATATCCGTGGAAAGGCGGTATGGATCCGTGCGCAGGATCTGCTCGGCGTCTGCGCCGTAGAGAGAAAAAATCCTGGCGGCCCATGCCCCGTTAATTCCGTTATCCTGGAGGAAAATCATGATTCGGTTGACGGCCGCATGGGAGCGCCAGCCCTCGGTCATGGTCGCAGCCTTTTGTTTGCCGATGCCGTTTACTTCAACGAGCCTTTCCGGAGCGGTTTCGAGGATTTTGATCGTATCTTCGCCAAAGTGTTCGATGATCCGGTCTGCGGTGGCCACGCCTATGCCTTTTATGACCCCGGATGTGAGGAATCTGCGTATGCCGTCCCTATCAGACGGCAGGATTGTTTCCGCAAAATTGAAAGCAAACTGCTGGCCGTACCTGGCGTGGGTAACCCACCGGCCCCTGGCCTTCACAGCCTGGCCGGCGGCGGCGTCCGCAAGGCTGCCCACGATAGTCACGGGCCGCTTGCCGGGGCCTGGTTTAAGTTTTGCAATCGTGTACCCGTTATTGACGTTGTGAAAGATGATATGCTCGATCACCCCTTCAATGGCGGTTTCGGACTTGCTCTGTGTTTTGTTTTTCGATTTGCTTTTATCGCTGTTCACAAGGCGGGCTCTTTTGCCCGGGGAAGGTCTTTGCCCAGGCGGCTTATGATCCTGTTTGCTGCGGCTTTAAGGTCGGGAAGAACGATGTCGGGCACTAAATCCGGGTCATGGGAGGCATCTGAAATGGTATTATTGCCAAGAAGAATGGCATATCCACATCCTGCGGCCCGCGCGCATTTAATGTCGCTTGGCTTGTCGCCCACCATGCAGGCAAGGTCCAGGTTTATCCCGTACTTTTTTGTCGCGTTTAAAATCATGCCCGGCAGGGGTTTCCTGCAATCACACCCGTCTTTGGGCGTGTGGGGGCAGAAGAATATACCGTCTATCTGCCCGCCTCCGGACTCTATTGCACGGGTCATATTGGAAAAAATATTGAAAAGGACATCCGTGGTAATCAGGCCCCTGCCCACTGCCGACTGGTTGGTGATTATAAAGATGCGAAAACCGGCGCTGGTGAGCCGGGCGATTGCCTCGATGCTTCCGGGAATAAATTTGAATTCATCCCATGACAGGATATATGATGCCGAGTCAAAGTTGATAACACCGTCGCGGTCCAAAAAGACCGTGCGAAGAATACTGGATTTTTTGTTCTTAACCGTCAATTGTCCACCGAAACGGTAAATGCGCCGGGAAACCCGATGTTCACGAGCCTGGATTCCGCAGCTGTGGCTTTGGCAAGGGATGAAAACCGGCCCGCCCTGACCCTGTTAAAGGTCGTCCCGTCTTTAACGAACGTGGTCACAACCACAGTCCCATATTTTTTTTCCAGGGCGGCTTTTACACGCATGGCCCGCATCCGGTCTGCAAAGGCACCCACCTGTACGGTGAAATCTCCCTTGTCCAGGTCGGGCGCGGGCCGGGTGGCCAAGCCGTTTTTTGATATGGTTTCAAGTGCTTTTATCTCCACCGGCGCTGTGCCTTGTGCTATCATGCCGATTTTTTTCGCGGCCGCATTGGAAAGGTCTATGATCCTTCCCCTTACAAATGGGCCCCGGTCGTTTATCCTTACAACGATTTTTCTGCCGTTTTTCAAGTTATGGACCGAAACAACCGTGCCTAACGGGAGTGTCTTGTGAGCCGCAGTCATGGCGTGCATGTTGTAAATCTCGCCGTTTGCGGTCTTTTTGCCGTGAAACGTGGGGCCGTACCAGGATGCAATCCCTTTTTG
>JAADHK010000042.1:0-13810 GCA_013151835.1 Deltaproteobacteria bacterium
ATACCGATGATGGCGATAACGATCATCAGCTCGATGAGTGTAAAACCTTTCTTGTTCCCTCTCAGTTTCTGAAGCATGTCTTCCTCCTTAAATAAAATGGTTTTGAAAAAAATAAAATTAAGACTTATCGATATATCAAGCAAGGAGTATGCCAGAATCAATTCTAAATAAATTAAGAATGAACTCCCGGAATAATTAACGGCCTTTTCCATATCGTCGAAGTTTTAAAAAAGAAATTGCAGCTTGAATTTGACAATTTTTGTCATAGTTTTAACAAAAAATGTCCTTATCTGTTTTTTTACACAAAGCGTCATAATAACCTTGACATAAAGCGGATAATTTTTATATAGATAGTTGACTTTTATAGGCTTTTACGTATTCAAGAGACTTGCTAATTATTTTAAATCATGTGGAATCCGGTGGATATTATCATTCCTGCCGGATTTTAATTTTCAGGTAAAGAGGGTTTTTTAGCCAATGAAAAATTATGTTTATACCTTCGGCAACGGCCATGCCGAAGGTGATGGCTCCATGAAGAATCTCCTGGGCGGAAAAGGGGCAAACCTTGCTGAAATGGCGAGGATCGGCCTGCCTGTTCCCGCCGGTTTTACGATTACGACTGAATGCTGTAACGATTATTTCAGCTCAAATGGTCGATTTCCGGATTCCCTTGAAGCACAAGTTAAAAGCGCAATGGCCGAAACCGAGGCCCTCATGGGGATACGATTCGGAGACCCCGACAATCCCCTCCTTGTCTCCTGCCGTTCCGGAGCCCGCAGCTCAATGCCGGGCATGATGGAAACAGTATTAAATGTGGGTCTTACAGAACAGACCATTCCCGGACTCATCCAAAAAACGAAAAACCCCAGATTTGTCTATGATGCCTACCGTCGCCTGATCATGATGTTTGCGGACGTGGTCATGGAAAAAGCCGAAAATATAGAGGCGGAAGAAGGAAAGGACATACGGTGCCGGCTTGAGCGGATTATGGAAGATATGAAAGTCAGTAAGGGATACCAGGGTGATACTGATTTTTCCGCTGATGATTTAAAGGAACTGACCCGTCTTTTCAAAACCAGGATCTACGAAGTATTGGGGACTGAATTTCCCGATGACCCTCAACAGCAGCTCTGGCAGGGCATAGGGGCGGTATTTAAAAGCTGGAACGGCAAACGGGCTGTTTCATTCAGACGGATTGAAAACATTCCGGATGACTGGGGCACTGCGGTCACGGTTCAGAGCATGGTTTTTGGAAATATGGGAGACACATCGGCTACCGGTGTGGCCTTTACCCGGAATCCGGGAACCGGTGAGAACAAGTTTTACGGCGAATGGCTGCCCAACGCCCAGGGCGAAGACGTGGTGGCGGGGATCCGCACGCCAAATCCCCTTAACAACGATACCAAGACGGAGCAGAACAGGCATCTTCCGTCCCTTGAAGAGGCCATGCCCAAGGTTTACGGGGAACTTGTCCAGGTTAGAAGTATACTTGAACATCAAAACCGCGATATGCAGGACCTGGAGTTTACTATTCAGGAAAATAATCTCTATATGCTTCAAACCCGTGACGGAAGGCGGACCGGCATGGCAGCCCTTAACATGGCCATGGACATGCTTGAAGAAGGCCTTATAGATAAAAGGACAGCCGTGCTTCGTGTTTCACCGGCCCAGCTCGATGAAATGCTCCATCCCCTGATCGACCCAAAAGCGGAAAAAAAGATCAAGCCCGTTGCCGTAGGTCTTCCCGCCGGTCCGGGCGGGGCATCCGGGCAGATAGTATTTACCTCGGTCGATGCGGTACAATGGGCCAGGGACGGAAAATCGGTCATTCTGGTACGAGAGGAAACCAATCCTGAAGATGTGGAAGGAATGCGCGCGGCGACCGCAATCCTTACTGCCAGAGGCGGGATGACAAGCCATGCGGCCCTTGTGGCCAGGGGGTGGGGCAAATGTTGTGTTGTCGGCGCCGGAACGCTCCAGATAGATGTTAAAGAAAAAAAACTGGCCATAAATGGCAATACATACACCGAGGGCGATATTTTTACGGTAAACGGTACTCGCGGCGCTGTCTATGAAGGCGCGCTTCCCATGATCAGCGCGTCGGAAAATCCCCGCCTGAAGGAATATATGGAGATCGTCGACCGATTCAGGAAAATCAATATAAGGACTAATGCGGAAACCGCCGACGATGCCCGCATGGCAAAAGATTTTGGCGCCGAGGGAATCGGACTTTTTCGGACGGAACATATGTTTTACGGCAAAGGCGCTGAAGAGCCCCTGTTTTTGTTACGAAAACTGATTTTAAACAAGTCTATTAAAGAGCGTCAAGCCACCATAGAAGAACTTTTTCCCCATATTAAAGAAGATATCCGCCAGACACTCGAAATCATGGATGAATTCCCGGTGACCATACGTCTTCTGGATCCGCCCTTGCACGAATTCGTTCCCCGTTCTAAGGAAAACCAGGTAAAACTGGCCGAGGCTCTATGCGTTGACAGGCAGACCATTGTCACCAGGAGCAATAAACTGCGTGAAAGCAACCCCATGATGGGACACCGGGGGGTACGCATCGGCATAACCTATCCTGAAATTTCCGAGATGCAGATCCGGGCCATTTTCGAGGCGGCGGCGGAGCTGATTTCTGCGGGCAGGCACCCTCTTCCCGAAATCATGGTTCCCGTCACCTGCGATGTGAGAGAACTCGATGTGATCAAGATCATCGTTGAACGGACTTATGAGTCTGTCATAAAACGATTTGGCATTGAAAAAATCGATTACAAGTACGGCACCATGATTGAAATTCCCCGAGCAGCCCTCCTGTCTCACGAGATGGCGAGGACCGCCGAGTTTTTTTCTTACGGCACTAACGATCTGACCCAGATGACATTCGGTTTCAGCCGGGACGATATCGGTGGATTCATGGAGGCTTATATTGATAAAAATATCCTTGCCAAGGATCCTTTTCAGACCATCGATATGAAAGGGGTCGGCCGCCTCATAAAAGATTCGGTTGAAAGGGGCCGACAGGTCCGACCTGATCTCAAAATAGGTATCTGCGGAGAGCACGGCGGAGATCCCGAATCGGTTCAGTTCTGCTGTCTGTCCGGTTTTAACTATGTGAGCTGTTCTCCCTACCGGATTCCCATAGCCCGCCTTGCGGCGGCACAGGCTGCGGTCATGGCCGAAAAAGAAGCCCAGAGCACCGAGATCAGGTTCGTGTAAACATCCGGCCGGGAAAAACGCCCGCCTTTTCATGCCCATACCCGATACACGAGGAGGCCCATGCCCGAGAGCAAATTCGGTCCACACCGGCTGCTTTCCATTCTTTTTTTCGCGGTTTTTGCCCTGCTGCTGGCCGTAAGCATCTCAAGCCGGCCGGCCATGGTTTTTTTATACGCGCACACTTCCTTTTATCTCATCGCAGCCCTATGTGCCTTGTGGGTTTATTCAGTTACATCATCGGTTCGGCTCTCCGGCTTTCGGCTTCCAGATTTTTTTCGTACATATTATACAGGCATTATGCTTTCCCTGGGCATGACCGTAATTGTTTTCGTGTCCGTGCCGGTGTGTTTCAAAATGCTCAACGACGAGACCAACCTTCTGGCTGTCTCCCAGTCCATGTTTTACTTCAGGGATGCCTTCCGGATATCCATGGCTGATAACCATCACGGCTTTTTATACCCCATAGTCAATGAAATCCCGATTCGTCCCCTTCTTTACCCTTTTGCGACGTTTTTGCTGCATGTCATTACAGGATATGACTGGCACAACCCGTTTGTTCTCAACTTTTTTACAATGTTTATATTCTTATGCGGAATCTATATCGTTTCCACATATCATACTGACACCTGGACTTCATGCGCCGCCGTAATCCTCGTTTGCTCATATCCGATATTCACGATATACGGAACCTCAGGTTCATACGATCTGTTTTCAGCTTTATTTTTCTTTTTATCCATGACGTTCCTTTACCGTTTTCTCGACTCTCCTGATGATACCGGGTTCACCCTTTTGTGGACCACATTGCTGATGTTTGCGAATATAAGGTACGAATCGATCATTTTTTTTGTTCTTATCATAGCTGTTGTTCTTCTGAGCCACGGAACCCGCCTTTTACGCAAAAATTTTTATATCTATACCCTGACCCCACTCCTGATGTTGCCTTATGTCTGGCAGCGACTCCTTTCCATAGGTGAGTATGAAAACCCGCCCGGAGTCTCTCTTTTTTCCATCAAGGCTTTTTTCATACATATTAGGATACTGATAAATAATTTTTTGAACCTCGATTTTTTTCTTCCTTATAACGGGATATTAAATCTTGCCGTAGTGCTTTGTGCAGGCTTTCTTGCGGCCCTGATTCTTCAAAAAAAAATTATTATACCCAAAAAGCTCTTCCTGTTCTGGGGAACATTTATCTCCTGTATTACAATCATGATGGCCATTTTTCTTTCACATTATCTCGGCCTTTACGACAATCCCAACCAGGCCAGGCTTTTTCTATGTTTTTCGATCACCTGCGCTCTTGCGCCGGTTCTGGTTAAATGCGCGGCTCCGTTCGCTATGTCCGGCCGTAAGCTTTTCAGCCTTTCGGTAATTCTTTTTATGCTTTATCATCCTGTTGCTTCAAAACACGAATTTATAAATACCCTGCTTACCATTCGGATTCAGAATCAGGCCAAGCAGGTATTGAAAAAATACAGGCCGCAGAAGGTTTTGATCCTGTCGGCATGGTCCGGCCAATACAGCGCACGAAATTACAGCTCTTTATCCATACAATATGCAAATTCTCACATTTCCGGGATCAGGAAGAAATACCGGAACCATAGGTATGAAAAAATCATAATATTTCAAGAAATTGACATGGTAACCGGAACTCCCAGATATTCCAACCAGGTACTGGCTCCGGATTTTAAAACCAGCATTATTAACGAAACCGCAATTATGCCCGATGAGATTCTGCGCATATCCGAAGCCGACATTTAACTGGTCATGGAGGAAAAGATCAAATAATGTGTATGCCGCAGTTTAAAGATAACACGATCATATGCCTTCCCACTTATAACGAGGCCGACACGCTTCCCGTGATCGTGGGTGAACTTACCCGTATTCTGCCCGAGGCCGGGATTCTGGTCATAGACGACAATTCGCCGGATCACACCGGTGATATTGCCGAAAGGCTGGCAGAAAAGAACCCAGGGCTATCGGTATTGCATCGCTCCTGCAAACAGGGGCTCGGCCCTGCGTACATGGACGCCTTTAAATACATTACAGCCGCATCTCCCGGGCCGGAATATATTGTCCAGATGGATGCCGACCTTTCGCACCCCTGTGAATGCCTTCCGGAAATGTTGAATGCCTGCAAAACAGCCGATCTTATCATAGGGTCGCGATATGTGCCTGGAGGCGGGACGGAAAACTGGGACCTCGCACGGCGGTGTATCAGCCGTTTCGGCTCTTTTTATGCCAACGGTCTACTCGGTTTTCGTATCTCGGACTTGACGAGTGGATTCAAGGTGTGGAGAAAAGAAATCCTGGCTCAAATCCTGAAGTTTCCCGTTCATGCCGCAGGATACGCTTTTCAGATTGAGACCACTTTTATTGCATCATGCCTGGGTGCAAGGATTATAGAGTTCCCCATCCTGTTTACCGACCGAAACCTTGGACGCAGCAAGATGACTGCGGCAATCGCGCTTGAGGCTTTCTGGTACGTGCCATTGCTCAGGTTGAGAAAAAAACGGTACCGGCATATCGCCCTGAAAATCCCGGAGAAGAATGGTGTAGCCTGAAAAAAGAAGTTTTTTAACATTTTCCCTGCCTTCAGGAAACCTGATTTTTAAAAATGTTCACGATTCCAATACAGACCGGGATGTATGCCGGTACATAAGCATCAAACCTCAATCCCGCAGGCCCTCAAACCGGCCATTCCCGCGCACAGGTTTGCGGTATCCTTTATGCCGGCCGATTCCAGATTGATCTGTGTCTCATAGGAGCGGACACCGGTGTTGCAGATGAGGATGAGCTTTTTGTCTTTCGGGACCTCATCCATGCGGCGTTGCAGTTCGTCGTGAGGGATGCTCTTCCAGAACTTTCGATATTTTTCCTCAATCGGGAGCCCGTCGGCAGCGGCCCGGCAATCGAGAAAAAAGCATTTGCCCGAGTCTCGCTGATTCCAGTAATCCAGAAACTCCGAGGCTTGAATCGGCCGAAGCCGACCGTCGAGGTAATTTTCTGCAGCATTTCCCAGGGCGTTTACGATATCCATGGCAGAGGCGAACGGCGGTGAATAGGTGAACTCAAGGTTGCTTATTTCCTCCACGGTTATATGATGGTGGAGAAGCGTCGCAACAGAGTTTATCCTTGCGATCATCCCGCTGTCTTTCCCCCCGAATCCCTGGATGCCAAGCACTCTTCGTGTTTTTCGATCCACAACCAGTTCAAGAAAAATAATATCCTTTTCCGGGTAAAAATGGGCGCGGTCGAACTGGGCTACCTGTATTGATGCGGCATCAATACCTTCCTTTATGGCCTTTTCTATCGTAAGTCCGGCTCCAGCAAGGGCATAATCAAAAGTTTTCACTGAAAAACTCCCGACCGCGCCGGGAAACCGGGCATCAATCCCGGCCAGATTCGATCCGATCACCCTCCCCTGGCGGTTGGCCATTGATCCAAGCGGGAAATAACCTGGCTTTCCGGTCACGAGGTTTGTAATGGTAACACAATCTCCGCCCGAGTATATATCCGGATCAGACGTCTGCATGCGGTCATTCACCACGATATGGCCGTAATCCGATAATTCGAGGCCCGCCCTGAGAGCAAGATCGGAGTCAGGTGCGATTCCAACGGCTGAAATAACCATGTCTGCTTCAAGAATTCCATTGTCGGTCCTTACCCCGGCGACTGCATCAGCGCCCTGGATTTCGCGTACCGACTCGCCGAGATGAAAAAAAATACCCTTTTCCTCCATGACTTTTTTAGCCATGATCGAAAGGTTTTTGCTGACAAAACCGGGCATGATCTGGTCACAATATTCCACCACATGAGTTTCGATCTCCCACATATCGGAAATAGCTTCCGCCATCTCGAGTCCGATGAATCCACCCCCTATGATTACGGCCTTTTCGACCTTTCCGGATATCAGGGCGCTCTTTATGGCAATTGCATTATTTAAGCTCCCAACCGCGAAAACATTTTTTTTGTCAAAGCCGGGAATATCGAGTTTCCTGGGCCTCGCGCCGGTTGCAATCACAAGCTTGTCGTAAGGGAGATCTTTTTCTTCACCGGTTTTCATACGGATACGTACGGACTTATTGTCTCGGTCGATGGATAACGCGGTTGTGCCTGTCATGACATCGACCCCCTTGTCCTCCCGGAAAAATGCTTCGTCCCGAACCCGGTGAAAACTCGTTGATCGAAGCTCGGACGCGTTGCTTATATCGCCGGAAATATAATAGGGGATTCCGCATCCGCCATATGAAATCTGTTCGTCCGAATCGATTAAGGTCACCTGAGCGTCCGGCATCAGACGCTTGAAACGGCAGGCTGCTTTTGAACCCAGGGCCACCGCGCCTATCACAATTACTTTCCTGTTCATGAGCTTTCCTCCTTAAACGGCACTATATCAGGCTTGATGATAAAATTACCGGCAACTATCAAGCACTGAAAATTAATACACGGACATATCCTGTCGTGTAAAAGAATTGTGATATCTACCCCCATTTCCGAACGAGCGCAAGTTTTTTTACAGATCATGGATTGGCTGAATTAATAAACGATGGACGAAAAATTTGAAGCAGGAGAAGGCGCTATATTTTTACGCGGGATATTTTCCTTGCTGTCCGGGGTAAATAATTTTATCGGGGCACCTCGGGCCATGATAAAACCAGCTCTATCTGCTCGCGGCTCTGTGGAGAATCGATATAATAAGACGGGAGCTGCTTTCTCATTGAATCAATGGCGTCAAGCACCTCTATTCCCACCAGATGATCATTACGGACAAGATAACATCCAACAACCGTGCCGGTCCGCCCGATTCCGGCCCGGCAATGGACATATACCGGCAGGCTTTTGGAAATATTTGAATCCATATCATTTAATATCTCCGTCATCAGGCTGGCATCCGGTGCCCCAAAATCGATTATGGGAAACCGCAACCGGGTCAAAAGGATATTTTTTTCCATACAAATATTTCCGATAATCCGATCATAGGAAGGGGATTGGTGGCCGAAACGACTATCCTCATAAGGTTCGGTAAGGTCTATGATATGGCGGATGCCGCAATCGACAAGGCTTGAAACCCTGGCAAACGATTCTACGGGATCATGAGACAATGGGTGTTCCCCTGCCATCAGAACGCCGGGGCGCACCCAGTAAGACTCGGGAAACGGGAGTTTATGGCCGGATACTGCTTTGTTTGTATCATCCATTCAAAAAAACTCCATGATCAGGTCTGCGGTTTCAACCGGTTTTTCCATGGGGATAAGATGCCCGGCGCCGGACATTATTTTAAACTCGCCGTTTGGAAACAATTCCGAAGCCTGCCTGAAAGGAATCTTCCCTTTGTTTTCGGAATGTTCCGCCTCGACAACAAGAACAGGGCAATCGACTTTTGAAAGAACGGGCCAGGGGTCATAGGCTATGCTTCCCATGAAAAGTGCGGCCTCGTGCTGAGGTGTGCATGCCAGTTCAAGGCTTCCATCCCCGGCTTCAACCATGCCGAAGGTTACATACAGCTCCAGCGCCTCGTTATCCCAGGAGGCGAACAACGGTTTTGACTTCAGATATGAAAGAGCGTTATCTCGGCTTTCCCATGAATTTTTCCTGTTAATTGACCGGCTGGCAAGCGGGTGCTGATCCACCCTTATTTTCATCCCGTAAAAATTGCGGGGAAGAAAAATAGGTTCAAAAAGAAGCATTTTTTTGAAAGAGAGCCCAAATTTGGCCGCACAAATCGCAGCGACCGCACCGCCCATTGAGTGTCCGACGATAAACGGATTCTCCGGACCGAGTGCGGTTAAAAATGCCGCAAGGTCTTCGGCCAGGGTAAGCCAGCTTAAGCCGTCTTCGGGTTTCGCAACCCTGTGATCGCAGAAATACGGGATAATAATCCGAAACCGGCTCAAAAGCCTGCGGGCTACAGGGTGCCAGAGCCAGGGCATGAAACCGGTTGCATGAAGAAGGATGGCTGCCGGTCCGGGGGTCGGCCCGGATGCCGGATAATAAAGGTAGGATATGGGACCACCGGCGATGTCTACCGATCGGGTTTCAGGTATTTGTAAATCCGTCATGAGTTATGAAATCCGGATTCAGTCGGAAAAGAGTTTTTCCACCGGACGTCTTTCCGGCACATAGTCGCGGGGTATCCGGTTTTCAATCCAATCGGCCGATACATAGAGATTGCAAAAGCAACTTCCAAACTCCTCTACATCGGGTTTTCTGTAGGTGCAGGGGCAGATTATGTCCATATCCTTTTCGCGGTTGTCGGATGCCAGGCGGCACGGACAGGCCATGTAGCCGTAACGATTTTTATTTGCCAGGAGAGAGGTTAAAAGCAGGAGTGCAAACTCCTTGTCCGGGTTGAAAAAATAGCCCTTTGGTTCCTGGAGTGATTTTAATTTTTCATAAAGGGTTTCAGGTGTCATGATAAGCCGAGGGCCTCCTTGATTTCATCTTCCTTGAACCCCACGATGACCTTATCCCCGATTTTGATTGTGGGAAAGGAGCATTTAGGGTTTATTTTGCGGACATCATCGAGGACCGCCTTGCGCTCCTCCCCATCAAGCATGTCAACATCCGTGAAAACATATTGGACTCCGCAATCGGAAATAAATTTTTTTGTCATCCGGCAATGGCCGCAGGTACTTAAGCTATAGACCTGGATGTCAGTCTTTTCATTCATGAAGTCTTCCCCTTTTGATTTTCTATGATGCCATCAAGGATTGATGGCGTCGTAAAAAGTCCCATCTACTGCGTTGTAGCGGGTCGCGAAATGCTCGGAATACTATATGTATGCCTCCGCTTTCGCGACAGCGACACCACTACGCCTTGTATATGGAACTTTCTACTTAGCCATCTTAACCGGGTTGCCTGACTTTTTACGAGATCATCAAGGATTGAAATTAACAAAAATCTCATCATATGTTTTACGCCACTTTGGTTCCGGCATGTGCCCGCCCTCTGGAAAATATCCAAGGGCTATCAACATCGAAACCCAGTATCGATCCGGAATGTTGAATTCATCTTTTACGCCCTTTTTATCAAACCCGTCCATTGGATGGGTATGAAGCCCCATGTCCCTCGCCGCAAGCATAAGGGTCATGGCAAAAAACGAGGTATTTTTGCAGGCAAAGGCGACCCCGGTTTCCCGATCCGTGCCGTACAATGATTGGCAGAGATTATTAAACCAGTCCCGTTTTTCCTCTCTCATGGCGCCGGTTTTTACCATTTCATCGAAATTTCTGTCCGCAAACCTGTTGCCGGCCATCCACCCCTGCGTGTCTGCAAGCAAAATCAGGCAGACCGGGGCCTGGCTCACCTTGGGCTGGTCCATGGCATGTTTTTGAAGACGCAGTTTTTCTTCCTTGTCTTCCAGCACAATCAGGCTCCAGGGCTGAAAATTAAAGCCTGAAGGGGCCGAAGCTGCTGTTTCAACAAGTTCGCGGAGGATGGATTGTTCAACGGATTTTTCAGGATCGAAAAGATTGACAGCACGCCGGGTATTGACAACCTCTTTGAAATCCATAAAAATCCTCCTCTTAAGGCTCGGGCCTGTCCACGATCGGCCGGTTAACTGATATATACAAATTCACGCAGTTGTGATAATATGCAAAAATTCGACTGCGGGTGTCAACATAAAACAGGGGGCCCGCTGCAAATGGCGACATTCGGTTCAAAATAAGCCAGCCTGCAATAATCAGAAAAGGAAGCCTTGTTTTATGAAGCATAGGGCTGCGATTATATTTTTTGTAAAATCGCCGGTTGCCGGAAAGGTAAAGACCAGACTGGGCCGGGAAATCACCCAAACAAACGCGGTTTTTCTCTATAAAAATTTCGTAAAGGACATCTTTTCCACGCTTGGCAAATGTGATTGTGAAATCAGGATATATTTTTCCCCGGAAAACGGCCGGTCACGGATCATGAAACTCCTTGGAGAACCGATTGCCGTATATCCCCAACAAGGGGATGATCTCGGAAAGAAAATGGAAAATGCGTTACACGAAACATTTGAGACCGGATTTGAAAAAGCTGTTCTAATTGGAAGCGACATCCCTGATATTTCAAAAGATATCATAATATCGGCCGTCGATGCATTAAGCGCTTACCCGGCCGTGATCGGACCAGCAACTGACGGGGGATATTACCTCATTGGTTTTACGGAAAAAGCGTTTATGCCGGGATTGTTTTCAGGCATTGTCTGGAGCGGTCCCGAAGTTTTGTCCCGGACAACGGATTTGTTTAAAAAAAATAAAATCGATTTTTTCATGCTTCAGGCCCTGATGGATATCGACACATTGAATGACTTAAAGCATTTCATGAAAAAAGAAGAACAACATCTAAAAATAACACCATATACATTTAATGCATTAAAAAAGTCGGGTCTTTTCCCTGCCCGGAAAATCAATGGCGAAAAGGAATTTGAATGAAAAAAAACAAGGCCCATCATTTTAAGTCATGTGCTTCGGCAATACTTGCGGCCGTGCTGCTGGTCATAATAATTCCCAATGTGACAGAGGCCGGAAATATTCTCGAAATTGGCAAATTTTCAGCGCTATTATCCGGGCAGGAATTTCCACAGGAATGGAAACCCCTGGTCTTTAAAAAAATTAAGACCCATACCGATTACCGGCTTGTTGTTGAAGCTAATAAAACCGTGGTGGTTGCAAAAAGCCATGGCGGGGCCTCGGGACTGGTCCGCAGGATTCAGGTTGATCTGAAAAGTTATCCGGTCATCAGGTGGCGATGGAAGGTGACTGCAACCTATCCAAAGGGAGATATAAGTAAAAAATCAGGTGACGACCTTCCGGCACGAATTTACATCATGTTCAAATATAACCCGGATCACGTTGGTTTCTTTGAAAGGGCCGTTTACAGAACCATGAAGGCATTCTATGGCGCCTATCCGCCCATTGACGCCATAAACTACGTATGGGCAAGCCATATGCCGGTCGGGACCATTGCGTCAAACCCCTACACCTCAAAACTTAAATTCATCGTCGTGCAAAGCGGAAACAGGAATCTCGGCAAATGGATCACCGAGACGCGCAATATATACGAAGACTACAAAAAAGCCTTTGGAAACGAGCCCCCCATGATTTCAGGCATTGCCATCATGACCGATACGGACAACACAAACAGTTCCGCGCTTACGTATTACGGGGACATAGAGTTTTTGGCCAATCGCAAATGATACCCGAATTTTCCATCATCATCCCGGTATTAAACGAGGCCGGGATCATAAACAACACAATCGCCCATATCAGGTCCAGGGCTTTCGGGTTTTCTCATGAAATTATCGTCTCGGATGGGGATGAATCCGGAGCCACCATCAATGTCATTAAAGCAGAACGCATAATAACCTGTGCGGGAAGCCGGGGCCGGGGCTCGCAGATGAATCAGGGCGCGGCCCTTGCAACCGGTCTCGTCCTTTTATTCATCCATGCCGACACGAGATTGCCCGAAAAGGCCTTTGAATCAATGAACGCCGCCTTATCGCGGCCCCACATTGCAGGGGGCGCATTTGACCTGGGTATCGCATCAAGCAAAAAAGCATTCAAAGTGATCGGGGCCATAGCCTCGCTCAGGTCCAGGCTGACCCGAATCCCCTATGGCGATCAGGCCATTTTTATCCGCACGCGCCTGTTCAGGCAGATGGGAGGCTATGCACCCATTCCGTTGATGGAAGATATTGACCTCATGCAGAGGATACGGCAGAGCGGCCTTGCGATAGATATAATTAAACGGCCCGTCATGACTTCGCCCAGAAGGTGGGAATCTTCCGGTATTATTTTTACCACCCTGCGAAACCTCGTGCTCTCCACCCTGTTTTATCTGGGGGTGTCGGCCGAAAGGCTTGCCCGTTATTATTGACGGGCTCGTAAAAAGCTCCGTCTGCTGCGTTGCGTGAGCCGGAAAATTGCTGACGTACAAAAAGTACCTTTCCGCTTTTCCCGGCTCACGCGCCTTGTATAAACAGCTTTTTACAAAGCCGTCGGCCACTATGTCTCATTTAAATGAGACATAGATGCGCCATGGAATAATGATGTGATACAAAACTTCAGGGCTCAATTCCACTTTAATTCATTTTTCAACCAGTTTCTGACCTCTCCATCCACGGCATAGACGCCTTTATTAAACCCTATGTCTTTCATGAAACGATTTGATATTGAATCAGGCAGGTTGAATTTTGCAAGCTCAAGCGCCTCGTCCGAGTTTCTCCGTATAAGCATCACACAAGGCGCCTCATCCCATGCATAGACCACAAAGTAATGGGATACATCCGATTTGGAGCGGATCACATAATTGCCACGGGCCCAGTTATTCCCCCATTCGAGATAAAGCCTGACTGCTTCTTCGGGTGTCATTTCCCAATCAATTTCATTTACAATATCCCGGTTTTGTTTTAATTCTTCAAGATTCATCATGCCGTCGCCTCCGCATCACATAAAATACATTGAAAAAAGATCGGTTCTTGAGATATGTTTTATATGCTTTTTAAAAATGATAATCTCGTAAAAAGTCAGGCAACCCGGTTAAGATGGCTAAGTAGAAAGTTCCATATACAAGGCGTAGTGGTGTCGCGAAAGCGGAGGCATAC
>JAADHK010000042.1:13831-41379 GCA_013151835.1 Deltaproteobacteria bacterium
CGTGACCCGCTACAACGCAGTAGATGGGACTTTTTACGACGCCATCAAAAATAGACCGCTTTACTCCTCTGATAAATTATTTGCACAAGGCATGCCGGGCCTGTTAAAAATGGCATAAATCTTGTATCGGATATTAATATATCCATTACGGAACAAAAATCTCATGGCACCTGGTTTGACCTGCTTTTGGACACCACAAATGGACAACCACACTGAACGGAGGACATATGGAAAAGAAAGCCCCTGTAAAAGCACCTAAGGCAGCATCAAAAATCATGCCGCCACCGAACGACCTTACCTCATGCGAGGCCACGGCCCAGATGCTTGCCAAGGCAAGAAGAGATGGCGTTGTTCTCGATATTGACCGTGCGGTAAACATGAAAGCATGCCCCATAGGCGCTGATTCCGCCTGTTGCAAACATTGTTCAATGGGGCCATGCCGATTGAACTCCAAAGACCCCTATGGCAAGGTCGGGGTCTGTGGCGCGACAATCGATACAATCCAGGCACGAAATTTCGGCCGGATGGTCGCTGCGGGCTCTGCGGCCCATACCGACCATGGAATGGCCATGCTGGAGCTTTTCCGCGAAGTTGTTACCGGCAAAATCAAGGACTACAGAATCAAAGACCCAATCAAGCTCAGAGACGTCGCCAAGTCCATTGACATAGAGACGGACGGGAAAAGCGATGAAGAAATCGCCCTTGAGCTTTATGCTGAACTCGAAAGGACATATACTCAGGTTGATGGTGAAATACCCTTTATGAAGCGCGTACCTGAGAAGACGCTCGAAACCTGGCGGAAACTGGGCATCGTACCCAGGGGGGCCATGCGCGAGGTCGTGGAGATGATTCACCGGACGGCTATCGGCGTTGATCAGCATTATGAAAATATAACCAAGCAGGCAAGCCGGACCGCCCTGTCGGATGGCTGGGGCGGATCAATGGTTTCAACTGAAATTGCCGATATTCTCTTCGGAACCCCCTCTCCTGTCGTGGGCGAAGTCAACATGGGTGTTCTCAAGGAAAACCAGGTAAATATAATTATCCACGGTCATGAACCTAATCTTTTCGAATCCATAATCACATCGGTACATGAGCCGACTCTTGTGCAGGCCGCAAAAGCTGCGGGAGCCGAGGGAATAAATCTGATCGGAATGTGCTGTTCCGGCCTTGAGGTGATGCAGCGTCACGGCATACCCCATGCCGGAAATTTCAGTTCAACTGAAGCTATAATGGTAACCGGCGCCGTGGACGCCATGGGAGTGGATATTCAATGTATCAAGCAGGGCATGGCCAAGGTGGCGGAATGTTACGGCACCTATCTTTTTACAACCAACACCCGTTGCCGCATTGAAGGCGCCGAGCATATCGAACTTGACGAACATGACCCACAGGTGTGCACGGATGAAATCGTCATACGCGCCATTTCCCGTTTTAAAAACAGAACCCGTCCAATTGAAATCCCGCAAATCACCAATACCGGGGTCCAGGGATTTTCATATGAATATATCAACTATATGCTCGGCGGTTCATTTCGCGGCAGCTACACTCCGTTAAACGACAATATAATAAATGGCCGGATACGGGGGGTTGCCGGAGTTGTGGGATGCACCAACCCGCGTGTAAGGCAGGATGAAGTTCACGTGGAACTTGTCCGTGAACTCATCAAAAACGACGTGCTGGTTCTTCAGACCGGATGTTCTCAGATCGCTTTGGCAAAGGCCGGACTGTGCACACCTGAAGCCGCCTATCTCGCAGGGCCCGGTCTTTCCGAGGTATGCGAGGCAGTGGGCATGCCACCTGTTCTGGGCCTTGGGGCATGTGTTGATAACAGCCGCATACTCATGGCTGCTTCTGAAATGGTCAAGGTGGGCGGCCTGGGAGACTGTCTTGCGGATCTGCCTGTTGCCGGAGCGGCCCCGGAGTGGATGAGTGAAAAAGCCATCGCCATCGGCCAGTATTTTGTCGCTTCGGGCGTGTTTACGGTCTTCGGCGTAACCTTCCCCATTGTCGAAGGCACCAAGTTCCACAAACTCCTGTTTGACGGTCTCGAACACCAGGGGCTCGGCAAGTGGGGCTTTACACCCGATCCTCATGAAATGGCGCAAATGATGATTGCCCACATCGACAAAAAACGCAAGGCCCTTGGCATTGACAAGGCCCGTGATCGGATACTTGTTGACATGGCTGATCGACGGGAACTTGATGTTGCATAAACGCGGATAATTTATTATTACAATACAAAACCCGGGCAGCCGATACCAGGCTGCCCGTTTCTTTTCCCCTGTTTCACCGGGATTTTTAACTGATGAGCGAATACACGGACCATGACCCCGACGGCTCAACCGTCGGGGTGGTTGAGACAAAATACTACACCTTTGCCGAACCGCCCGACGAACTCCTCCTGGATTGCGGCGTATCACTCGGACCGGTAACCCTCGCCTATGAAACCTATGGCTGCCTTAACGCCGACAAGAGCAATGCCGTGCTCGTTCTTCATGCCCTTACCGGGGATGCACATGCAGCGGGTTATCACTCGGATAGGGACCCCAAGCCAGGCTGGTGGGAGAGTATGATCGGCCCGGGAAAGGGATTGGATACCGACCGCTATTTTGTCATCAGTTCCAACGTCCTTGCCGGTTGCATGGGGAGCACGGGGCCGGGATTCATCAACCCGGAAACCGGCAGGCCCTACGGCCTTTCTTTTCCGTTTATAACCATATCCGACATGGTAAAGGCACAAAAGGCCCTTGTAACTCATCTCGGCATCAAACGCCTGCTCTGCCTTATGGGCGGTTCCATGGGCGGCATGCAGGTCCTGCAATGGTGTGTTCAGTACCCGGATATGGTTGTTTCAGCCATACCAATGGCCACGACAATGCGGCATTCAGCCCTTGCCATTGCGTTTAACGAGGTGGCGAGACAGGCCATTATCTCGGACCCCAACTGGAACAAAGGAGATTATTACAGCGGAGAAAAACCCAATGTCGGCCTTTCCGTAGCCCGGATGATCGGGCATATCACCTATCTTTCCGATTCGGCAATGCGCAAGAAATTCGGCCGACGACTCCAGAATGAACAAGATAAAAACGATTTTTCCTATGACTTCAACGCGGAATTTCAGGTGGAAAGTTATCTGCATCACCAGGGAGCAAAGTTTGTTGAACGCTTTGACGCCAATACGTTTCTCTACATCACGCGGGCGACGGATTATTTCGACCTCACCCAATTCAAGGGCCTGGGAATGGCATTAAAAGTTTTTTCTCTCGCCACCGCAAAATTCATGGTGATATCCTTTACTTCCGACTGGCTTTACCCCACTTACCAGTCAAAAGAAATGGTAAAAGCCATGAAAAAGAGCGGCCTTGATGTTTGTTTCTGCGAAATCGAGGCCGAATGCGGGCATGATGCCTTTCTACTTCCCAATGAACGTCTAACCCGTCTTGTTAAAGGATTTATTGAAAGTGCCTTCATTGACATCGGACAGCGCGTTTCTTAGGTACGATCTTCGTATAATCTCATCATGGATCAAACCCGGCTCAAAGGTGATAAGCCTCGGGTGCGGCGATGGCGACTTGCTTGTATACCTGAAACAGCAAAAAGCAATAAAAGAAACCGGGATTGAAATCTCTGAGCAGAAGGCGGCCTC
The DNA here is from genome assembly GCA_013151835.1 of Deltaproteobacteria bacterium. Classification (GTDB taxonomy): domain Bacteria; phylum Desulfobacterota; class Desulfobacteria; order Desulfobacterales; family Desulfosalsimonadaceae; genus JAADHK01. The sequence goes on from JAADHK010000042.1 coordinate 17,481, forward strand.
ATGCATTGAAAAAGGGCTTTCGGTTATCCAGGGGGATGTTTTTGAAGAGGTCGATGACTATCCCGACAATGCCTTTGATTATGTTATTTTAAGCCAGACCCTGCAGCAGGTATACGATCCCAAGGCCATAATGGCGGCCATGCTTCGCATCGGGCGGAAGGGCATTGTCAGCTTCCCCAATTTCGGGCACTGGCGTATAAGATCCCAGCTCCTTTTAACCGGACGCGCGCCGGTATCGTCACAACTCCCTTATCAATGGTACGACTCCCCTAATATCCGGGTGCTGACCATAAGGGATTTCAGGGAGTTTTCCAGGCAGGCAGGCTTTCGTATATTGCGGGAAATCGCCATAAACACGCATAATGAGGACAGAAGCGGAAGGATTGTCCGGCTTTTCCCTAATCTTTTTGCCACCTATGGTGTTTTTCTGATCGGCTCGACGGACTCGTAAAAATCACGGGAAACAACATGGCCCATGAACTAATACTCGGCGCCCTGAATGACTTCATCACGGGCGAAACCCTGCCGGACACCCTTGATGAACGTGCACGCCAGGAGATAGCCCGGTTTCTTGTTGAACAAAAAGGCTATGAAAAATCAGACATAAGCGCTCGGGTAAAAATTCCCCTTGAGGTGGACGGCGATACCGGCATTTCAATTATCGATTACCTGGTGTCGATCCGGTCTAAAGGCGTCATGGCCGTGGTATTCGGACCGGGCTCCCTGGTAACGCGCGAACGGGCGGCCGTGACGGCTGCCATGCTCGCGGCCCCCTTCATAATCCCGTATGTCGTGGTTACTAATGGAAAAGATGCCGAATTTATGGACACTCACACAGGCAAAGTGATCGGATACGGCTTTGAATCCATAATTTCAAGGCAGGAGATGATAAATCGAATTGCCGGACTCGAATTTACGATTGTTGAAGAAAAAAGACGAAAAAAAGCCGAACGGATACTCTTTACCCTGGACGTATTAACCAGGAGGGAATGCGATGAATTCACCTGCACCAGATGTTGAACCGGTTTTACAATCGATTGAGATTGCCGCAATTAAATACAATGGCGTTTCATCTGAATCGACGAACCTTTCCCTTATAACGGAAGAACCCCTGTCCATCAGGGTTGAAGGCGAGCCCTATGCGGTTGTCATGCGCACACCGGGGGACGAGATTTATCATGTGGCCGGTTTTTGTCTTTCGGAGGGAATCGTCGATGTTCCCGGGGATTTCGGAACCATCGGTTTCTGCGAGGAAGTAAATTCAAATGTAACCACCGTGACACTCACGGCAAAACGGAGGCAATCTGTTGCTCATATTCTTAATCGCAAGGGTTTTGTCAGCCAGACAAGCTGCGGCATCTGCGGAAAATCCGTCATTGATGACATAAGCCAGGCGGTCGATAGAATTGATGCGACCATCACTATAAATATAAACCAAATCTTTTACGCAGCCGGAAAGCTTATCCAATATCAGCCGATTTATAAGAACACGCACAGTGCCCACGGCGCCGTAATTTTTGATGCTAATCTCGATGCGCTTGCATGGGCCGAGGACGTGGGCCGCCACAATGCGCTCGATAAGGCCATCGGCAAGGTTTTTATGTCTGAATTAATCGATAAGGCAGCCATCGGCGTAATGTCTTCCCGTCTCAGCTACGAACTTGTGCAAAAGGCCGCGCGTGCCGGAATTGAGGTACTCATAGGGGTTTCAAGGCCGACGGCTCTTGCCGTTACGCTGGCCCGTGCGGTGGGAATGACGCTTGTCTGCGCCCGCGATGCAAATGTATTTGTTTTTTGCGGCGAAGAACGGATGGCGTCGTAGAAAGTCCCATCTACTGCGTTGTAGCGGGTCGAGAAATGCTCGGAATACTATATGTATGCCTCCGCTTTCGCGACACCGCTACGCCTTGTATATGGAATTTTCTACTTAGCCATCGTAACAGGGTCGATGGACTTTTACGAGTTCATCAAGGTTGAAGATGCCGTTTACTATTATACCCGGCCTGCCCGGAAAACTCTATGTACCCGAAAAGCCGGATGACGCACCGAAAAAGCATGCCTGCCCGGACTGCTTTTCCTGCCGGATGTGCGGTAATGCCCGGTGTGATGTCTGCCGCGCAAGGAGGAACAGGCAGTGCGAAAATTGTGCAAAACAGGAAAAACCGATTGAAAAACAGGGCTGAATTTATTCGAAAAGCTGAGATTGCCGCGCCCATTGAGGAGGTGTTTGCCTGGCATGCCCGTCCCGGTGCTATTTCGCGTCTGAGTCCGCCGTGGGACCCGTTGAGGCTTATCTCCGTTACAAACGGCATCCATCCGGGATCAAGGGTTGCCATGGAGCTTCGGGCAGGACCGATTCCCTTTATCTGGGAAGCGCTCCACACCCGGTACGAAAAAAATGTATTTTTTGAGGACATACAGGTACGGGGGCCCTTTTCTTCCTGGACACATGTCCATTCATTTGAAAAAAGCGATTTGGGCAACACGATCCTTGAAGACCGCATTTCCTATACGCTCCCCTTCCATCCCGTTGGCGCCAGCCTTTTAAACGGGTTTGTTCAAAAAAAACTCGCACGGATATTCGCCTTTCGCCATTTTACGACAAATGCCGATATTCTTTTCCACCGGTTACTGGCCATGAAGACTCCATCCCGTTTTCTTTTATCGGGCGCAAGCGGCATGATCGGTTCAAACCTCATCCCGTTTCTTACGACAGCGGGCCACAAGGTTTCATGCCTTGTCAGGAGGAAGCCGGAACCTGAAAAAAACGAAATCTTCTGGGACCCAATTTCCGGAAAAATCGATGCGGACAAGTTAGAGGGTTTTGATGCGGTTATCCATCTTTGCGGTGAAAATATCGGCCAGGGCAGATGGACCCGGGAAAAGAAAAATAGGATTATCAGCAGCCGTACGCTTACTACCGGGCTGTTGGCACAAACCCTTGCCGGTCTTAAAAATCCGCCTGAAGTTTTTATATCGGCATCCGCCATCGGTTTTTACGGTGACCGGGGAGATAAAATATTGACCGAAGAAGACGGTTTTGGAAATGATTTTATCTCGGATGTATGCCGGCAATGGGAAGCATCCGCAACCTCGGCGATTAACGCCGGGATACGGACGGTATTTCCCAGGATAGGGGTTGTTCTCCATCCATCCGGGGGGGCGTTAAAAAAAATGCTGCCTCTGTTTTCCAAGGGATTAGGCGGAAAGATAGGCAATGGACGTCAGCACATGAGTTGGGTTTCCATGGATGACGTTGTCTGCGCGATCATGCACATGGCGTCAACCCCTGAAATCAGCGGCCCGGTCAATCTTGTGTCTCCCGAGCCGGCAACAAATGCCGTCTTTTCCCGCACCCTCTCCGAAGCTCTACGCCGTTGCCGCGGCCCGGCGGTTCCCGGCTCAATAATTATAGCCCTGTTCGGTGAAATGGGAAAAGAGACCGTGTTGTCGAGCAGCCGTGTTATGCCTTCGATCCTTTTAAAAACCGGCTATAAGTTCCGGCATCCTGAATTGAGACAGGCTGTCTGCCATGTTCTGGGGAAGGAATAAAAATGAGTAATACATTTAAATCCGTAATCATGGTGTTGATGACAACCGCCCTCGCCTTTGGCTTCATCAACCGTTATGTTCCGCTTGATACCTATAACTTCGAAAGGCTCCACGTGTTTCTGTTCAACCTGTGCTCCGGCGGGACCCTTATACTCTTTTTCACCCAAAGAAATTCCAGGCCGTCTTGCAGGGTAGTCCTCTTTTTCACACTGAGCCTCTGTTATGCTCTTTTCGCGTTTTTAAACCTTTACATCCCAGTTCTTTTTATCAGCGCAATACTTGCGGTAATCGTGGAATCCATCAGAATTTCACGATTCTCGTTTTTCCCGTCCGATTTTTTTAAAGCAAATGTTCCGGTTTCCCAAAAATTCCATCAGGCATCACTTCTCTGCCTTTCCATGGGGCTTGTCATTTCATCGCTGGTTATCGTTAACAATGTATACATGCACTGGATAACCAATATGCCAAAACTTGCTCTTGATACATTCTTTCTGGGGTTCTCATTTCCCCTTTCGCTCATCACTCTCTCGCTGATATTCTCGTTCATGACGGATCATCCATCCAATCTTGTCGTCTGGAAAAACCTTGCGTTCTGGGCGGTAAATCTCGGGGTGATAATATTCTTTCTTTTCATTATCTTTGAAATGCCCATGGCCCAGGTGGCGGTCACCATGATACTCTTTTCTGCGGTTTTGCTCGTATTATTTCTCGCCGTAAAACTTGTCAGCAGGCTTCAGCAGAAAAACTTCCTGATATCCGGCATTGCATTTCTGGTCATCACCGCCATTACCGGTATAATGTATATCGTTTTTGAAATGATGCCGGGCTACAACCATGAAAATCTGAAGTGGCTCCTTACACTTCATGCCTTTGCATCTCTATACGGCTGGAACCTGTGCGGACTTTCCATCGTGTGCCGGTACAATGATTTTCCCATCCGTCTTCATTCAAAATATGTAATCATTTTTCACTGGGTAATCGTTATTATCTTAGCTCCCCTCGGATACTGGCTTCCTGCGGCAGCAGTCGCGGCCGTCATCTCTTATTGCATTCTACTTTATGTGATTCTGTTCACCCAAGGCAATGCCCCTGTCAGGGGTAAATAGCGCCGGTCTTCTTGCATTGCCGGTAAAAAAAGCCTATAAAACAGAAAATTATGCCATAAAACCAGACATTCACGCAACACAGCAGGAAAACGTTTTTCTATGGATAATCCGGAAACAAAAAGAACCTCGCCCTTTAATCACTTTTATGACCAGGATGATTTTTACTACGGCCTGGACCTGCGGCCCGAGTTTACCGGGTACTTTGAAAAAAAGGACCTTGCCGGGAAAAACGCCCTTGACCTGGGATGCGGCGAGGGGCGATATGCCATCTGGCTTGCCCGCAGGGGATGCAGGGTGACGGCGGTTGATATATCTGCCGTTGGAATCGCAAAGCTTGCCCGGTTCGCCGCTGAAAACGGCCTTGATATTCAACCCGTCCATGCGGATGTGGGAAAATTCGATTTTCCGGAAGCAGCCTTTGATATTATCACGGCCACAACCATATTCGACCATTTAAATGATCAAACATCAAAACAGGTGGCCCTGAGCGTTATTAACGCCCTTAAACCCGGTTGTATCCTCTATGCCGACGTTTTTACAATAAACGACCCGGGGTATTGTGCAATAACAGGCAATCCCGAGGCGTCCGATGTAAGTGATACTGCGGCATTCATGGCCCGATACTTTAAAGAAAATGAATTAAAACGTCTTTTCTCGCCCCTTATCCCCCTTGTTTATCGAGAAACGGTCGAGCCCGATCTTTCCCACGGCAAACCCCATAAACATGGATGGGCCTGCCTTGTTGCGAAAAAGCAATAGACGCTGACCTTAAAGCGAGTTGTCATCATCATACACAATATACGCCCTGCTCCCGGAAACCCCATGAAATATTCTGGCAAGAGGCGCGTGGTGGCGCACTTGCAATTTGAATTCCCCCGGTCTTGCGCCCGACACACGCATAATTCTGACAAGCAAAACAATGCAATGGCTGGATCATATGGAAAACATACGGCGTCAATGTACCGCTTTACTCGAATTGCTGGAAAATGGGGAAAGCGCCCTGCCCTGATCATCCCCGATTTTTTTTACCTGCCACGCGCGTGGCAGGTAAAATGCTCATTTCCGGCCCGTGAAAACAGCCCCCTTTTTTTCTTCTTAACAACTTGAAAAAAATGGGGATGATAATGTCGAAGTTCATATTCGAGATAAAAAGGTGTCAGTGATGTTTTACTTCCTTAAATTTTCCGGTGGTGAGATTGACGCTCAAAACCGCATGATATTTATGCCTGGAGATAAAGCTGTCCCGGCCTGCCCCATAGGCAAGCAATACGATGGTATCAGCGGCAGGGTTTATAACGCGGTCTTTTGAATCGCCCGAGTTTAAAGGAATGGTAAACTCGATTTGTGTTGTCCCGTTTTCCTCTTTCCCGGACGCATTTGAAAAATTATCCCGTCCGCCGACACTTGTATCTTTGGCGTGATTTCTTAACCCGGAGCCGTAGTCATCCCTGATTTTAACTTTCCCTTTTTTGACATACCCTAAAATGAAGTTGGCATCCTTCATATCCTCCGATGGATTGAATCCAATCCCGACCCAGCCGGTGGTTTTAGCGGTCAGTTGAACATGGAGGGAGCCGCCGTCAACGGTCCAGGCAAAAGTGATTTCTCCTGCCGAAGCACGATGCTGGTATGTGATGTCCTGAGCCAGACAGGTATTAATCAAAAAACAAAAGCAGAGTCCTGTTAAAATAATAATTTTTTTCATTTCAAATTCCTTGAGATAATGTTTATTTCATAGGTCGAATGAGCCGGGTTTTATCCGTACATTAACTCCCCGCCGGTAAACCCGAGGCCGATTCCGGTTAAAAGGCAAAGTGCATATATGATCAGGGCGGAAAAAGATACTTTGTCGGTTTTTGCGTTAATTTTAACGGATACGGATAAAAGGACGAGCAGGATAAAGGCAAGAACCATTTTTATTTTTATCAGATTCAGCCATTCGCCGTTATAGGTGTGCTGCCAGTCCAGGTATCCGGCAAGCGCCGTTGGAAAGACCCCGATTAATGCCAGGATGGAGCAGTGCCAGGCGGTTTTTGACAATTCCGGGCGTCTAAACAGAAAAGCGGCCAGGCCGAAAAGGAAGCCGCCCATCACCATTCCCATGGGAAGGTGTGTAATCGCCGGGTGAATGGGATGGCGAAAACCGATGCTTTCCAAAATACTGAAAACAAAATCCGTCATGCTGACTCCTTTCCATAACTATCATCAATGTTCTCGTTAATCGTGGAAGACAAAACGTGCAGGATAGACGTTTTGTCAGTCTACAGGAAAATCACAGGGCCTCAATATGTTTATATTTTGTTAGATTAATAAGAAAATGGCAATACTAAAGTTTAAAAAAAGAGACGCTTTTTTCCCAAAAAAAATTCACTGCGCCCGTGCGGACGCAGTGAATATATGGTTTCCAGGGTTCAGGTGAAAAGCTTAATGCGGCCATGAAGCGCCACGGGAATCAGGTGGCACGGGCAAGCCCGAAAAAACACCGGCGGATCAATGATCACGATGGGATCAATAGTACAGGGCCTCGCCGAGAAAATCCCTGGCGGCATACTTCTTCCACTCAACTTTTCTGGAATTTTTAAAAACCGGAGCCGAACCCCTTCTCCGATCAAGGGATTCCAGTGCATAATAGCCCTGATAGGTGGGGTCATCTTCCCGGCGCCGGTCAATTATTTTAATGCTTCCAAACACAGGCTCCATGGCGCCCCACCCATCAAAGCTTTCCAGCGGATAATAGTCTGTATTTACCGAATCTTCTTTCAATTTTTTCAAAAAATTTCGACAATTGCGAATGCCTTCATCGGTCATTATGGTATTTTTATCAATATCTATCATACGGCACCTCCTTTTTTTATTTGGACATCATTGAAGGTAAATGACCTTGCGGAAAAACGGGCACAGCTGAATGCGGAACCAAACAAATTATTCCTGTCTTTAAAAGTAATACATGAAGCGATGTTGTAAACTATAAATTGAATAATGGCTGAATTTCAGGGCAAAACGTATGTGGAACCGGCTCAGCAACAGCGTTTAGCAAATAAGAATCGAACCTTCAGCACTGGCTAAATTATACTACTATGTGGTGGTCATGTCAAGATAGAATTTTACAGATTGAATTTTTTTTTGCAGAGTCGTAAAAAAAGTCAATCGATATTACATCGCCCTGAATCGCAGAAGATGATCGGTAAGTACGAGACAGACCATGGCCTCGCAAACCACATTGATGCGGGGGATAGCGCAGATATCATGCCGGCCGGTCGTTGAGATCACGGCAGGTTTTCCATTCTCGTCAATGGTTGATTGCTGGATTGATATGGAAGGAATGGGTTTTACGGCAACCCGTGCCTTTATTTCATCACCATTGGAAATTCCCGCCAGAATTCCTCCGGCATTGTTGGAGCCGAATCCAAAGGGAAGGATGGGGTCGTTATGAACTGAACCCTTCATCGCCGCAGACTCGAATCCAGATCCTATTTCCACGCCTTTTACCGCTCCGATACTCATCAGCGCCCCGGCGAGATCCGCGTCAAGCTTGTCAAAAACAGGCTCTCCCAGTCCGGCAGGGACGCCTTTGGCGATAATTTCGACAATCCCTCCCAGGGAGTCGCCGGCTTTAACGGCATCCATGACACGGGCATCAACTTCTGATACGATATCCGGGTCAGCCAGGAGATACGGATTGGCCGACATCGAATCAGGATCGATTTTCTTTGCTTGAATCCCACCGAGCGCGGTCGTATATGCAGTAACCTTTATGTCCTGCTGTGCGAGAAATTGGTTTGCCACGGCTCCTGCTGCAACGCGCGCCGCAGTTTCACGGGCCGACGCCCTGCCCCCGCCCCGAAAATCGCGGATTCCGTACCGGGCCTGGTAAGTGATATCCCCGTGTCCGGGCCGAAAAAGGGCCGAGTTTTTTTTATATGCCGAAGAATCGGCATCACGGTTTTCTATCATGATCATTATGGGCGTTCCGGTGGTCATGCCCTTGAATACTCCGGAATATATCGTAACAAGGTCCTCTTCTTTTCTGGGGCTGCTTGCCCTGCCCGACCCGGGCCGACGGCGGTCCATCATCTCCTGAATCATGGATTCATCAATAGGCAGCATAGGAGGGCATCCGTCTATAACGACCCCTATTGCCTTGCCATGGGACTCGCCAAAGGTAGTGATCCTAAATATTTTTCCGAATGAATTTCCTGGCATCTTCACTCCTTATTATCCTAAGAGTCGTGATTCTGTTGGCAAAACCATAAGAGTTGGCTTCAGGCATAAATCCCTTCCAGTGTTTTCCAGAATTTGGGAAATGACTTTTCAACGCAGGAAGGATTGCCTATTTCCACTCCAGGAATCAGCAGGCCGGCAAGGGCAAAACTCATGGCAATCCTGTGATCATCATAGGTTTCAATTTCAGCCCCATGCGGCTTTCCTCCTGTTATGCGCAAGCCCGTATCTGTTTTTTTGGCATCAATGCCCATGCGGGTCAGCTCGGTAACAACGGCGGTTAACCTGTCTGATTCCTTTACTGCCAGGTGGGCCACGTTTTTGATTATCGTTGTGCCTGAAGCAAAGGCAGCCACAACGGCAAGTGTGGGTACCATGTCCGGCATATCGGACATGTCGGCGGTAATGCCGGAAAGTTGTCCGCCCGAAACGGCCAGGCCGTCTTTTTCATAAATAACCTCACAGCCCATTTCGCTCAAAAGATCAACAAGGCGTGAGTCACCCTGGCGCGATAAACGGCTGGTCCCATTGACCTTTATGGTCTTTCCCGTAAGCGCAGCGGCGGCCCAGAAGTATCCGGCAGCCGATGCATCGGCCTCAACCGTGTAGGTACCGGGCCGATATAATTGATTCCCGGGAACTTTGAAATAAGTATACCCTTTTCTTTCAAGATTGATACCGAATTCTTCCATTATATCAACGGTCATATCAATATAAGGCTTTGAAACAGGGCCGTCGGTTACCCTGATTTCAAGCCCGTTTTCCGTACACGGACCAGTAAGAAGGAGTGCGGAAAGATACTGGCTGCTTTTTGAGCAGTCTATGGAAACAGATCTTTTATTTATTCCCCCGCCGATTATCCTGACCGGGGGGCACTCGTTTTTATTCACACATTTAGCATCAACTCCAAGGGCTGTTAAGGCGCCTGTCAATTCAGACACGGGCCTTTCATGCATCCGATCGGTCCCATAAAGAAAATATTCCCCCTGGCCCAGGGCCGCAACTGCGGTAAGGAGCCTCATGGAGGTTCCGGAATTGCCGAGAAATATTTTTTCTTTAGCTGGTTTCGGCCTGCCCCCAACCCCGTTTATGCTGATAAAATTATCATTTTTTTCTATTATAGCACCAAGTTGAGATAATGCATTTAATGTTAAACTTAAATCTTCAGATTTCAACATATTGTAAATATATGAGATACCACTTGATAGACTGGCGGAGATGGCCATCCTGTGGCTGAAACTCTTGGAGCCCGGGACAAAGACCGTGCAGTCCCTTACTCCCCCGCATCTTATCCCAACAGGTTTGTCTTTCATCCTTTTTCCTTTTCAAGAGTTTTGCGGACACAAGCGTATATCTAACAGCTTATATAAAAATCCATCAAATTCGCATCAATGGCTAAGTTAAAAATTCCATATACAAGGCGTAGTTTTTTTCGAGGCACGTAGGCATACAGATAGTATTCCGAGTGCCTGGAAAAAAACTACAACGCCGTAGATGGGATTTTTAACGACGCCATCGTTATTTCTCTGTTATGGTTTCATCAATCTTCATCCCAAAATGCCGGCCGCTGTCCTCAAGGGCCACCAATACACGGTCGCCGGGAGCAAGAACAGCAACTGATACCGGGTTTCCGTCCGGATCGGTGAGACGTATGGTTTCTGCGTTCTGCACGATTGTGGTTATCTCTTTTTCTCCACACCGGGCCCGGATCAACATCATGGGACGCTTTTCGATCTTGAGTCTGCCGACTATGGCCGGACAGGTTTTGCCCTGATAATCGGTCACCAGAACGCTGTCTCCCGCCGAAAGCTCAGACAAATATCGTGTCGCCCCTCCGGGAACCCGGGTATATGCGTGAACCGCCCCGGCATTTACCCGAAACGGTCTTGGGGACACATAGGGGTTTGAAATACTTTCCGCATGCACCAGAAAAAGAGCTCCACTGCTGTTCCCAACAAGCATTCCCTCGCCCAGACCCATATCGGTGCAGGTATCGACGCAGACCCTGTCCCCCATACCTACGGGCCGCACTTCCACGATTTCGGCCGGTTCCAGGGGGATTGATAGTGTCTCGGCGCGCAAAAGCAAAAGCGCCTTTTTCAAATCGCCCGCATCCGACGGAGAATACAGAATCTGGCCCACCCCTTTTTCGAGTATGTTGAACGCCGTGCCGGCCGCCTCCACGTCGGAAACTTCCAGAATGATATTATCGGCGCCTTTTGCGATCAGATTCTCCAAAGGGATGATCGTCCAGTCCGTGCAGGTGAGAATAACGGCGTGGTCCCTGCACAGGGCGACGATCTCTTCCTCATCGGTCCCGCTCTTGATTTCAAAACGCACAATATCCTTTCCAACCACAAGGTCGCCGTCTTCCGAGATGGTTGTAATCCGCCCTAGTTCCTTGGCCTTCTTGGTGTATCCCTTTGGAATCAGCAGGCCGTCCGCGCCTCCTTCAAGGGCGGTGGTCACCATATCCTTATCCCATGGATCGATTTTTACCCATATTTTCCGCATTATCACTCCTCCGGGTCTATGCCTCAAGTAATTGTAATGCCTCATCCACATCCGCGTTGTCAAAAACAATCGATGAAATGGCACGGACCATCTTAGTCGGGTCTTTGTGCTGGAAAACGTTTCTTCCTATGGATACACCCGAGCCACCGGCAATAACGGAACCCTTGACCATTTCAAGGATATCCCGGTCGGATGACATCCTCGCACCGCCTGCTATGACAACCGGAACCGTGGCGCCGTCAACCACTTCCTTAAACGATTCAACCGATCCGGTATAAGACACTTTTACTATATCGGCGCCCATCTCGCTTCCCAGTCTTGCCGCGTGTTTGACCACATTCACATCATATTCATCGCTGATCTTTTCCCCCCTGGGATATACCATGGCCAGAAGCGGCATCCCCCATTTCCTGGCCTCATAGCTCACCTTGCCAAAATCATGCAGCATTTCCCGTTCCTGTGCGTCACCGATATTGATATGGATTGAAACCGCATCCGCGCCAAGGCGGATTGCCTCCTCAACCGTACAGACAAGCGTTTTGGAATGGGGAAAGGGTGACAGGGAGGTGGAGGCCGAAAGATGGACGATAAGCCCGATATCCGCGCCACTGCGCCTGTGTCCGGCACCGACAAGGCCCTTATGTTCCACAATAGCCTTTGCGCCGCCGGCGGCGATTTGAGCGACCGCTGACTTGATATCGATTATGCCGTCTATGGGTCCAACCGAGACCCCGTGGTCCAGGGGCACAATGACGGTCCTGCCCGAGTTCCTGTCCATTATCCGTTCCATCCTGATTTTCTTTCCAATAATAGTCATGCTTTTTTCTCCTTATGACATTAGATGAAAAAATAAAAAAAGCCGCATAAAACTCATGCGGCTTTTTAAAAAATAAAAAAGCCGCAAACAGCATGGGGCCTGTCCGCGGCTTGGAATCGATTGCTTGTAAGCATCACCTGACCACGGGCAGACCCCTTCCGTAAAAATAAAAATAATACCATTGTCCGTCGGCGGTAAAATGATGCATTGTGAATCCTTTTTAATTTGCTTCGTTATTTTCGGCTATTAATGTAAAAATAAGCGCCGTATGTCAAGCCTTTTTTAAAACAAAGGAAATTTAATATCTTTTTGAAATAAGACAGGCTCAGATTTTTATGAACTCGGAAGCATTGTCCTGCATAGCCTCAAATTCATTCGGCAAAAGGCCGGCTCCGCGCACTACACGCAGCGCAAATTCCATGTCAATGAGGTCTGAAGGGGCATGGGAATCGGTGTTGATAACGAGTTTCGCCTTCACTTGTTTCGCAAGAGCCGCAACATGACCGTTTGTCAGAGAGTGTCCTTTACGTGCGGTAATTTCAAGGCAGACCCCGTTTTTTGCCGCAAGCATTGCATCGGCCTCGGAAATCAGGCCCGGATGGGCAAGGACATCCACCTTTGAATCAATGGCTGCACGGTTAGTCCCCGGGGCAACAGGCTCCACTATGGTTTCGCCGTGTGCGATAACGAGCCGGGCACCGAGGCGCCGCGCGACATCAACGGCCTGGGCGAACAGAGACGGGGGAACATGGGTAATTTCAATGCCCGGGATTACATGGATGTCCATGCAGCTATTGAGGTACCCGGCAACGGCCACAAGCCTCGGGATTATGAAATCAAGGTTTGACAAGTCCCCGTGATCCGTGATGCCGATGGCGGTAAGCCCCTTTTCCTCGGCTCTTCTAACCAGTTCGGAGGGTATCAGCGCTCCGTCGCTGAAAAGTGAGTGGGTGTGGAGATCGATCATATGTTATATATCCTTTACACTTTATATTTGCCAAAATCTTCAGGTGAAAGATTTTTCAGATACTCGGCCCATTTTTTGCCCTGGTCACTTTTGTCCGCAACCTCGAATTCGGAACTATCGACCTGCAGGAGCATGATTACCCGCTCATCCACAAAAATATCCGCGCCGGTCCGCAATGCCATAGCAATGGCATCACTGGGACGAGCATCAAGGATAAAGCTCCCTCCGGCCCTTTTGCAATGAATTTTAGCAAAAAAAGTGTTGTCCTTAAGATCACAGACCTCAATGCGCTCAATAGTGGCATCGACCTTATCAATAAAAGTCTTGAATAAATCATGGGTCATGGGGCGCTCGAATTTAATATCCTGGATAACGGAGGCAATGGCGGCAGCTTCCAGAAGTCCTATCCATATGGGTATGGAAAAATTCTTGTCTTTATCTTTTGCGTTTAAAATCAAAATCGGCGCATTGGAGCTCGGGTCCATGGCAAGACCTTCGACAATCATTTCATGCAGCATGGGCTTCTCCCTCATTTTCCCCGTCGCCAAGAGATACGCCGGTTAAAAGTTCTCCGGAAAGTGAATTGGAACAAGCCTTTGTAATCCTGACCAGAAGCGTTTTTCCAACCAGGTCTCCGGGGATGCCTCCATGCCTGTTATGAACATTGTGTTCACTATCCCCAGGGACATCAAAATTGACGATACGGTTTTCAGGGGTCCGCCCCGTGATCTGAACCGTTTTGCCATTGTTCAAATTATGTACTTCTTTTTTGCTTATACCCTCCACCAGGACGGGAAATATTTTTCCCGTCTGCCGACTGTAAACTTTACGCGTAATCTCTTTTTGGCAAGAAAAAAGTTCGCCGAGACGTTTTGACTTTGTTTTATCGTCAACTTTTTCCGGATATTCCGATGCAGGGGCTTCGGGTCGGTCTGAATAGGCGAATGCAAATAATGTATCAAATCCGGCCCGGTCTATCAGGTCAAGGGTTTGCCTGAAATCATCATCGGTTTCGCCTGGAAACCCCACGATAATATCGGTTGTCACGGCGACATCCGGCCGTACATTACGAAGTTTATCAAGTTTTTTCATGTAATCGTCCCTGGTGTAGCGGCGGTGCATGCCGGAAAGAATCCGGTCCGACCCGGACTGTACGGGAAGGTGGATATGATTGCAGAGTTTGTCAATCCTGCCAAAGGCATTGATAAGATCATCGGAAAGGTCTTTTGGGTGCGAGGTGACAAAGCGGATACGCGATAATCCGCTGATCCCAGCTACTCTTTCAAGCAAATGAGGAAAAGAACACAAGCCTTCCTTTTTGCCATAACTGTTTACGTTCTGCCCCAGAAGTGTGACTTCACAAACACCGGTTTTAACGTAAGATGTAATCTCTTTTATAATATCTTCGGGAGTACGGCTTTCTTCCCTGCCCCGTACATAGGGGACCACGCAATAGGTGCAGAAATTATCACATCCTCTCATAATCGTGACATAACGGCTGACGCCGCTAATCCCCCCGGAAATTTCCGGGGCCTCGCCGGTTATGAACCCTATGGATTCAAGGTCGATATCGACAATCTTGCGGCTGCGATCCGCATTCAGCGCTCCAATGTGAGCGCAGATATGCTCAACAGCCCGTGTGCCCATAACAATATCGACATAGGGAAACCTTGCCATAATCAGGTCTCCCTGCTGCTGAGCGACACAACCCGCCACGGCGATGATAAGCCCGGGACGTTTTTTCTTCAATCCGGATAGACGCCCGATAAAGCTGTGGGCTTTTTGTACGGCCTTTTCCCTGATGGTGCATGTATTTACGATTATCAAATCCGCATTATAAAAAGAATCAACAGGCACGTAATTCATTGGCGACAAGAGCTTTACCATCCGGCCGGAATCATAGACGTTCATCTGGCAGCCGATGGTGTTTATATATACTTTCTTATGTTTCATAAAATGTTACGGCCTCATGTTTAAGACGGGTGTTTACTGGTTCAGCCGGTTCAATAAAGAATTCCCGGGCAAGTTCCGACATAACCTGGTCCGCAATATCCTCGCATCCGGGCGCGATATGAAGCATGACCAGCGCGGCCTTGGGGTCGATGGTTTCTACAAATGCAACACCTTCATATGCTTCCAGAATAAAGCGTATTTTCGCTATTGATTTTCTTTCAACGCGAAAAGCCCGGAGGGTTGAATGAATTGGTTTTGTCTTTTGAGTCATTTTTCGTTCCTATCATCATGGTATCCGCATTTTCAATAAAAATGTGGCTGGGGTTCGCATCTGCTGTTTTTCGAGGGTACTGATGATTCCGGTTGTCATAATGATACTCATTAAGCTATATTTCGCGCATGAAAAAGAAATGGGTTGTAAGACAGGCGGATGAATCCGAAATCTGCGGGATATGCCAAAAAACCGGGTTTCATCCTGCGGTAGCGGGCGTGATGGCAAACAGGGGAATTGTTTCAGGCTCAGACATTGATGCATTCCTGTCGCCTTCAATGAGCCAATTGCATTCCTTTTTTTCCTTAAAAGACATGGATAAAGCCGTGGAGCGGATTGCCCGTGCGCTTACCGAGAATGAAAACATTCTCGTATTCGGCGATTATGACGCAGACGGCATTACTTCAGCAGCCATTGTTTATGAATTTTTGCGCATGGCAGGAGCCCGGGTTTCCAGGCATCTTCCCCATCGGATTAAAGAGGGCTATGGCATAACCGCTTCTCATGTTCAGGACATCGCAGTGCCCGGGGAGATTGGGCTTATCATAACAACCGACTGTGGTATCGGAAGCCATGAAGCCGTAAAGGAAGCAGGCCTGTGTGGAATCGATGTCATTATTACCGACCATCATACGGCAGACGCCATTGTGCCGAACGCATTTGCGGTGATAAACCCGAAACAGCCCGGATGCGGATCGGGCTTTAATTACCTTGCCGGCGTCGGCGTGGCGTTTTATCTTTTGATCTGCCTTAGAAAACATCTGAGGGATACCGGATACTGGAACAAGTATCCGGAACCGAATCTCAAGGCGTTTTCAGACCTGGCAGCCATAGGGACCATCGCCGATATCGTTCCACTGGTTCGGGAAAACCGCATAATTGCCAGGATGGGCCTGTCCGTGATCAACACCTCGCCCAGGCCGGGTATCCGCGCGTTAATCGAGTCCAGTGGTATAGACAAGCAGGTCATAGACGCCGGGGACATTGCATTCCGGCTCGCCCCGAGACTTAATGCCGCCGGCCGCATGGATCATGCGAAAATCGGGTTTGACCTCCTGACCTGCGATGATATCGAACATGCACGAAAGCTCTCCGCCCTTCTGAACAATTTAAATTCAAAACGTCAATCCGTGGAAAGGCAAATATTCGATCACGCCGTTTCCTTTCTTGATCAGGAATCATATCTGCTGGAAAACAAAAGTATTGTGCTGGGTGATCCTTCCTGGCACCAGGGCGTTCTGGGAATCGTTGCTTCCCGTCTTGTTGAAAAACATTACCGGCCGGTTGTGCTTTTCTCCATTTCCAGCGGGATCGCAAAGGGTTCGGCCCGATCCATACCCGGAATAAATATCTATGATTTATTGGCCGAATGTTCCGATTATCTGATTGCCTTTGGCGGACATGCCATGGCTGCGGGGCTTTCGCTGGATGCCGATAAAGTTTCTGAATTTGCCCGGAAATTCGAAACCGTTCTTATGGATCGGGCCGATGATTTCCAGCCAGATCTCTTCTATCCAAAGATATACATAGACGGCCACCTGGACCTTGACATACTTTCAGACTCCATTGCCGACGAAATTGAACTTTTAAGCCCGTTTGGCCAGGGAAATCCCGAGCCCCTCTTTGTTGCCGGTAAAGTAAGTGTATTGCATTCAAAGCGCCTCAAGCAAAAACACCGGCGTATGGTGCTTGCACGGGCGGGTAGTAAATCAGACAAAAAAATCACAGCCATATGGTTTAATTGCGATCCTGTTGAAGACAATTACACCTATTATGAAAAAATTGCCTTTCGGTTGCGGAAAAATTACTATAACGGAAGAAAGTCATTGCAGATTATGGTTGAAGCGGCTGAGCATAAAGCGGAGGGTATGTGAATTTTTACTTGAAATCATGTATATGGGTGGCTAATATGTTTCGTCCTTCAATGATGACGGTCTCGTAAAAAGCTTTTCATGGTGAAGGATCACCATGAAAAGCTTTTTACGAGTGCATCATTTTTAGGATGGGCAGCTATATTTATATGCTCCTTAAACCAATACAAACAAAGGCAAATTAACATGGCGAAACATTTCAGACCTGGCAACACGGGGGAGTCCAGACTGATATCCCGAATTGAATCTTCCAAAGAATTTGAGCGCCGAAAGGCATTGAGCGCTCTTGCCGACGCAATTGACTCCATTGGAAACGCCATTTCAAACAAATTGGTCGAAAATCAGATCGTTGAAACAAACCATAAGAACACCGTGGAAGAACAGATTGTCTTCTGCCTGGAAAAACTCAACCGGGCCGATGATTTTGACATTGATTTCCAGATCGCGCCATTCAGGCAAATCATCGCCAACCCGCATGTTATCAGTTTATATGTTACGGCATTTGTTCTTGAGCAGTTAATCAAGCACAAGGATGTTGTTGATATTTTCGGTTCAGACGAAGAAATTTATAATTGTATTCACAAGGAGGTGTCCAGGCACCTGAACCTTTAATGCCACATCTATTCAACCCACGTCTTATAAATCCGCCGGACAAAGATCCGGGGCTTTTTATTCCGTTTTTCTTCAATAAAAGAGCGGTCATTATTGACCTGGGGGATATCAACGCACTCTTCTCCAGGGACATCCTCAAGCTATCCCAAATCTTTATCTCACATACTCACATGGACCATTTCACGGGCTTTGACCGTGTGTTGCGCCTGGCGCTGGGACGCGACATGTCCATATCTATTTTCGGTCCCAAAGGAATTATTGACAATGTTTACGGCAAACTTTCCGGTTACACCTGGAACCTTGTTGAAAACTATGTAAAGTCTTTGTCGATTCATGTCCACGAAATCCAACAGGGGGAAATGCTTTCCTGCGGTTTTGAGTGCAAAACCGGGTTCAAGCCCTTTGGGAAAAAAATACGGCCCATTGAAAACAACATTATTTTCAATGACACGGGCTTTGAGGTTAAGACCGCCGTGCTGGACCACGACATTGCCTGTCTCGGTTACTCTCTTACGGAACACTTTCATGTCAACATAAGGTCGGATGCTCTTACGCGCCTTGGCCTTAAACCCGGACCGTGGCTCTATTCCTTTAAGGAGGCGATCATGGCGGGAGACGACCGACAAATGCCGGTGTCGGCCCCGGTTACGGATGGATCGGATGAAATTGATAGAACCCGAGAATTCACCCTCGGGGAGCTTACCGACCTGCTTACGGTCATTACTCCGGGTGAAAAAATCGCCTATATTACCGATGCATCCGGGAGCCGGGAAAATATTGATAAAATTATAGACCTTGTAAAAAATGCGGACCGCCTTTTTATCGAAGCGGCTTTTCTGGATAAGGACAGGCAGCTTGCGAAAAAAAAATGCCACCTCACGGCCTTTCAGGCAGGGATGATCGCGGCGCGGGCGAAAACAAAACGTTTTACGCTCTTTCACTTCTCACCTAGGTACACCGGGGAATACGGAGCTTTTTATGAAGAAGCGGAACGGGCGTTTGCAGAATATGGAGGGAAAATTGCCGGCCTGTGAATGCCTACAGATTTTCGAGTGTTCCCTGGCGCATGATCATCAGGGCGAGTTTATGAACCGCCTTTCTTTTTTCATCGGCGGTTCGGCCGGGATAGTTCCTGAACGTCAGGACAATTCCGGCAAGAGATGCAAAAAAGGCCTGGGCGTTTAATTTGAGCTTCTCCGACCCTTGCGTCTGCGCGACAATCTTTTCAAACATGTTTAAGAAATAGCGCTGCACGGAGTTGAATTTTTTCAGGGCCTGGGGATTTAATTCCCCCCGGATCATGAAATGGCACATCATCTGAAAGGTGGCTTCGTTTCCAATCATATAATCCACGACCGCAAGGGCCAGTTCTTCCATGTTGCCCCCGGTTTCAACCCTGGTTCTCAGTAATTTTTCTATGATGTTTATATCCAGGATCAGTGCTTCGACAAAAAGGTCGTCACGGCTCGGAAAATACCTGTAGATCGAAGCTGCCGACACCCCGGCCTTAAGGGCGATATCCCGCATCCCTATTTCATGGAAAGATTTTTCCGCAAACAGCTCCATGGCCGCCTTTATAATAAGCTGTTTGCGAACCTCCCTTTCGTCTTCCCGCAATTGTTCGAATGTGGACTTATCGGGCATTTGTCTTACTCCCTGTTAAATATTAAGATAAGGGCGCTTATTCACCGTATTTTTCGTTTATTGCAACAATCTCGTCGAGGTTACCCATGAACAAATCCACAAGCGCCGGGTCAAAGCGATGACCCTTTTCCTCCGCGATCAATTTAACTACCCGGTTAATCGCCCATTTTTCCTTGTATATGCGCCAGTGGCTCAGGGAATCGAAAACATCGGCCAGGCCGACAATCCTGCCGAAAATATGGATGGCCTCCCCCTTAAGGCCGTTGGGATATCCCGTGCCGTCCCAATGCTCATGATGCTGCATTGCAACAATGGCCGCAGCCTTCATAATTTTCCGCTTGGAGGCCTTGAAAATGTCATATCCTATAGTGGTATGAGGCTTTATTTTATCAAATTCTTCACGGGTCAGCCGGCCGGGTTTAAAAAGAATCGAGTCGGGAATGGCCACCTTGCCCACATCGTGCATGGGTGCAACGAGACGCAGTAACTCGGCATCCTCCTTGGGAAGCCCGGCCTTGACGGCCAGAAGGTAGGAAAAAAGCGCAACCCGCTGGACATGTTTTCCGACTTCCGGGGACCGGTGTTCAACAACCTCGCCCAGGGTCAGAAGCATCTCCTTGTGAGACTCGACGATCTCACGGTTTAAATAGATATTGTCAAATGCAATGGCAACATTGCTGGAAAATATACGAATGAGATTTTTGTCCAGGCTGGTTAAATTCTGGCAGCTTTTGAGATAAAGAAGGTTTTTAGATCCGTTTTGCGACACGAAATAGCCCACATAAACATCGTCTACAAACACACTCTGCTTTTCGGCAATGGCCATGTTCAGGTATTTCAGGGCTTCTTCATCAAAGCTTGTCTTTATATCCCTGTTAACGGAATTCGCGTATTTCCCGGTCCCGGCGACCACCATGAAGTGTCCGTTCGACTTCAACGCGGAAAAACCCGAAAATTTTATATACATGGCATCTTCATCAAGCCGGAGAATTGCAATAAGCTGCGTTAAAACCCCTTCCGCGAATTCTTTTAAGGACTGGCGTTCAAAAAGTTTGCCGGATGAACGTATAATCTGTTCAAGTCCCACCCGGTTTTTTTCAATTATTCTCAAATCCCGATATGATCTGAGAGCCGTGGTTATGGTTGTGAAAAGCTTTTGTACGGTAAGCTCGGTCTTTTCCTTGTATTCATTGATGTCGTAATCGATAATAACCTTTTTTTCAGGGGCCTTTCCCGGCTGTCCGGTGCGTAAAATAATACGCACAAAATTATTTTTCAGCTCCTGGCGTATGTAACGGGCGATCTGCAGGCCTGCATCATCCGTCTCCATGACTACATCCAGAAGAATAATCGCCGCGTCAGGATTTTTTTCGAGCAATAGCCTGGCTTCAACCCCTGAATAGGCGCTTAAAAACTCGAGCCCACGCTCCTCGAAGCTGTAATCTCCAAGGACCAGTCGGGTTACGTTGTGGACTTCAGGCTCATCGTCGGCAATTATTATTTTCCAGTCTTTCATAAGATGCAGGCCGTTAGTGATAGAATTTATTTGTTGGAATCCAAAAACGTACTCGAAAATATTCCATGGAAAAACAATTTATATCAATACCATGATATAGAAAAATTGCAAGCCCTCATTACAGGAGGTTGGATATTCGATGCATTTGTAAAAAGTCAGATATTTTGCTGTTTTTTCGGCATAGTCGCATGTCGTAGATGCACACTCGGTCCTCGTAGCGAATGACTTCGGCATTCCATTTTGTAGCGGACAGGGATAGACAATGCTTGCTTTACCACGGCAGGCACATGGGCCTGCCCCTATGGGACAGCGCACGGCAAAAATCACTATTCAAAATTTGTAGCGTCCACAGGGGGGGGCTTTCCCTGTTTTCCAGCAAATGGAAAATTCATCGGTTTTTCAGGTGGGATTAAAGCCCGGACATAGCAGACAAACCGATTATTTTACCGGGCTTGGGATGCGGGAAAAGAAGCTGGACAGCGACGGACGCTTGTGGATGAGCCCCGCCTGGCGGGGCTTTATTTTGGCGCTTTTTTTAGAGAGTCACCCAAAAAATTGCTCGCTCACAAACAACAAGCAGGGTATCCGCATCGGCAATCACTCATTAAACCCCAACTCACGATGTCAAGCAAGGACTCAATTCAAGACCCGGTACCCATCCTGAAAGCTTCTTTTTGAAAATATATGTATGGTGCCTCGAATAACGCCGCTAATCAGCCGCGCGGCTTTTTGCGTCGGCTGAATTAGCCTTGTTGGCTCGTGATACATCAGCTCGTAGAATTGTTTTTTTTAATATTTTCCCGCAAAAATTATTTAAGCTTTCATCGGCTTGCATTGCCTTAATAGCAAGGGCTTTATGCAAATCACTGTCAATTCGTAACTGAAATTTACCAGAATATTTTTTTGCCGTCATGCTTGAAGGTAAAGGAATGTTGTCTTCTTCATAAATTTCGACCCATTCTTCGAGTATCTGACCCAGTTGATGATAAACTTCTACCTCATTGTCACCATGGCAACATTTGCCGATCCAACCAGGAATAGAACCAACATAACATTGATCTTCATCCGACCATTCAACAATTTTTAAATAACGATCTTTCTTTTTCATTTTTTAGACCTCGTAATTTTGATCTCAACTTCTTTTTCCTGATAATGCTTTGCGTCATCTCCAAGTTTACCGGAAACTGTAATAGCAATTCCTTTGGGATGGATAAAATTACGATGGCTTCCCTTGCCACCTCGATTAATAAATCCTGCTTTTTCAAGATACTTAATAAGTTGTTTGATTTTTCGTGGCATGCGATTATAGTATCAATGTGATGTCAAAAAGTCAATGTAAAACCCTCTAAATTAAGGATGGGCTAACGTTGTAAATAACCGGTGCAAATGGAGCGCAATGGATTGGGATCTTTAAAAAAAGACAAAATCAGGCCGTTCGACAACCACTCCGAACGTTTTCTATGACTCCCGGTTTTGTGTTTCATATCTGCTCACTGTCTTTCAGCTTTTACGATTCGATAGATATCAGACACATCATTTATTTCAATTTTATTGAAGCCAGCCAATTCAAGATTACTTACTATTTCATCTTTCGTTTCAAATGAAGAAGCAATTTCACCTTGAGCTGAGAACAGTCCCAGCCGTCCACCACTCAAGAGAAGGCTGTAAATCTGTTTGTAAAGGCTTTTTCGCTGTTCGGGTGTAAAATGAACGATGCAAAAAGAACTGATGATGCTATCAAATTTAATGTTTTTGGGTAATGCTTCCGGGAATCTGCCAGCTATAATTTCAATGTTTACTAATTTTCTCCGACTGATTTTTTGTTCAAGTTTGCGCATCATATCAGCGCTCAAATCTATCCCAATAACTTTATCTGCAATTTCCGAAGCATAGAACGTACTTATACCCGTTCCACATCCGATATCGAGTGTTGTATCTCCAGGTTTTACCGCCAAGCCAATCATTGATTTCATTTCTCTGCCAAAAGCAGGGTCTAAGCCAACTGAAAAATCATAGCAGTAACTCCAAGCCCTATAAAAACCAACTAATTTTTTATCTTTACCTTGATAGCTATGCGTAAAATCTGTTGATTTAATATATAATTTTCTAAACGGTTTCCAAAAGCTCATGTTTGTATGACCTCCATATAAATAATGTTTCGTAACTCTCGACTTTCGGGTAGGCGTTGTTTAAATCGGTATCTCGCGGTAGGAACTCCGGTTACCCGGCACCCCCCGCACAGACCCGGACGTGCTGTTTTGCGGCTAACGCCTTGTACTGACACCCGCATCCGGTTCTTCGCTTACACTCGCCTCCGCGCGAATCTTCACAGTTGCCCGTTACAAAATCCAGTTGCTATTCCCCGCAGTGAGGTTGGCTCGTGTTTATCCAGCCCTACATGTCCGGCACGAGTGCTTCGTGTTTCCGTCAGGTCCTTCCCCGTGTGGCTGGCTTTCCCAACCTCTGAGTACTATGCCTGATAAGACACCCCGAAAGCATATAGCCGCCTTACGGCGACCCACCTGGGACGTGATTATCCACGTTCGTCAGGAGCACAACGGGGCTTCCCGAGTTCTACAGCGTATCTCTTCCTGCATGCCACGGCCTGATGACTCCGACGGACCTCCTACATCCTCGCCAAAACGGACGCTTCTGTTTTGCCTTCGGCGCACGTTAAAACCCTCGGCGTCCGCAACTGTAATTTCGAAGCTGTACCAGCACTTCAGGGAGCGCGATCTCCCCTACGGCCTATAGAATTCTCTGCCTACGCTTAACCCATCTTGTTCGCTGTATTTATTCATACAACTCAGCCATGGGTCCAAGGCTCGATACGGGTGGGTGGCACATTGCCTTAT